>NZ_JBVIFS010000015.1:0-191105 GCF_055571215.1 Streptomyces sp. NPDC030995
GTGCTGTCGCGAGGGTTTCGAGATCTGTCGTCACAAACGGATCAACGAGACCCTCGCTTCATGCCCCCGAAGACTTCGGACTTACTCGTCTAGGGGGTCGGACACACCTTCCAGGCGAGGTGGTAGAGGGTACTGACGCTGGCGTCCGTGGAGTCCATGGCCATGAAGCTGGTGGACGCCGGGTTGGACGTGCCCGCATTCACGCGCAGTTCGGTATTGATGTTGAAGTTGCGCCTTTCTCCGCACGGCGCCCAGACCAGATCGGCGTACTCCGTCTTGTCGGTCGCTTGCCAGTTGTCGTTGAGCGGCCCGTTGAACTGATGGGTCCGATGGAAAGTCTGGGGCATTCCCTGGAAGTAGTAGTTCGCCCGCTCCTGGCCCCAGGCGCCGGGCTGCAGAAATGCGAATCCGCGGTAGTCCGCCTGGACGATGGCGTAGGTGAAGCCTGAAGGCACGTGGACCCGGAGATTGAGCTGGCAGTTCTTGCGGAATGCCGTGGGCGGGGCGCCGGGGCCGACCTGCGCGAGGTACTCACTGTAGGTGACCGTGAAGGCGGTGTTGTCCGGTGCGACGGCCACCTCGGCGGTGCCTTCCCGACAGCCGGATCCGTTCACCGTGGCGAGCTCGATCACGATCTTGTCGGGCGGCGCCGTGATCAGCGGGCCGTGACCGGCGGCTCCGGCGGGCGTCGCCGTGGCGATCAGCGCGGCGGCCGCGCCGATGGTGAGCAGGGTACGAGACAGGGAATGAGACATCGTTGTCACTCCTGACCATGAGTCGGGTTCCTGCACTCACTCGGTGTCGGACGGCCGGTGTCAGACCGCCGTGCAGTCCTTCCACGCGAAGTGGTAGACCGTACTGACGCTGCCGTCCGTGGAATCCATGCTCATGAAGCTCAGGGCCTGCGGGTTGGACGTCCCGGCGTAGACGCGCAGTTCGGTGTTGACGTTGAGGTTGCGCTCCTCGCCGCACGGCGCCCAGACCAGGTCGGCGTACTCCGTCTGATCGCTCGCCTGCCAGTTGTCCGTGTAGGGGCCGTTGAACTGGTGGGTCGTGCGGGCCGTCTGCGCGGAGCCCTGGAAGTAGTAGTTCGCGCGCTCCTGGCCGAAGGCCCCGCGCTGGAGGTGTGCGAACCCGCGGTAGTCGGCGCGGGCGATGGCGTAGGTGAACCCCTGGGGCACGTGGATCCGGAGGGCGAGCTGGCAGTTCTTGCGGAACTCGGTACCGCCCGCGCCGGCTCCCGCCTGGGCGAGGTAGTTGCTGTACGTGACGGTGAAGGCGGTGTTGTCGGAGGCTGCGGCCACGTCCGCCGTCCCCTGCGCGCATCCCGAGCCGTTGACTCCGACCACGTCGACCGTAATTCTCCCGGGGGGCGTGTATGCGATATCGGATGCGACATCGGCCTGCGCGGGTGCGGCCACGGCCGATAACGCCGCCGCCGCCGCACTGACGGTCAGTCTGCGGAGCAACATCTTCATTTCTCCATTCATGCGGACCGGCGCCTGAATTAGGCATGCACATGTCATCACGAAGGAATGGGGTCGGGAAGGGTGCGATACGGCCAACGACCTCCGGCCGCATTCTCTGGCCGGTTCAGGGCACGGGCCCGCCCCCTCCCCGCCTCCCCATCAGCCCGCTCCCCCGCCCCTGCGGCCATCACGGCCACCCACGGACCGGGAGAATGACCAGAACCACCCGGGCGCGCCCCCGCTCAACCCTGCGTCAGTTCCACGAGCTTGGCGACGGTGTTCCAGTTGCGGGTGGTCACGTCGATGCCCTTGACGACGGCGGGCTTGGCGAGGGCCTCGGCCAGTTTGGAGCGGCCCAGGCCGTTCGGCGCGTAGAGGTAGAGGACCCGGTCGCCGAGCCGGTACTCCTCCGGGAGGTAGCCAACCCCGTCGATCGCGGCGAAGCGCTCCGCGCCGGGCTGCTCGGAGAAGAAGGTGGCGTGGAGCTGCTTGCCCTCCAGTTCGGCGGCGGGGAAGGGACAGGCGTCGGCGACGGCGCGCAGGTACGCCCCGTCGACGACCAGGCACCGCACCGGAAAGCCGAAGTGGGCCTCGATGGCCGCCTCCAGCTCCCGGGCGAGCGCCACCGGGTCCTTCTTCGCGCTGCTGAAGACGGCGTTGCCGCTCTGCAGGTACGTCTGTACGTCGCCGTGGCCGAGCCCCTCCAGCACGGAGCGCAGCTCCACCATCGGGACCTTCTTGCTCCCACCGACATTGATCCCGCGCAGCAGCGCCGCGTACTTCTTCGCCATGGGGGCAATCTAGTGCTGTGACAGTTCGGCTTCGATGAGGTCTGCGGCCCGCCGCGTGCCGCCCTCGGTGGCCATCTGTGCGCGGATCGCCTCGGCGCGGGCGGCGACTTCGGGGTCGGCGACCAGGGAGAGGACCGCCTCCCGGAGGGTCGCGGCGTCCGCCTCCGCCATCGGGACGTGCCGGGCCACGCCGAGGGAGGCCAGCATGTCGGCGTTGCCGAACTGGTCGACGGCCTGCGGGACGGCGACCATCGGGGTGGCGGTGGCGAGTCCTTCCTGGCTGCCGCCGGCGCCGGCGTGGGTGATGAAGGCGTCGGCCTGGCGCAGGATGTCCAGCTGGGGAACCCAGCGGTGGACCTCGACGTTGGCGGGGATCGCGCCCAGGTCGGCCTCGTCGGTGAACGCGCCGATCTGGAGGACGACGTGCCAGTCGGGCAGGTCCGCGAAGGCGTCGATGCAGGCGCGGTAGAAGGCGGGCTGCTTGGTGAAGGCGGAGCCGAGCGAGACCAGCACGACCTTGCTGCCCTCGGCCGACTCCGGGCGCCGCCAGCTTCCCCGGGTGGCCGTACGGTCGCCCTGGCAGGCGCCGACGAAGGTGTAAACGGACGCGTCGACGCGGTCGGCGTTCGGCTGGAGCGCCCGGGGGATCAGGACGACGCTGCGGCGCGGGCGGCTCTGGAAGCGGTCGACCTGGTCGCCGAGACCGTTCTCCCGCAGCCAGGCACCGAAGGTGGCGTAGTAGGCCTGTCCGCGCTCGGACGCCTTCAGCTCGGCGAACATCGGCTCGGCGACCTCCTCCTCGTACCCCTCCCAGGCGACGAGGTTGGGCGAGAGGGAAACGGCGGGGACTCCCCACCGGTGGGCGAGCATGGGCGCCGGGTAGGAGGCGATGTCGTGGATGACGAGGTCCGGTTCGTCGCCCTCGAAGGCGGCGACGAGCTGTGGGAGGGCCTGGACGGCGTCGTTCAGGAAGGGCTCCAGGTGGTCGATGAGCTCGGTCCCCCAGGCCTCCGGGTCGTCGTCGGTGGGGAGGGTGGAGCTGTAGATCACGGGTGTGGCGCCGGTCTCCGAGACCTTCTCGGCGAAGGCGGCGGGGATGGCGTAGCTGACGCGGTGGCCCCGGGCGACCAGCTCCCGGATCACCTCGATGCTCGGGTTCACGTGGCCGTGGGCGGCGATGGAGAACATGGCGATGTGTGCGGGCTTCGCTGAGGTCATGCCCCGACCATAACGAGACGAGACGTCTCGTGCAATTCCCTTTCGCCGTCCCCCCGCACCCGGATGGGAGACTTGGCGCATTCACGACGATCCGGAGCCGGGGTACGAAATGGACGAGGCGCGGGCCAGGGACGTACTGGCGACCGCCGGCCTGGGTGGCGGCGCCGCCCTGCTGGCCCTGGGCGAGAACGCGGTCTTCGCGATCGGCGAGCTGGTGATGAAGGTGAGCCGCGCGGATCCGGCCCTGGAGGCGCGGGCCGCGCACGAACTGGCCGTCGCACACTGGCTGGAACAGGCCGGCGTCCCGGCGGTCCGCGCGGCCGAACCGGAGCCGCGGCTGATCGCCGGGCACCCGGTGACGCTGTGGCACCGACTCCCGGACGCGGTGCGCCCCGCGGGACCGCAGGACCTCGCGGTGCTGCTGCGGCGGATCCACGCCCTGCCCGCGCCGCCGTTCCCGCTGGCCGCGCGGGACCTGCTGGGCGGTGTCGAACGCTGGCTGCGGCTGGCCGGCGACGCGATCGACCCAGCGGACGCGGCGTACCTGCGGGCCCGCCGCGACGCCTACGCGGACGAGGTGGCCGGGCTGGTTCCGCGGCTGCCCCCGGGGCCGATCCACGGCGACGCCCTGCCCCGCAACGTGCACGTCGGCCCGGACGGCCCGGTCCTGGTCGACCTGGAGACCGTCTCGGCCGACCTGCGCGAGCACGACCTGGTGGTGATGGCCCTCTCCCGCGACCGGTACGGGCTGCCCGCCGAGTCCTACGAGGCGTTCGTGGCGGCGTACGGCTGGGACGTCCGCGACTGGAAGGGCTGCACGGTGCTGCGCGGGGCCCGCGAGACGGCCAGCTGCGCCTGGGTCGCCCAGCACGCCCCGACCGACCCGAAGGCGCTGGCCGAATTCCGCCGCCGCGTGAACTCCCTGCGCGACGGCGCGTCCGAGGTCCGCTGGCACACCTTCTGAGGCGGGCCGCGAGCCGGTCGTCAGACCGTCAGACCGTCAGACCGTCGTTCCGGCAGTGTCGGCGACCACCGGGATCGCGCGCAGCCGGTGCAGGTAGAACTCCCCCATCGGGGGAGCGATGCAAGGCGACTGCACCTGGTAGCGGCCGTGGGGGATGTCGACACGGATCGAATGCTCCTCGCCTGCCTCTTCGCCGGGCACCAGGGAATCGATCAGGACCGGGAAGAGCCTCGCCGCCGATCGTGAGGACTTCTCCGTGGCCGGGGAGCAGAATCTTGCCGACGTGTTCCGACACCAAGTCGAACGCTTCCGTACCGTCCCACTCGCTTACATATCGGGCGGGGCACAACGCGTAGACGCCGAAGTCGGTCCCGTCGAGCCAGCCGATCGAAGCGGACACGCCCTCAGCCGCCCGCCGGAACCAGGCCCCGCAGCGGCCAGGCCGTGTCGATCACCGCGTCCGGGGTGCCCTGCCGGCGCAGGTACGACTGGAAGTCCCGGGCCCAGCGGGCGTGCCAGGCGCCCTGCCTCGCGTGCAGGTCGGCCGGGGTGAGCGCGGCCACCTCCGGATGCCGCTGGGCTATCGCGCGGGCCACCTGGACCGCTGCCAGCGCGTCCGCCCCCGCGTCGTGCGCGTCCTCCAGGGTGACCCCGTACACCCCGCAGACCGCCTCCAGGGTCCGCTTGCCCCGCCGGTAGCGGTCCACGGCCCGGTCGATGGTCAGCGGGTCCACCACCGGCCCGGTCCGTCCTCCCGGCTCCGCCGGGGGGACCCCCGCCCCGCCCAGCCGGTCGGCCAGCGACGGCAGCCCGTGCCGGGCCAGTTCCGCCGAGAGCAGGGTCAGGTCGAAGGCCGCGTTGTACGCGACGACCACCGCGCCGGCGCGCCAGTGCCCGACCAGCGCCTCCGCGACCTCGTCCGCGACCTCGCGCACCGGACGGCCCTCGGCGACCGCCCGCTCCGTGCTGATCCCGTGGATCGCCGAAGCCTCCCGCGGGATCGGTATCCCCGGATCCGCGAGCCAGCCGCGCCGCTCACCGACCACCGCGCCCCGTACCTCGACCAATGCCGCCGTCACGATCCGCGACTCCTCCGGCTCCGTGCCGGTCGTCTCCAGGTCGAACCCGATCAGCACACCGCCGTGCCAGTCCTCCACCCCGTGCCCCTCCCCCGTACGTACACCTTCGGTCAACGACTTTCAGCCTGCCACGGGGCACTGACAAGCCGCACGACGCCCCCCTCAGGTCTCCCTCGGGTCCCTCACGACACCGGGCGGGAGTCCTCCCACATCAACTCGAATTCCTCCCGGTACGTCGTGAACAGCCCGTGGTCCGCGTCCTTCGGCACACCGCGCCCGCCCCCGCGCAGCACCAGGACGGGCGACTCCATGCCGCGCGCCCGGCGCAGGTACGACTGGACCACGGCGATGCCCGAGGACTCCCCCTCCACCAGATAGGCGGTGAAGCGGGGCGTCTCGTCGAAGACGTGGATCTCGAACCGGGAGGGATCGCGCAGGCCCGCCCGGACCCGGCGGACGTGCAGGATGTTCATCTCCACCGAGCGGCTCAGCTCGCCCTTGCGCAGCCCGAGCTCCCGCTCGCGCCGCTTGACCGCGCTGCTCGCCGGGTTCAGGAACAGCAGCCGCACCCGGCAGCCGGCTTCCGTGAGCCGGACGAGTCTTCGGCCGGAGAAGTTCTGGACCAGCAGGTTGAGCCCGATGCCGATGGCGTCGAGCCGCCGCGCACCCCCGAACAGGTCCTCGGCCGGGAGCTGCCGCTGGAGCCGCACCCGGTCCGGGTGGACCGAGATGACGTCGGCGTACCGGTCGCCCACCAAGTCCTCGACGGCGTCGATCGGCAGCCGGTCCGCCGAGGGGCTGCCCGCGCCCCCGCCGAGCACCTCCAGCAGCCGCGCCGAGGCCCGCTCCGCCTGCTCCAGCACCGGACGCGACAGCGCCCGGTTGCGGGACACGACGTTGCGCGTGACCTCGAGCTCGTCGAGGGCCAGCTCGATCTCGCGCCGGTCGTCGAAGTACGGCTCGAAGCACGGCCAGTGCTGGACCATCAGCTCCCGCAGCTGCGGGAGGGTCAGGAAGCTCAGCACGTTGTCGTCGGCGGAGTCGAGCAGGTAGCCCTTGCGCCGGCTGACCTCGCGCACGGCCACCGCCCGCTGCACCCATTCCTGCCCGGCGGGCCCGGCGGCCGCGACCACCCAGTCGTCCCCGCCGTGCACCGGCTCGTAGATGGGCCGCAGCACCGCCCCGACCACCGACCGCAGCCGCTGTTCGATCAAGTTCAGCCAGATGTACGCACGGCCCGCGCGCTGGGCCCGCGTACGGACCTCGCCCCAGGCGTCCGCGCCCCAGTCCAGCTCGGCGCCCGCGGATCCCGGCCCCCGTGCGCTGCCGGCCGCCGCCGGTCCGCCCGCCAGGGAGACCGCTCCGGCGGCGATCCCCGCCGGTGCCCCGTCGGGGGCACTCTCCGGTGCGTCCGCCGGGCCACCCTCGTGACTGCTGTCACCAGGGGGCAGCTCCAGACCTCCCGAGCTCACCCGTGCACCGCCTTCTGCGTCTGGACGCCCGTCTCCAGTGATCACGGAAGGGTACTCCGCGCGCGCGGCCCGGTGCAGCCCGATGGTCCGCACACCGACTGCCGGTTGACCCATTATCGGATGCGCAGACAGTCCGTTGACCCGCATATCAGCTCTGCGGGTCACCCGGTAGGACCCCTCCCAAGTCCGCGTGTGCGGCCCCTCTTTCGGGGAAGATCGGGCAGTGACGTGGTCCACGCCGGATCAGCCGGGAACATCCTCCGACATAGAGGGAAGAGTCGTTATCCATGCAGGTCTGGCCGGGACAGGCGTATCCGCTCGGTGCCACTTACGACGGCGCCGGCACCAACTTCGCGGTCTACTCCGAGGCCGCCCGACGCATCGAGCTGTGCCTCCTCCACGACGACGGATCCGAGTCGGCCGTGGAACTGCGCGAGACGGACGCCTTCGTCCGGCACGCGTACCTGCCCGGGATCATGCCGGGCCAGCGCTACGGCTTCCGTGTCCACGGCCCCTACGAGCCCGAGCGCGGGCTGCGCTGCAACGCGGCGAAGCTCCTGCTGGACCCGTACGCCCGGGCGATCAGCGGCAGCGTGGCCTGGGGCGAACAGGTGTACGGCTACCACTTCGGCCGCCCCGATTCGCGCAACGACCTGGACTCCGCCCCGCACACCATGAGTTCGGTGGTGGTGAACCCGTACTTCGACTGGGCCAACGACCGGCCGCCGCGCCACGAGTACCACCACACCGTGCTGTACGAGGCCCACGTCAAGGGTCTGACCATGAACCATCCGGACCTTCCGGAGGAGCTGCGCGGCACGTACGGGGCGCTCGCGCACCCGGCGGTCATCGGTCACCTCGCCAAGCTCGGGGTGACGGCGCTGGAGCTGATGCCGGTGCACCAGTTCGTCAACGACCACCGGCTGGTCAACGACGGGCTGAGCAACTACTGGGGCTACAACACCATCGGGTTCTTCGCCCCGCACAACGGCTACGCCTCGGGTGACCGCGGCCAGCAGGTGCTGGAGTTCAAGTCGGCGGTCCGGGCCCTGCACGAGGCCGGGATCGAGGTGATCCTGGACGTGGTCTACAACCACACCGCCGAGGGGAACCACCTGGGCCCGACGCTGTCCTTCCGCGGGCTGGACAACGCCTCGTACTACCGGCTGGCGGACGATCCCCGGCACTACATGGACACCACCGGGACCGGGAACTCGCTGCTGATGCGCTCCCCGCACGTGCTCCAGCTGATCATGGACTCGCTGCGCTACTGGGTCACCGAGATGCACGTGGACGGCTTCCGCTTCGACCTGGCCGCCACGCTGGCGCGCCAGTTCCACGAGGTGGACCGGCTGTCCTCGTTCTTCGACCTGGTCCAGCAGGATCCGGTGGTCAGCCAGGTGAAGCTGATCGCGGAGCCCTGGGACCTGGGCGAGGGCGGCTACCAGGTGGGCAACTTCCCGCCGCTGTGGACCGAGTGGAACGGCAAGTACCGCGACACCGTACGGGACTTGTGGCGCGGGCAGCCGCGCACGCTGGCGGAGTTCGCGGGCCGGCTGACGGGCTCCTCGGACCTCTATCAGGACGACGGGCGGCGCCCGCTGGCCTCCATCAACTTCACCACCTGCCACGACGGTTTCACCCTGCACGACCTGGTCTCGTACAACGAGAAGCACAACGAGGCGAACCGGGAGGGCAACCGGGACGGCGAGACCCACAACCGTTCCTGGAACTGCGGGGTGGAGGGTCCGACCGAGGACCCGGAGATCGTCGAGCTGCGCGAGCGCCAGATGCGCAACTTCACGGCCACCCTGATGCTGTCGCAGGGGGTGCCCATGCTCAGCCACGGCGACGAGTTCGGCCGCACCCAGGGCGGCAACAACAACGCCTACTGCCAGGACAACGAACTGTCGTGGGTGCGCTGGCCGGAGCCCGGCAAACCACCGCCGTCCCTGCTGGAGTTCACCCGGCGGATGGTGTGGCTGCGCCGCGACCACCCCGTCTTCCGGCGGCGCCGGTTCTTCCACGGCCGCCCGGTGGAGGGCACGCACGACGAGCTCTCCGACATCGCCTGGTTCACCCCGCACGGCGAGGAGATGCGGGCGCGCGACTGGCAGGCGCAGCACGCGCGGGCGCTGACCGTCTTCCTCAACGGGGAGGCGATCTCCGAGCCGGGCACGCGCGGGGAGCGGATCACCGACGACTCGTTCCTGCTGATGTTCAACGCCGGTGCGGAACCTCAGGACTTCACCGTCCCGGCGGGGCACGGCGCGCAGTGGCGGCTGGTGGTGGACACGGCCCGGGCTGACGTGCTGCCACCCGGCACCGGGCCGCAGTACGCGGCGGGTGACCGGGTGGCGCTGACAGGACGGTGTCTGGTGGTGCTTCAGCGCCCGGCGTAGGCGGCGCCGCCCTCCCCGGCCACCGGGGATGCGGCCCGGCCGGTCTGCCGGCCCGGGAGGGCCTTGACGGTGTGCGTACGGTCGGCGGGCACCCGGGTGACCAGGGCGAGGGTCAGGCAGAGCGCGGCCGCCCCCACGGCCACGGCGAAGGCCCCGGCGGGCCCGTACGCCTCGGCGAGGCGCCCGCAGACGACGAGGGCCGTGGCCTGCCCGGCCACCAGGCAGCTGGCGGCGAAGGCCATGGACGCGGAGAGCCGGGCCGGCTCCACGGCGCGCTCGGTGAGCGCGAAGGCGGTGATCAGGTGGGGTGCGTAGGCGGCCCCGAGCACGGTGACGACGGCGTACAGCGGCAGCAGGCTGTCGGTGAACAGCAGGGGCGCCGAGAGCACCAGGGCCGCGCCGGTCGCCACCCGCCAGCGCAGCCGCAGTCCGAAGCGGGCGGGCAGCGCGCCGAGCGAGATGCCGACGACCGCGCTGACGACGCCCATCGCGGAGTAGACGACGGCGGCCTGGTCCGGAACGCCCAGCCGGACGGTGAGCGCCGTGATGCCGGCCTGACAGGCGCCGAACATGGCGCCCTGGAGGGCCAGCGAGCCGCGTACGGCGTGGACCACGCCCGGCGGCCGGACCCGGCTCCCCGTGCCCCGGGCGCGCGCGGGCGACCCGGCCGTGACGGCGGCGGTCGGGTGCAGCGCGTAGACGGTGCCGAAGACGGCGACGAGTCCGGCCGCGCCGGCGAGGGCGACGGCCGGGTGCGCGAGGAGCGCGGCGATCCCGACGAGGGCGGGCCCGAAGACGAACGAGACCTCGTCCAGGGTGCCTTCGAGTGCGTGGACGGCGCCCACGACGCTCTCGTCGGACTTGGCGCGGTGGGCCAGGGCCACGGAGCGGGTCCGGGCGAGCGGCCCGATCAGCGGTACGGAGGCGCCGGTGAGGGCGCCGATCGCGGCGAGCGGGACGGTGGCCAGATGGCCGAGCGCCCCGGCGACCAGAGCGGCGGTGGCGACGGCGTTGACGGCGGCGGCGGCCAGGACCACGGGCCGCTGCCCGTGCCGGTCGGCGAGCCAGCCGAGGACCGGTCCGAAGAGGACCTGGCCGAGGGAGAGGGCGCCTCCGACCACACCGGCGGTGGCGAGGGAGCCGCTGGTCTGGGCGACCAGCAGGAAGCTGCCGAACTGCGACATCGCGACGGGCAGTCGGGCGAGGAAAGAGACGAGCGGAAGTAGGGGCCCGGTCAGGGCGATGACTCTTCGATAGGTGTTGACGGTTCCAACCACTTGATCGACGATAACCCGGCGCAGTCACTCGGATGCATTGGGTAATGGCACGGAATCCGGCAGGCTGGGTACGTACGTTCTCATGAGCCAGCCGCACCCGACCACCGAATCGGAACCTGACGTTCCGACACCTGTCACCCCGGCGTCGACCTACCGCCTCCAGCTGCGTCCGGAGTTCCCCTTCGCGGCGGCCGAGGCGGCCGTGCCGTACCTCGCCTCGCTCGGCGTGTCGCACCTGCACCTCTCCCCCGTCCTGGAGGCGGTGCCCGGATCGGCCCACGGGTACGACGTCACCGACCACTCCCGCGTGCGGGCCGAGCTCGGCGGCGAGCCGGGCCTGCGGGCCCTCGCCGCGGCCGCCCGGGAGCACGGGCTCGGCCTGGTCCTCGACATCGTGCCCAACCACATGGCGGTGCCGACGCCGCTGCGCCTGAACCGGCCGCTGTGGGAGGTGCTCCGGGACGGGCCGGGCTCGCCGTACGCCCGCTGGTTCGACATCGACTGGGAGGCCGGCCGCGGGCAGGTGCTGCTGCCCGTGCTCGCCGGACCGGTGGAGACCTGCGAGCTGTGGGCCGACGGCGAGGTGCTGCGGTACGGGGAGCAGGAGTTCCCGCTGCGCGAAGGGACCGCGGGGCTGGCGCTGCCCGAGCTGCTCGCCGCGCAGTGGTACCGGCCGGCCTGGTGGCGGGAGGCCCGCACCTCCCTCAACTACCGGCGGTTCTTCACCATTTCGGAGCTGATCGGGGTCCGCGTGGAGGACCCCGAGGTGTTCACGGCCACCCACGCGAAGGTGCTGGAGCTGGTCCGGGACGGGGTCGCGCAGGGGCTGCGGATCGACCACGTGGACGGGCTGGCGGACCCGGAGCAGTACCTGCGGCGGCTGCGGGCGGCGGCCGGGGACGGCTGCTGGGTGGTGGTCGAGAAGATCCTGGCCCGCCACGAACGGCTGCCGCCGTCATGGCCGGTGGCGGGGACCACCGGATACGACGCGCTGCACCGGGTGGACGGGGTGTTCACCGACCCGGCGGGGGCCGCCGAACTGGCCGACCGCTACGGGAGGTCCACCGGTCTCCCGCCGTGGCCGCAGGCCGCCCGGGCCTCGGCGCGGGAGGTGCTGACCGGGGACCTGGCCGCCGAGCTGGGGGCACTGGAACGACAGGCCGGTCCGGAACTGGCGCAGGCCGTGAGGGAGTTGCTGATCGCCTATCCCGTCTACCGGCCGTATCCCGGTGATCCGGAGCCCGCGCCGCAGGCCCTGGAGCAGGCCGCCGCGCTGGCCGGTCCGGACGCGGTGGCCGGCGTACGGGAGCTGCTGCTGCGGGATCCGGCCTTCGCGGCCCGCTTCGCCCAGACCTCGGCGGCCCTGCGCGCCAAGTCCCTGGAGGACCGGGCCTTCTACCGGTACGCGGCCCTGCTGTCGGCCACCGAGGTCGGCGGGGAGCCGGGGCGGCCGGCGGTGTCCGCCGCGGAGTTCCACGCGTACTGCGCCGCCCTGGCGCGGGACTGGCCCGGGGCGGGCACGGTGCTGTCCACGCACGACACCAAGCGCAGCGCGGACGTCCGGGCCCGGATCTCGGCGCTGTCGCAGGCGCCGGAGCTGATGGGCGGCCCCGCCGGCCCGGACCCCCACCTGGCCTGGGTGGCCCGGCAGAGCGCGCTGGGGCTCGGCCGGGTCCCCGAGGCCGTGCCCCGGCTGGCCGAGGCCCTGCTCAAGTCGGTCCGCGAGGCCGCCCTGCACACCAGCTGGACCGACCGGGACGAGGACTACGAGGCGGGCGTCCCGGCGTACGTACAAGGCCCGCTCGACCTTCCGCCGGAGCTGGCGGAGGCGGCCCGCGCCAACCTCCTCGGCATGACCCTGCTGCACCTGGCGATGCCGGGCGTCCCGGAGGTCTACCAGGGCGCCGAGACGGAGTACCGGGCCCTGGTCGACCCCGACAACCGGCGCCCGGCCCGCTTCCCGCACCGGGAGCTGGCCCGGCTGGACGCGGGGGCCGCCCCGCAGGGACCGGCCGAGGAGAAGCTGGCCCTCACGGCCGCCCTGCTCCGGCTGCGCCGGGACCGGCCGGACCTGTTCGCCGGGTACGCCCCGCTGCCGGCCCGGGGCCCGGCGGCGGACCACTGCCTGGCCTTCGCCCGCTCGCCGGGCCTGCTGGTGGCGGCCACCCGGCTCTCGCACCGGCTGGCCGCGTCGGGCGGCTGGCGCGGCACCACCCTGCCGCTGCCGCCGGGGCGGTGGACCCCGCCGGCGGACGGGTCCCCGTACCGGTCCTACGAAGGCCGGCCGCGGCTGTCCGAACTGCTGGCCGCCCGGCCCGTGGCGGTCCTACTGCGCGAGGAGTAGCTCGGCGAAGGCCGCCGCCGCGCCGGTCAGCGGGACCCGGGAGAAGACCGCCAGGGGCCGGTGCCACGGCGGGTCGAGGGAGAGCAGCACGCAGTCCTCGCCGACGGCCCCCCGGACCATGTGGGCCGGGGCCATGACGACGCCGACCCCGGCGGCCGCCATCCGTACGGCGGTCGAGGTGTGCTCGGTGCGCAGGACCGTGCGCGGGGTGAATCCGGCCTCGCCGCACGCCCGGTCGAGGACGAGCTGCCCCTGGACCAGCGGTTCCATCGCGCAGCGGATCCAGTCCCGGTCGGCCAGCTCGGTCAGCTTGACGGCGCCCCGCCCGGCCAGGGGGTCGTCGAACGGCACGACGATCACCAGCTCCTCCCGGCCCAGCCGCAGCACCGGCCCGGCCCACTCCCTGGGCTCCGGACCGACCGCGAGATCGGCGACGCCGCGCTCCAGCTGCTCCGCCAGGGCCTCGGTGGAGCCGTACTCGCGCAGCACCAGTGCCACCCCCGGGTGCAGGGTCCGCCAGCGGGCGGCGACGCCGGGGAGCAGGCCGACGGCGAGGGCGTGGACGGTGGCGAGGTGCAGTTCCCCGCCGTCGGCCCCGGCGGCGGCGCGGGCGGCCCGCTCGGCCTGGCGGGCGCTGTGGACGGCGAGCTGGGCGTGCGGGAGGAAGGCGCGGCCCATGGGGGTGAGCCTCACTCCGCGCGGCATGCGCTCCAGCAGTTCGCCGCCCACGGACCGCTCCAGGGCCTTGACCTGATGGGAGAGCGCGGGCTGGGTCACGTGCAGGGCATCGGCGGCCCGGGTGAAGGAGGACTCCTCCACGACGGCGAGGAAGTACTCCATCTGACGCAGGCTCATGAGCAGGAAGCATAAACAGCCTGCATGGCGCCGAGAAGATCATTGCCTTGGACTCATGGGAACGGGCCGCGCAGGCTGGGCGCATGAACAGCGACAGCGGCAACACCGTGGACGTGATCGTGATCGGCGGCGGCACCGGCGGCTACAGCACCGCCCTGCGCGCCTCGGCCCTCGGACTGACCGTCCTCCTCGCGGAACGCGACAAGATCGGCGGGACCTGCCTGCACCGCGGCTGCATCCCCAGCAAGGCCATGCTGCACGCGGCCGAACTCGTCGACGGCATAACCGAGGCCCGGACCCGCTGGGGCGTGCGGGCGAGCGTGGAATCGGTGGACTGGGCTGCCCTGACCGCCACCCGGGACGACATCGTCTCGCGCAACCACAAGGGCGTGGAAGGGCACTTGGAGCACGCCGGGGTGCGCGTGGTGCGCAGCGGGGCCCGGCTGACCCGGCCGCGGTCGGTACGGACCGAGGATGGCCGGGAGTTCACCGCCACCCGCGGCATCGTGCTGGCCACCGGGTCGCGGCCGCGCACCCTGCCCGGCCTGGAACCCGACGGGCACACGGTCGTGACCAGCGACGACGCGCTGTTCGCCCCCGGGCTGCCGCGCTCGGTCCTGGTGCTGGGCGGCGGGGCGATCGGCGTGGAGTACGCCTCCTTCCACCGGTCGATGGGGGCCGAGGTGACGCTGGTGGAGGCCGCGGACCGGCTGGTTCCGCTGGAGGACGCCGACGTGTCCCGGCATCTGGCGCGGGGCCTGAAGAAGCGCGGGATCGACGTGCAGACGGGGGCCCGGCTGGAGGAGGCCGTCGTACGGGACGGGACGGTACGGGCCACCGTGCGCACCGCGCGCGGGGAGCTCCGGGAGCTCCGCGCGGAGCGGCTGCTCGTGGCGGTGGGCCGGGTCCCGGTGACCGACGGGCTGGACCTGGCGGCGGCCGGACTGGCCACCGACGAGCGGGGGTTCGTGGCGCCGGCCGACTGGTCGCGGCTGGAGACCGCCGTCCCCGGGATCCACGTGGTGGGCGACCTGCTGCCGCCGCCGTCACCGGGCCTGGCGCACGCCTCCTTCGCGGAGGGGCTGCTGGTGGCGGAGACCCTGGGGGGCGTGCCGACCGTGCCGGTGGACTACGCGACGGTGCCGCGGGTGACGTACTCGGCGCCGCAGACCGCCGCCGTCGGCCTGACGGAGGCGCAGGCGCGCGAGGCCGCGTACGACGTGGTGGTGAACTCGATGCCGCTGACGGCGGTGGCCAAGGGGATGGTGCACGGGCAGGGCGGCACGGTGAAGGTCGTCGCGGAACGGGGCGGGCGGGTGCTGGGCGTGCACCTGGTGGGGCCGCACGTGTCGGAGATGATCGCGGAGAGCCAGCTGATCGTGGGCTGGGACGCGGAACCGTCCGACGTGGCCCGGCACGTCCACGCCCACCCGACGCTGTCGGAGGCCGTGGGCGAAGCCTTCCTGTCGCTGGCAGGCCGCGGCCTGCACCAGCAACTGAAGTGAAGCCCCGCCGGCGTTTGAGGCGCGGGGGCCCGGGGGCAGCGCCCCCGGCAACGGCGCCGCACCCGACTGCCCGGGAACTGCGGGACCTGCGGAGCAGTAGGCGGTGGGCGCGGCGGGCATGGCATCCCTTGTGACTCTCCTCCGTGACATGTGCTACCCCACACCGCAGGAACTCGGGCTCGCCGCCCGTGCGCTGGCGGACGAACACCCCGGCGAGGCCCGGCTCCGCCAGGCCGGCACCTCCCGGGCCGGGCAGCCGCTGTGGGTGCTCTCCGTCGCACCCGTGGGCCCCGGCACCCGCAACGTCCTCGTCGTCGCCGGGGCGCACGCCAACGAGCCCGTCGGCGGCGCCACCGCGCTCTCGCTCGCCCGCCGCGTCCTGGGCGACCCGGCGCCGCGGGCGGGCTGCGGCTGGCACTTCCTGCTCTGCGCCGACCCGGACGGCGCGGACCTGCACCGTACGCCCCGCCCGTACTCGCTCCTGGACTACCACCGGAGCTTCTTCCGGCCGCCCGGCCCCGAACAGCCCGAGTGGGCACCGTCTTTACTGCCTCCGGACCGGCTGCCGCCCGAGACCCTGGCCCTGACCGCGCTCATCGACGAGCTGCGGCCCGTCCTCCAGGTCTCCCTGCACGCCACCGATCTCGGCGGCTCCTGGGTGCAGCTCACCCGGGACATACCGGGCCTCGCCGAGCCGTTCGCCAAATCGGCCGCCGAGCTGCGCATCCCGGTGGAGAACGGGGCCTCGGACGCCGCCGGCTGGCCCTCCCCCGGGCCCGGGATCTTCGTGATCCCGCAGCCGGGGAGCGAGGCCGCCGGGGCCTTCCACCCGGAGGACACCCGGCTCAGCACCTGGTACCACGCGCACCGGTACGCCGGCACGACCGCCATCGTCGAAGTCCCCATGTGGGCCTCCGACCTGGTGGACGATCCGGCCCCGCACCCCGATCCGCGCGGGGCCCTGCGGATGCTGGCCGGGCGGCTCACCGCGGACGCCGCGCTCGTCGCCGGGGTGCGGGACCGGATCCGGTCCGGCTCGCTGCCGTACGAGGACCCGGCCACGGCGCCGCTGCTGCGCGCGGTGGACTGGACGCTCGCGCTGATCCCCCGGATCGCCGTCGAGTGGACCGGCGCCGAGGCGCCCGCGGAGGCCACGGCCGCGTACATCGCCAGCATCGACGCCTTCGGCCGCCGGCTCTCGCTGCGCGCCGCCGCGATGCTGCTCCGGGTGCTGCGCGCCCAGGGGCATCCGGCGGCGCCCGGGCTGGACCGGCTGGTCACGGGGTGGTGCGAGGAGTTCGCGGCCCGCTTCGGTGCCCGCTGGGTCCCGGTGGCCACCCAGGTGGAACACCAGGCCCGGACCGTCCTGGCGGCCTACGAGCGGCTCGTGGCGGCCGAGCGGTAACCGACCGGCGCCCGGGGCTCGGCCGGCCCCCGCTCAGGACCCGGCGGGGGCCACGGGCAGGCCGTACCGGCGCTTGGGGTGGCCGGTGGCGCCGAGCCGGTCGTAGAAGCGGATCGCGCCCTCGTTCCAGTCGGGGGTCTGCCACTGGACCTGGTCCATGCCGAGCTCGCGGGCCAGGCCCGTCACGCCGTCCATCAGGGCGGCGCCGAGGCCGTGGCCGCGGGCGCCCTCCGCCAGGTAGAGGCAGTCCATGTGGAGGTAGTGCCGGGCGTCCCAGAAGGAGAACTCGGCCGAGCAGGAGGCGTATCCGGCGACCACGCCGTCCGGGGTCTCGGCGAGCAGCACCCACAGCCGCGCCTCCTCGGCGAAGAGCTGGGGGCCGAGCCGGCCGGCGAGGTCCGGCGGACGCGGCGCCGACTTCTCGTACGCGATGTGCTCGTGCATGAGCTCGACCAGGCGGGGCAGGTCCCCGACGCGTGCGCGGCGGATGACGGAGGTGTGTTCCATGTCCGCCATCCTGCGCGGTGCCCCCCGACGCCGAACCGGCGGGTCCGGCGGAGCGGCCGGCTCCTGTCCCGCGGACCTGTTTCCCGCGGTCCTGTCCCGCGGTCCTATCCCGCGGAAAGCCGGAAGGTCATCTTCCCGAAGCTGACCTGGTCCCCGTCCCGGACGACCGCGGAGCCCGTCACCCGGCGCCCGTTGACCGCGGTCCCGTTGGTCGAGCCGAGGTCCTTGAGCACCCACACCCCGTCGCGCAGGCTGAGCTCCGCGTGCGCCCGGGAGACGGTCTCGTGGCTGAGCCGCAGCCCGTTGCCGGGGTCGCGGCCGATCCGCAGGGCTCCCGCGCTCGGGTGCGGGAGCAGCAGCTTGGGCAGTCTCTCGGCGGCCCAGGCCTGCCGGATGCCGACGGACACCGCCGAGGCCCGGCCGACCCAGCCGAACAGCCGACGGGTCCACGGGCTTTCGGCTCCCTGCCGGGCCTGGAGATCGGCCGTGAGGACGGCGAGGTCCTCGGAGCGGCGGGCGACCAGGGCGAGTTCCATCCGGCGCAGGAAGGTGTCGTGGGACAGCTTGCCGAGGGCAGCCCCTTCCCGGAGCTGGCCCAGCGCCCGGTCGCGCTCGGCGTCGGACAGCCGCGGCGCGGGGAAGGCGGGGATTTCGAAACTCGACGTCACAGGGTGATTGTCGGCCCGTCGGGGCCGGAGTGTCCAGAACTCCCCCGCCACGCCCGGAATGATGGGCACGATACGCATGCTGGACACCGCCGGAGACGAGGGGACCGTCCGTGCAGTTCGAGGTGTGGGCACCGCTGACAGGTCATGTCGCCATGCGACTCGACGACGCCACGTACGAGATGGCGCGCGATCCGGACCGGGACGGCTGGTGGACCGTGCAGGCCCCGGCCGCCGACGGAAGCCGCTACGGGTTCGTGCTGGACGGCGACCCCGGCCCACGGCCCGACCCCCGCGGGCGGCGGCTCCCGGACGGCCCCGACGGACTGTCGGCGGTGGTCGACTTCGAGGCCCTCGCCCCGCAGCACGCGCCGCCGCACACCCCGCTCCAGGACGCCGTCCTGTACGAGCTCCACATCGGCACCTTCACCCCCGAGGGCACCTTCGACTCCGCCGCCGCCCGCCTCGGCCACCTCACCGCCCTCGGCGTCACGCACGTGGAGCTGATGCCGGTCTGCTCCTTCTCCGGCCGGCACGGCTGGGGCTACGACGGGGTCGCGCCCTGGGCGGTGCACGAGCCGTACGGCGGCCCGGCCGGCCTGGCCCGCTTCGTGGACGCCGCGCACGCCGCCGGGCTGGGCGTGGTGCTCGACGTGGTCCACAACCACCTCGGTCCCTCCGGGAACCACCTGCCCGCCTTCGGGCCGTACTTCACCGACACCCACCACACCCCCTGGGGGGCGGCGGTGAACCTGGACGCGCCCGGCTCCGACGAGGTGCGCGCGTACCTCCTGGGCAGCGCGCTGGCCTGGCTGCGCGACTACGGCATCGACGGGCTGCGGCTGGACGCCGTGCACGCGCTGGCCGACGGGCGGGCGCTGACCTTCCTGGAGGAACTGACCGCGGCCGTCGACGAGCTGGCGGCGGACTCCGGCCGGCCCCTGTTCCTGATCGCCGAGTCCGACCGGTGCGACCCGCGCACCACCACCCCGCGCGCCGCCGGCGGCCTGGGCCTGCACGCCCAGTGGAACGACGACTTCCACCACGCCCTGCACTGCGCGCTGACCGGCGAATCCCAGGCCTACTACGCCGACTTCGCCGCCGCCCCGCTCGCCGCCCTCGCCAAGACCATGACGCGGGCGTTCTTCCACGACGGGACCTGGTCCTCCTTCCGCGGCCGCGCCCACGGCCGCCCGGTGGACCGCCGCCGGACCCCGGCCCACCGCTTCCTCGGCTACACCCAGACCCACGACCAGATCGGCAACCGGGCCCTCGGCGACCGGCTCTCCGCCTCGCTCTCCCCCGGCCTGCTGGCCTGCGCCGCGACCGTGGCGCTGACCGGGCCGTTCGTGCCGATGCTGTTCATGGGCGAGGAGTGGGGCGCCGGGACCCCCTGGCAGTTCTTCACCGACCACCCCGACCCGGAGCTCGCCGAGGCGGTACGGACCGGCCGGCGCCGGGAGTTCGCGGCGCACGGCTGGAAGGCCGAAGAGATCCCGGACCCGCAGGACCCGGCCACCCGGGACCGATCCTGCCTGGACTGGTCGGAGCCCGAACAGGGCGCGCACGCACGCCTGTTGGACTGGTACCGCACCCTGATCGCGCTCCGCCGCACCCACCCGGACCTGCGCGACCCGGACCTGGCGGCGGTCCGGGTCGCCCACGACGAGGAACGGCGCTGGCTCACCTTCCGGCGGGGCGACGTACGGGTGTCCGTGAACCTCTCCCCGGAGCCGGTGACGATCGCGCTGGGCCGCAACGGGGTACGGGTGCTGGCCGCGTGGGAGCCGCTCGCACACCCGGGACCGGACGGACGGATCCACGTACCGGGCGAATCGGCGGTGGTCCTGGGCCCGTAAGCGGTCTTCCTACTCGACGATCGCGAGCTCGCGCGGGGCGTTGTTGAGGCGGCGGCCGCCGTCCTCGGTGACCGTCACGATGTCCTCGATGCGGACGCCGAACCGGCCGGGCAGGTAGATGCCCGGCTCCACGGAGAAGCACATGCCGGGGACGAGGGGCTGCTCCTCGCCCTCGATCATGTACGGCGGCTCGTGCGTGGTGACCCCGATGCCGTGGCCGGTGCGGTGGATGAAGCGGTCGCCGTAGCCGAACTCGGTGATCACCGCACGGGCAGCGCGGTCCACCTCCTGGCAGGAGACGCCCGGCCGGACCGCCGCCACACCGGCCTGCTGGGCCTCGCGGACGATGTCGTGGACGCGCTGCTCCTCGGCGCTCGGCTCGCCCACGTGCACGGTGCGGGAGATGTCGGAGCCGTAGCCGAACCTCAGGCCGCCGAAGTCGAGGACGATCATGTCGCCGTGCCGGATGACCCGCTCGCCGGCCTCGTGGTGCGGGTTGGCGCCGTTGGGGCCGGAGCCGACGACGGTGAAGTCGACCTGGGAATGGCCGTGTACCCGCAGCAGCGCGGCCAGGTCCTCGGCGACGTCGGTCTCCCGGCGGCCGGCGAAGGGGACGTGGAGGATCTGCGCGTAGGCGGCGTCGGCGGCCTCTCCCGCCGCGGCGAGGCGCTCCAGCTCGCGCTCGTCCTTGACCGCGCGGAGCATGGGCAGGCAGTCGGTGAGCGGCGCGTAGGAGGTGGCGGGCAACTCCCGCTGGAGTCCGAGGAGATGCAGCGCCCAGGTGTTGTCGCTCACCCCGAAGCGCCCGGCGGCGTCCAGCAGGGGCGCGGTCACGGTGTACGGGTTCTTCCCGTCGACCCAGTCCCGCAGGGTCAGCGCGCCGGCACCGGCGGCCTTGGCCGCGTCCGCGGCCTCCAGCGCGGGTACGACGAGCACCGGCTCCTGCCCGGCCGCCAGTACGAGCAGGGTCAGCCGCTCGGTCTCGGCGGTGGGCCGGTATCCGGTGAGGTGCGTGAGGTCCGGTCCGGGGGCGATCAGCAGCCCGGCCAGGCCCGCGTCGGCGGCGCTCCGCGCGGCGGCGGTCATCCGGGCGGCGTAGTCATCGGCGGTGAAGGGTGCGGGGGCTTCAGATGAGGCGTCACGTGTCATACGGGTGATCCTGCCGTGAGTCGCGCGGCGAGCGCAGCGGCCGCGCCGGTCGGGCTGCCCGGCGACAGGAGCTCCGTACGGTGCACCAGGCGCGGCGCGGACACCGGTACGGCGACCCCCGCGCCGGCGGCCTCGGCGACCCGGCGCGGCAGCATGACGAGGCCGTGCCCGGCAGTGGCGAGGGCGCACAGCGCCAGCAGGTCGGTGCCGTCGTAGCGCACGGAGGCACGGGCGGCGGTGAGCGGCAGCCCGACGCCGGGGGCGTCGAGCCAGCGCGCGTCGGCGAGGTCGTCCAGCCGGACGGCGGTCCTCCCGGCGAAGGGGTGCCCGGCGGGCAGCAGCACGGCCAGCTCCTCCTCCGCCACGCCCGTCACGGTGAGCGGGGCCACGTCGGGCAGCCGCAGCGGATCGCTGGGCGCGGCCGGACCGTCGACGAGGCCGAGGTCGCAGCCGCCGGTGGCGACGGCGGCGGGCACCTCGGCCGGGGGCAGCACCCGCAGGGTGACCCCGGTGGCGGGCAGTGCCGCGAGCAGCGCGGGGCCGACGGCCAGCGGGGAGGCGGCGAGCGTGACCCGGCCGGGCGGCGCGGCGGCCAGCCGCAGCACGTCGGCCCGCGCGGCGTCGAGCCGCAGCAGCAGCGGCCCGGCGTGTTCGAGCAGCCGCGTGCCGGCCGGGGTCGGTGCGACGGGCCGGCGGGTGAGGAGCTCCGTGCGCAGGTCTCCTTCGAGGGCGGCGATGTGCTGGGAGACGGCGGACTGGGTGTAGCCGAGCTCGCGTGCGGCCGCGGAGAAGGAGGAGAGCCGGGCCACGGTGACGAAGGTGCGGAGCAGGTGCGGATCCATGGTCATCAGGATCACTTATCGAAGGTGCAGGAACAATCGTTGGCGCTGAAGCCGGGCCCGCCCACAGGATGATCCCCATGACCACCGCACCGACCGCCCCGACGCCGACGCCGCCGACCACGAGGATCGCGAGGATCGCCCTCGTCGGCGACCGCTCCCCGCACGTGAAGTCCCACATCCGCGTCCCGCTCCTCCTCGACGCCCTGGCCTCCCGCGACGGGCTGGTCCTCGACGCCTACTGGATCCCCACCGGCGACGCCGAGGCCGAGGCCGCCGCCGGGACCCTGGCCCGCTTCGACGCGGTGTGGGTGCTGCCCGGTAGCCCGTACGTGAGCGAGGCCGGGGCGCTGGCCGCGATCCGGGTGGCCCGCGAGGAGGGCATCCCCTTCCTCGGCACCTGCGGCGGCTTCCAGCACGCCCTGCTGGAGTACGCCCGGACGGTCTGCGGGCTGACCGGGGCCGCGCACGCCGAGAACGACCCCGGGGCTCAGGACCTGCTGATCGCGCCGCTCGCCTGCTCGCTCGTCGGGCACGAGGGCCTCGTACGGGCCGAGCCCGGCTCGCTCGCCGAGTCCGCACTCGGTGCGGAGCGGTCGATGGAGCGCTACCACTGCAACTACGGGCCCGCGCCCCGCCACCTGCCGGCCCTCACCGCGCACGGGCTGCGCCTGTCGGGGCACGACGAGGACGGGCAGGTGCGCATCGCGGAGCTGCCCGGGCACCCCTTCTTCCTGGCCACGCTGTTCCAGCCCGAGCTGCACGGGGACGGGACGCGGCCGCACCCGATCGTCCGGGCCCTCGCCGTGGCGGCCGTCGCCCACGCCACCCGCCGCACGGACGGTGTCGGCGACCGGTTCGCCGCCGCACTCGCCGCCACCCTCGTCGGCAGCCGGTCCGCCGGATAACGCGTCGCGGGACCACCCTTCTGATCGGCTATGCTGTGCTTGCACATCGAACGGGCGGTCCGCCGCCCTTCGTGGTGGGTGTAGCTCAGTTGGTAGAGCACCTGGTTGTGGTCCAGGTGGCCGCGGGTTCAAGTCCCGTCACTCACCCTGTTGGTCCCGTGAGGGGTACGAGGTTTCCTCGTACCCCTCACGGGCTTTTTGGGGTTCTAGGCGCGCAGGAAGGCCTCGACCTCGGTGGCGAGGGCCACGGGGGTCTCGTGCGGCGGGTAGTGGCCCGCGCCGGGGAGGGGGTGGATCCGGCAGTTCGGATACCAGACCTGCCAGGTGGCGCGCATCACGTCGGCGGTGAGCGCGAGGTCCTGCTCGCCGACCAGGACCAGCACCGGGACGGTGTTGCCCTTCACGGCGGAGGACAGGTCGAGCGGCTGCCAGCTCGCGAGGTAGGCGGCGAAGGCCTCGGGCCGGGAGACCTCCAGGGAGTGGGCGACCATGCGCTCCAGCCAGTGGCGGCTCGTCCGGTGGCCGGTGACCAGGTCGAGGATGGCCCGGCGCTTGGCCGGGTCCTCGGCGGCGCCGTGGAAGAGGGCGTGGGTCGCGTCGTCCATCTCGTAGGGCCCGGCCGGGACCGGGTTGATCCCGGCGAGTTTCTCGATCCGCTCGGGGGCCCGGACGAGGACCTGCTGGGCGGCCTTGCCTCCCATGGAGTGGCCGAGCAGGGAGAAGGTGTCCCAGCCGAGCTGGTCGGCGAGTTCGAGGACGTCGTCGGCGATCTCGGGGAGGCTGTGGCGGCCGGGGACGTCGCGGCGTTCACCGTAGCCGCGGTAGTCGAGGAAGGCGTACGAGAACCCTTCGGGGTCCAAGTAGTCCAGCACGGAGCCCCAGTTGGCGGAGGTGCCGAACCAGTCGTGCAGCACGATGACGCGGAGGGGTCCGGTGCCGATCCTGCGGTGGGCGATGGCCATGCGTTCTCCCTCGGTGACGGGGGGCGGTGCAACCGACGCCGTACGTTCTGCCCGCCCGGCCTACGATCACACCGTGAAGCCGACATCAGGGTCAGAGCCGCCTGCCGAGGGGGACTTCTCGCGCCCCGACGGGGACGGGCACCCGTACCACCCCCGGGGGTTCGAGGTCACCGACCCGGACGAGCTCCGCGAGGTCGCCGCCACCGACACGTCCCACGAGGCCGCGGGCGGCCGGCTCTGCACGGTCGGCGAATACTGCGGAAGGCGCCATCCCGACCGCGGGCGCGGACGGCTGCTCGGCCCGGGGTCCCCCGACGGGATCCCGGCCCGCCACCGGGCCCGGTGGGCCGCGTCGGCGCCCGAGGAGCTGCGGGCGTACGCCTGGGCGCTGGCCCGGGGCGAAGAGGCGCCGGACCTGCCCCGGGAGGTGCCGCTGAGCCTGGTGTTCAGCTGGCTGGGCGCCCCGCGCGAGGAGCCCGGCGACGCGGCGTCGCTGCTCGCGGAGCTGGGCCCGTGGCGGCTGCTCGCCGGGGCGCCCACGCGGGAACTGGCCTGGGCGGTGCGGGAGACGGACCGGGCGGGCCTGGAGGGGGCCGTGCGCTTCTTCCCAAGCACCGCCGGGTCCCCGACACCGCCCGCGACCTGCTGCTCCGGCACGCCCGCAGCCACCGCCCCGCGGACCTCCCGGTCCTGGAACGGCGGCTGCTGCGCGGGGCGGAGGACCGGGTCAGACGGTCTTGATCGCCGGGTCGGAGATGCCCGGTGCGCCCGTCTCCACGTGGCCGGCGAAGCGGCGCAGGAAGGTGGTGTCCGCGTCGGAGACGACCTTGACGTCGTACCAGCGGCCCGTGGCGCCCAGGTCCGCCGTGTACGTGGCCGTACCGCCCGCCGCGACCCGCAGGGTCTGGGTCGCGCCGCCGTAGGAGTTGGTCACCGTGAGGTTGACCGCGGCCGAGCCGGAGTTGGTCAGCGTCAGCTTGAGGTTTCCGGTGGCCGCGTCGTGGCGGGCCGTGACCTCGGGGCCGGCCTTCTTCGCCGGGCCCTTCCAGGTGCGCAGGAAGCCGTTGGGACCCCACACCGTCAGGTTGATCTGGTTGCCGGTGGAGCTGCTCGTGGACCAGGTGTCCGAGAGGGTCTTGCCCGCCTCGACCGTGTAGGGCCAGGGGCCGTCGGTGCGGTTGCCCGAGGTGCTGTGGAAGTGGGCGCCGAGGGTGGGGCCGGAGGCGAAGGTCAGGGTGAACTTGCCGGTGGAGGTGGTGGCCCTGCCGTCCACGTACGGGCTGTAGCCCAGGGCGCGGGTCGGCTTGGAGCCGGCCTCCTGCTTCGGCAGCGTGCCGGTCGCCGGCGGGGTCGGGTGGTAGGACGGGTGGCGGTCCTTGTCCGGCGGGACGTACCCGGCCGTGGACGGCAGCGCGGCGGGCGCGGTGTCCGCCTGCGTGAAGTCGAAGGCGGAGGTCAGGTCACCGCAGACGGCGCGGCGCCACGGCGAGATGTTGGGCTCCTGCACCCCGAAGCGCTTCTCCATGAAGCGGATGACCGAGGTGTGGTCGAAGGTCTCGGAGCAGACGTAGCCGCCCTTGCTCCACGGGGAGACCACGATCATCGGGACGCGCGGTCCGAGCCCGTACGGTCCGGCCGCGTAGCCGCCGCCCCCGTTGTAGAGGTCGCCGGTCACGCTGGCCGTGGACAGGCCCCAGGCCGAGGACGTGGGCGGGTACGGCGGCACCACGTGGTCGAAGAAGCCGTCGTTCTCGTCGTAGGTGATGAACAGGGCGGTCTTCGCCCACACCGCCGGGTTCGCGGTCAGCGCGTCCAGGACCTGCGAGATGTACCAGGCGCCGAAGTTCGTCGGCCAGTTGGAGTGCTCGCTGAACGCCTCGGGGGCGGCGATGTAGGAGACCTGCGGCAGGGTGCCGTTCACCACGTCCGCGCGCAGCCGGTCGAAGTAGCCGTCGCCCGCCTTGACGTTGGTGCCCGTGCGCGCCTTCTCGTACAGGGCGCTGCCGGGCTGGGCGTTGCGGTAGTTGTTGAAGTACAGCAGCGAGTTGTCGCCGTAGTTGCCGCGGAAGGCGTCGTTGATCCAGCCCCAGGAACCCGCGGCGTTCAGGCCGTCGCCGATGTCCTGGTAGACCTTCCAGGAGACTCCGGCGGTCTCCAGGCGCTCGGGGTAGGTCTTCCAGCCGTAGCCGGCCTCCTGGTTGCCGAGGACCGGGCCGCCGCCCACCCCGTCGTTGCCCGTGTAACCCGTCCACATGTAGTAGCGGTTGGGGTCCGTGGCTCCGATGAAGGAGCAGTGGTAGGCGTCGCACACGGTGAAGGCGTCGGCGAGGGCGTAGTGGAACGGGATGTCGTTCCGGGTCATGTAGGACATGGTCGTGGCCGTCTTGGCCGGGACCCATTTGTCGTACTTGCCGTTGTTGTACGCCTGATGGCCGCCGGCCCAGTCGTGGTCCAGGCCCTCCAGGAACTGCATCCCGAGGTCCTCGATCTGCGGGTTGAAGGGGAGGATGTCCTTCGTCCCGTTGGACTGGTGGAAGACCGACTTGCCGTTGTCCTGGGTGACCGGCCGCGGGTCGCCGAAGCCCCGGACACCCTTCATCGCGCCGAAGTAGTGGTCGAAGGACCGGTTCTCCTGCATGAGGACGACGATGTGCTCGATGTCCTTGATCGTTCCGGTGGTGCCCTGCGCCGGGATGGCGGCAGCCCGCGCGATGCTGTCGTTCAGCATCGTGAGGGCGGCCGTGCCGCCGGCTATCTGCAGGAACCTGCGACGGTTGAGTTCTGCCATGGCGTGACGACCTCTGGGGGTGAGGGGGGAGTCGAGGGGCGCCCCAAGGACAGCGGTCCAGGGGGACCGGACGGAGATCCTTGTCTGACACTTGGCCGTACAGCCGGAGAACGAAAGGTCGCTCCCCCACGGCCCGCGCGTCTGGCGAAGACGGTAGGCGAACCGCCTTTCGCGCAACAGCCCCTGGAATCACTCCACTTCGAGGTCAGGGCACCGACCGGGGTACTCATCCGGCCCGGGCGGCCATCTGAGCATCCGTACTCATGCCCGGGAGATGGCGGCTTGTCATCGTGTGGGCATGTCCTTTCAGCCATGTGACCCACGGCCGCGCGCCGGGATAACCGCCGTCGGCAGCCTGCTGCCCGACGACGCGCTGTCCTCGGACGCCCTTCAGCGGGAGGTGGCGCGCGGCAGTGGCCTGACGCTGCCGCCGAGGCTGCTGACGCAGGCGACCGGGATCGTCTCCCGCCGCGTCGCCGCCGAGGGGGTGTACGCCTCCACGCTCGCCGTGGGCGCCGCCCGCCGGGCCCTGGCCGCCGCCGGGCTCGGCCCGCTCGACGTCGACCTGCTGATCTTCGCCTCCGCCTCCCGCGACATGGTCGAGCCCGCCACCGCGCACATCGTGCAGGCGGAGCTGGGCTCGCGAGCCCACGCCCTGGACGTCACCAACGCCTGCAACAGCTTCGTCAACGGGATCGACCTGGCCCGCTCCATGATCCTCGCCGGGCGGGCGCGGCGGGCCCTGGTGGTCACCGGTGAGACCCCGAGCCGGGCGGTGCGGCGCGCGCCCGCCGGCCCGGCGGAGTTCCGCAGCGGCTTCGCCGGCTACACCTTCGGCGACGCGGGGGCGGCCGTCGTCGTGGAGGCCGTGGAGCGCGGCGGGATCCTCGACGTGGACGCCGAGACCCACTCGGAGCACTGGGAGGTCGGGGGCATCCCGGGCGGCGGGTCCCGGCACCCGCGCGGGGACGCGTACACCTACTTCCGCGGCGACGGTCACGAGCTGCGGGGCGTCTTCGAGAAGGTGGGCACCGCCGTCATCGACCGGACGCTGCACCGCACGGGAATGGACTGGGACGGCTTCGCCAAGGTGCTGGTGCACCAGGTGACGGTGCCGTACCTGGAGCGGTTCGCGGAGCTGACCGGGGTGCCGGCCGGGAAGCTGGTGGTGACCGTGCCCGAGCTCGGCAATGTCGCGAGCGCGAGCATCGGGGTCCAGCTGGACCGGGTGTTCGGGGAACTGGCGCCGGGGGAAAGGGTGTTGTTCGTCGGCCTGGGCGGCGGCATCAGCATCATGACGATGGTCTGGGAGAAGTCGTGAGCCGGATGTGGGTGGTGGTGCCCGCGCACGAGGAGGAGGCCCGGCTCGCGGACACCCTGCGGGCCCTCGCCGCCCAACGGGACCTGGACTTCACCCTGTTGGTCGTCGACAACGCCTCGGCGGACCGGACCGGGGCGATCGCCCGCGAGTTCGCGGCGGACGCGCCCTTCCCGGTGGAGGTGATCGAGGAGCCGGAGAAGGGCGTCGGCTCCGCCGTGGACACCGGCTTCCGGTACGCGATCGGCCGGGGCGCGGCCCTGCTCGCCCGCACCGACGCGGACTGCCTGCCCCGGCCCGGCTGGACCGGCGCCGCGCGGGCCGCGCTCACGCACAGCCCCGGGCTGGTCTGCGGGCGGATCGTCGCCCGCCGCGACGAGCACGGCCCGCTCGGCCGGGCCGGTTTCGGGCTGCTCGTGGCGCTCGCCGCGCTCTTCGGGCGGCTGCGGCCCGCGCACTCCCGGCGGGGCGGCTACCGGGCCCCGTACCGCATGCACGCCGGGAACAACATGGCCATCACCGCCGAGCTGTACCTGGCCGTCGGCGGCATGCCCCGGCGCCCCTCACCGACCGACCGGCTCTTCCTCAACGCCGTACGCCGGCACACCGACCGGATCGCGCACTGCCCGGCGATGGTCGTGGAGAACTCCACGCGGCGCCTGCGGGCCTACGGACTCGCCGGCACCGCCCGCTGGTACCTCGACCGGGGCAGCGGCCGCCACGGAACGGACCCCCGCTGATGCTCGACCGACTCGACCACGCGCTGCGCGCCCGCCCCGAGCGGCCCGCCGTCCTCACCGCCACCCGTACCGGAGCACCCCGGGTACGCGCCACCCGCGGCGAACTCGCCGAGCTGGCCGACGCGTTCGCGGCCGCCCTGCACGCCCGCGGGCTGCGCGCCGGGGGCACCGTCGGCGTCGCCGTGCGCCCCGGACCCCGGGCGCTGGCCGTGCTGCTCGCCCTGTGGCGGCTCGGGCTGCGCGGGGCCGTCCTGGACCCCGGCGCGGGGCCCGACGTGCTGCGGGCCCGCCTCGCGCTGGCCCGGCCCTCGCTGGTGCTGGCCGACGCGGCCGCGCAGGCGGTGGCGGGCTGGGCCCGGCCGCTGGCCCGCCGGGCCCGGCTCGCACTGCCGGACCTGGC
This sequence comes from Streptomyces sp. NPDC030995, assembly GCF_055571215.1. Taxonomy (NCBI): domain Bacteria; kingdom Bacillati; phylum Actinomycetota; class Actinomycetes; order Kitasatosporales; family Streptomycetaceae; genus Streptomyces; species Streptomyces sp. NPDC030995. The sequence goes on from NZ_JBVIFS010000015.1 coordinate 28,917, forward strand.
CGAGCTGGGTCCGGTGGCCACGGTCGGGCCGCGGCTGCCGGGCTGCGCCCCGGCGCTGGACCTGGCGGCGCCGCGGCTCGGCGTGCCCGTCCGCGCCGAGGTGGACGGCGACGCCGACGCGGTGATCGTGTTCACCTCCGGGACCACCTCGCGGCCGCGCGCCGTCGTGCACACCCGGGCGAGCCTGTCCGCCGGGATGGCCACGGTCTCCTCCCTCTTCGACGGGAGCGGGGACCGGCCCGTGCTCGGCGGCACCTTCTTCGTCCTCGTCCCCTCCCTGACGCGCGGCGCCCCCGTCGCCCTCCCGGCCCGCAACTCCCGGGTACTGGCCCGGCAGTTGCACCGGCTGCGGCCCCAGGACACCTATCTGACCCCGCCCCGGCTGCGGGACGCGCTGGGCGCGGGTGCCCGGTTCCACGGCCGGGTGTGGACGGGCTCGGCCCCGGCCGGCGCCGGGCTGCTGGAGCGCGTACGGAGCGCGGGCGCGGCCGAGGCGTGGGGAGTGTACGCGCTCACCGAGCTGTTCCCGGCCGCCGCGGTCGAGGCGCGGGAGAAGTCGGCCTTCGACGGACCGGGCGACCTGGTCGGCGCCCCGCTGCCTGGTGTGCTCGCCGAGGCCGACGCGGACGGCCAGCTGCTGCTCGCCGGGGCCGCGGCCCGCCACCGCTACCTGGGCGAGGAGCCCGACGCGTGGGTGCGTACGGGCGACCGGGCGCGGCTGGACGGCGCGGGCCGCATCGTCCTGGAGGGCAGGTGCAAGGACATGGTGCTGCGCCGGGCCGAGAACATCTACCCGGGGCTGTACGAGCCCGCCCTGCACGTGCCCGGGGTGGAACTGGCCGTGCTCGTCGGGATCCCGGCGGGCGACGGCGACGAACGGCTGGTGGCCGTCGTACAGCCGCAGCGCGGCGCGGACGAACTCGCCCTGCGCGCCGCCCTGTCGGAGCCGGTCGGGCGGATGGGCACGGCCCGCCCGGACGAGGTGCTCCTCGCGCGGATTCCGCTGTCGGGGCGCTCGCGCAAGCCGGACCGGGCGGCGACCGCCGCGCTGGCGGCGCGGCGCCTGGGGGTGCCGGCATGAGCGCCGGGTCCCACGCTCGGGCCCGCCGCCGCGACCGCCGGGTCTATCTGCGCAGCCATCCCGTGCTGTTCGCCCTGCTCGCCGTCACCCGCGGGCGGCCCGTGCGCCGGCTCGGCCGGACCCTGCTGGTGCACGAGGCGGGGGCCTACCGGGAGGCGCTGACGCGGCTGCCGCTCGACCGGACGGCGGCCGGTACGACGGGCGCCGCCGCCCGCGCCGCCCTGCGGGACGGCGGGGGCGTGCTGTTCGACCAGGAGGGCGGCGGGCACCGGGCGGACCGGCGGGACCTCGCGGGCGGGCTCGGCGCGGCCGGAGTGGAGGAGCTGCGGGCGCGGTGGCAGCCGTTGCTCGTACGCCGCCTCGCGCCGCTGGCACGGGGCGGCGAGGTGGACCTCGTCGAGCTGGCGCGGGAACTCGCCGGGTCGGTGGTGTGCGAACTGCTGGGCTCCGCAGCCGATCCGCGGGACGTGGCGCACGCCGCCGCCGAGGCCGCGGCCGCCTCCGTACGAAGTCACCTGCCCGGGCCGCGCCGCCCGCGCGCCGAGGCCGCCGCGGCCCGGGCGGCCGACCGGCTGCGGCGGCTCCTGGCCCCGGCCGAGGGGGCGCAGGGCGCGATGGTGGCGGTGGCCGCGGTCAACACCACCGTCGCCGCGCTGCCCCGGGCCGTGGCCTGGTGCGCCGACGCGGGGCTGTGGGGGCAGGCGGCGGACGGGGCGTTGCGGCCGGCGCTGGCCGAGGAGCTGCTGCGGGTCACCGCGGCGTCGCCGCTGCTGCCCCGGGTGGCCGCGGCGGACGGCTCGGTCGGCGGCTGCCCGGTGCGCCGCGGCGACCGGCTGCTGCTGGTCGCCCGGCACGCGGCCGGGGCCCACCGGCGCGACCCGGACGCCGCCCTGCCCGCCGGCCCGGCCGTGGCCCGGCTGGTGTTCGGGGCCGGGCCGCACGCGTGCCCGGGAGCCCGGCTGGCCTGCGTACAGCTCGCGGACGTGCTGGCGGCGCTGGCCCCGTACCGGCCGGTGGTGACGCGGGCCCTGGTCGACCGGGGGGCGGCGCTGCCCGGCTGGCGTGCGCTGATCGTGCGGGCCGGCGCGTGAGGGCCCGTGTCGCGGTGACCGGGGCGAGCGGCTTCTGCGGCGGGCACGTGGCCCGGGCGGCCGCCGCGAGCGGGGCGGAGGTGCTCTGCGTGGGCCGCAGGCCGGGCCCGGTGGGAGAACACCGCTTCTGGGACGCCGCGTACGGGGAGCCGGACCTCACGGGCGCGGACGTGATCGTGCACTGCGCGGCGGCGGTCGGCGATCCGGCGCCCGGCTCACCGGCGCAGGCGCAGATGCGCGCGGTCAACGTGGACGGCACGCGGCGGCTGCTCGGGGCGGCGGGCGGGCGGCCCGTGGTCTGGGTGAGCAGCGCCAGCGTCTACGACCCGCGCCTCGACCGGAGCATGGTGGGCGAGGACCATCCCCGCGCAGGCCACCTCAACGCCTACGGGCGGACCAAGGCGGCGGGCGAGGCCCTGGCCCTGGCCGCCGGCGCGGTGGTGCTGCGGCCCCGGGCCGTCTACGGCCCCGGTGACACCCAGCTGCTGCCCCGGCTGCTCTCCCGGGTCCGGGCCGGGACCCTGCTGCTGCCGGGCCCGGACGTCCGGCTGAGCCTGACGGCGGTGGAGAACCTGGCCGGGGCCTGCCTCGCGGCCCCGTCCTGGGCTCCGGGCGCGTACAACATCGCCGACGCCGAGCCGTACGCCCGCGACGACGCGGTCCGCGCGGTCCTGCGCGCCCACGGCGTCCGGGCCCGGATCCGCCACCTCCCGCTGCCGTTGGCCCGTACGGCGGCACGGATCGCGGAGGCCGCGGCGACGGGCGAACCGGCTCTCAGCCGCTACGCGGTGGACCAGCTGGCCCACCCGGTGGTCCTGGACCTGACGCGGGCCCGGTCGCGGGGCTGGGCCCCGGGCCGGACCCTGGCGGACTACCTGGCGTCGGTGGCCGCAGCCGGCCCCGGGGTCAGCCGTTGACGGCCACCGGGGCCTGCGCCTTGACGATGAGCAGGTCGAGGAGCGAGAGGAGGGACGCGCGGACGTCCGCACGGGAGCGGGCGTCGAGTATGAGGACGGGCGTGTTCGGGTCGCGCAGGTGCAGGGCCGCCCCGATCTCCTGCGCGGTGTACGGCTGTTCGCCGTGGAAGCAGTTCGCTGCGACCACGAACGGCAGCCCGCGGCTCTCGAAGAAGTCGACGGCCGGGAAGCTGCGGTCGAGGCGTCGCGTGTCGACCAGCACGATCGCCCCGAGCGCCCCGGCCAGCAGGTCGTCCCACATGAACCAGAAGCGTTCCTGGCCCGGCGTGCCGAACAGGTAGAGGACGACTCCGGCGTCGGTGAGGGTGATCCGGCCGAAGTCCATCGCCACGGTGGTGACCGTCTTGGACTCGATGCCGTCGAGGTCGTCGACGCCGACACCCGCGGCCGTCAGCCGCTCCTCCGTGCGCAGCGGCTCGATCTCGGAGATCGTCTCCACCAGGGTCGTCTTGCCGACTCCGAACCCGCCGGCGACGAGGATCTTGACCGGGGCCGGTTCCTGGGGGGCGGGCGTGTCATATCCGGGCAAGGTTGTCCCTGATTCTCATGAGCAGGTGGACGTTGGTGGTCTCGGCGCCCTCCAGGGGCGGCCGGTGGTGGACCAGCCCGCGGTCGGCGAGTTCGCCGAGGAGCAGCGTCATCGGGGTGAGACGGATGTGCATCCGCGCCGCTATCTCGGCGACCGCCCGACCGCCCGGCGGCGCGCACATGGCGAGGATCTCCTGCCACTCCGTGGGCAGACCGGCGTCGGCGTCCTCGGCCACCGCCGCCGTGATCGTCGTGTCCATGGTCAGGACGGTGTGCGGAACGGCCGTACGCCCATCGGTCAGGGCGTACAGCCGCGTCCGGCGGCCGCTCGCGGGCTGCTGCTCGTCCTCCGGCATTACGCGGTCGGCACCTGGGCGCGCTCGGGGGTCCCCAGCCACTCGCCGAGCGCCTGGGCGGTCCGTACGGCCTCGCCGCCCAGCTCCCCGAGCCGCGCCTTGCGGGAGGTCACCACGATGAGCGTGCTGCCCTCACCGCATCCGACGATGCAGAGGTACCGGTCGTCCATCTCGACCAGTTGCCGGATGACGCGGCCGCCGTCGACCTCCCGGGATATCGCCTTCATCGTGGCCGCGATGCCGGAGGCCGCGGCCGCCATGCGCTCGGCCTGGGGCTGGTCCAGCAGGTAGGCGCTGAGCTTGATGCCGTCGTTGGACAGGAGCACGGCTCCCTGGATGCCGGCGATCCTGCTCAGGTTGTTGTCCAGGACGCTGTAAATCATGTCTTGCGATGAGGTAGTCATGGCTGATCCCGTCGGAGCTCTTCTTCCACTGTCTGGGTCCCGTGTTCGTAGTCCGCCCAGGCGTCGGCCACCTCTTCGGGTGTCTCCGCGTCCGGCCGGACGGGTGTTTCGGGCGCACGGGGCGCACGTAGTTGCTCGGCAATGTGGGTCTGCGGGACGCGCTCGGGGAGGGCCGGCCGGACCGCGGGCTCGGGCACCGCCGCAGGCGCAGGTACAGGCGCGGACACGGACGCGGGCGCCTTCGTACGGCGGCTCGGCAGCCCGGCGGCCGTGTGCAGGACCAGCTCGGGTGCCCGTTCCCCGGAGGGGTGCGGCTCCGGGGCGGCGGCGGACGGCGCAGGCACCACGGGAGCTGCCGCGGGCGCGGGTGCGGGCACGGGGGCGGGCGCGGGCTCGCGCGGTGCGTCCCCTTCGGTCGCCACCAGCAGGTCCCCGGGGAGGATCACCACCGCGGAGGTCCCTCCGTACACCGAGCGGCGCAGGGTGACCGTCGCCCCGAGCTGGTCGGCGAGGTGACCGACCACGAAGAGCCCGAGCCGGTGCGCGTTCTGCGCCAGGACGGAGTACGGCGGGGCCTGGTGCAGGCGCCCGTTCATCTCCTCGTACCGCTCGGGGGTCACGCGCGGTCCGCGGTCCTCGATCTCGACCGACAGCCCGTCCGCGACCACTTCGGCGCGGATGACCACCTTCGACCGCGGCGGGGAGAAGCGGGTGGCGTTGTCCAGCAGCTCCGCGAGCAGGTGGCTGATCTGGCTGATCACGCGCGGTTCCACGCTGATCTCGTCCATGGCCTGCCGCTCGATGCGCCGGAAGTCCTCGACCTCCGCGGCGGCTTCGCGCAGCAGGTCGGCGACCCGCATGGGATCGGTGTGCGGGTCGGGGACCTCGCCGCCCGCCAGGATGAGGAGGTTCTCGATCTGCCGCCGCATGCCCACCGTCAACTGGTCGGCCCGCATCAGCTGGGCGAGCAGCGCCTCGTCGTGGCCGAAGGTGTCCTGGAGGTCCTCGGTGAGGCTCAGCTGACGGCTGACCAGGTTTCCGGTGCGCGAGGCGATGCCCGTGGCGAACAGACCGAACCCGTGGCGCTCGGCCGCGAGCTGTGCGTGCCCGTCGACGGATACGGCCACGGCCCGGGCGAACGCGTCGCTGATGCGGCCGACCTCGTCCCGGTCCCCGCGCACCGCCGGCAGGGCCTCGGCGTCGACGGACTGCCCGCGCTGGAGCCGGGCGACGACGTCGGGGAGGGTCTCCTCGGCGACGGTCACCGTGCGTTCGTGCAGGTCGTGCAGGCGGCGGAGCACCGATCGCGTGGTGAACACGACGACGACCACGACGAGCAGCAGCCCGCCGCCGCTTCCGCCGATCAGCCAGGCGACCTCGGTCTCCAGCTCCGCGGCCTTGGCGTCTCCGCGGGCGAGCACCGAGCGCGCCAGGTCGATGTTGAGCGTGGCGATCTGCACGGAGAAGTTGGCGTGCGCGGACGACCAGCCGCCGACGTCGGCGGGCAGCCTGATGCCCGAGACGGTGTCCTTGTGCCCGGAGAGGACCGCGTTCTCGATGCGCGTCTTCGTCTGCCAGTCCGCGGAGCCGACGACCCGCTCGTAGAACCGGTGGTCCCCCGCCACCAGGTGCGGCACGATCAACGCCTCGTGCAGGTACCGCTGGGCCCCCAGGGCACTGACGAACTGGTCGTAGCCGACGAAGCTCAGTTCCCTGGACGGCCCGGCCAGGGCCAGGACGGTGTCCTCGCGCGCCACCATCTCGGTGGCCTGGAGCATCGACACGACGGGCCGGCTCGCCTGGGCGAGTTCGGCGTCCTCCGCGTGGCTGAACTCCTGCTGGTACACCTGGATGACCTTGCCGATCACCTCGGAGTAATAGGCCAGGGTGCTCTCGGCGGCGCCGCTGCGGGTGTCCGCGCGCTGGCGGTGCGCGGCCAGTTTGTCGAGTTGCCGGGTCACTTCCGAGAAGGACCTCGAGGGATCGTCCGCCAGCCGGCGGAACTCGGCGGCGGCCAGGTCCGTGGCCTCGCGCCGGGTGCGCAGTTCGCCCTCGGCCCCGTCGGTGCCCGCCCACTGGGCGGCGGTCGCCGTCCGCTCGGCCTGCATGTCGACCATGAGCGTGTAGAGCGGTGCGCCGATCCGCTCGGCCGCCACCACGTCGGCTCTCAGCTGCTGCGACTGCGCCAGCAATCGCTGTGCGGTCACCGCCACTTGGGTGCCCATCGCCACGAGGGGGAGCACCGCCAGCCAGATGAGCAGGGTGCGCAGGCGCACGGTGCGCCGCCGACGGGTCGTCGACTGCCCTCGTACGCCTTCGGGTTCTATGGGAGTCATCGGACCTCGGGAGCGGGGATGGCGGGGGGCCGATCATAACCAGCCACGCCGAGGAAACCGATAGGTGTCTTCCGCGATCAAAGCGTGCTATTGGCGGCAGATCCTCACCGGCGGGAGACCTGATCGAAATCCAACCGCGATGTCCCCGACACCGGGGCGGGCCCTCCGGGCCGACGAGCGCGAGGCGCGCGCACGAGGCACGCGCGCGAAGCACGAGGTCGGAGGGACCCGCCGGGGTCGCGCGGGATCAGCCCTCGTCGGAGGCCGGGGTCAGCCGCAGCGAGATCGAGTTGATGCAGTACCGCTGGTCCGTGGGGGTGGGGTAGCCCTCGCCCTCGAAGACGTGGCCCAGGTGGGAGCCGCACGTCGCGCAGCGGACCTCGGTACGGATCATGCCGTGGGAGGTGTCGGCGATCAGTTCGACCGCGTCGGTGTCCTTCGGGTCGAAGAAGGACGGCCAGCCGCAGTGCGACTCGAACTTCTCCGAGGAACGGAACAGTTCGGCCCCGCAGCCCCGGCAGGAGTAGACCCCTTCCGTCTTGGTGTCCGTGTACTCACCACGGAAGGCGGGTTCGGTGCCGGCGAGGCGCAGCACCTGGTACTCGGACGGGGTCAGCTCCGCCTGCCACTGCTCGTCCGTCTTCTCGACCTCGTACGCCATGACGTTCCCGCTCCCTCAGTTCGACAGGCGGGCGAGGATCTGAGGCCCCAGATCCGTGACGTCGCCCGCGCCCATGGTGAGAACGAGATCGCCGGGCTTGGCCATTCCCGCGATCACGTCGGCGACGGCTTCCTTGGAGTGCTCGGCGGTGACGTCGGCTCCGGCCGCGCGGGCGGCGGCGATGATGAGCTCGCTGGTGACGCCCGGGATCGGGTCCTCGCGGGCCGGGTAGATGTCCAGGACCACGGAGGCGTCGGCGAGGGCCAGCGCCTGGCCCATCTCCTTGCCCAGCTCCTGGGTGCGGGAGAAGAGGTGCGGCTGGAAGACGACCAGGATCCGGGAGTCCCCGGCGGCTCCGCGGATGGCCTCCAGGTCGGCGGTCATCTCGGTGGGGTGGTGCGCGTAGGAGTCGATGACCTGGACGCCGGCGGCCTCGCCCTTGAGCTGGAGGCGGCGCTTGACGCCGGTGTACTTGCCGAGCGCGGAGGCCAGGTTGTGCGCGGGGATGCCGAGGGCCACACCGGCGGCGAGGGCCGCGACGGCGTTGTGCGCGTAGTGGCGGCCGGGCACGGAGACGGTGAAGGTGAGCATCCGGCCGTCCAGGACCACGGTGACCTCGCTGGTCAGACCGCGCGCGGTGATCTTGGTGATCCGGACGTCGGCCTCGGGCTCCTCGCCGTACGTGACGACGTTCAGGCCCTCGCGGCCGGCGACCCGGCGGGCGATCTCGGCGGCGCCCTCCTGGCCGTGGGCGACGACCAGGGTGCCGCCGGGCACGACCTTGCCGACGAAGGTCTCGAAGGACTCGTAGATCTCCTCGATCGACGCGTAGTTCGCGTGGTGGTCGAGCTCGGCGTTGAGGATGATCGCGACCTGCGGGGTGTACTTGTGGAAGGTGCGGTCGCTTTCGTCCGCCTCGGCCACGAAGATGTCGCCCTCGCCGTGGTGGGCGTTGGAGCCGGGGGCGTCCAGGTCGCCGCCGATGGCGTACGAGGGGTCCAGGCCCAGGGCCGAGAGGGACACCGCCAGCATCGAGGTGGTGGTGGTCTTGCCGTGCGTACCGGCGACGGCGATCGGGCGCAGCCCGTCCATCAGGGCGGCGAGGGCGTCGGAGCGGTGCACCACGGGGATGCCGAGCTCGGCCGCGCGGGCCAGCTCGGGGTTGTCGGCGCGGATGGCGCTGGAGACGACCACGCAGGTGGAGTCGGCGGCGAGGTTGCCGGCCGCGTGCCCGCCGTGGACCGTGGCGCCGTGGGCGCGCAGCGCCTGGGCGGTCTCGGAGTCCCCGCGGCTGTCGCTGCCGGCGACCCGCGCTCCGCGCTGGGCCAGGATCTTCGCGATGCCGGACATCCCGGCGCCGCCGATGCCGATGAAGTGGGGCCGTTCCATGGCGGTCGGCAGGCCGGGCTTCATTCAGGTCGCTCCAGGATCGATGGTGGTGCAGTGGCGCTTTCGAGCTCTGACGGCCCAAGCCTATTCGTTGTGGGCGAAGAGCTTGAGCACGGGAACGCCGACCTTGTGGCGTGCCCGGGAGGCCCAGTCCCGGTGGAAGAACTCCTCCACGAAGTGCGGGGCGGTCAGAACGATCACCTCGTCGGCACCGGTCTCCTCCACGACGGCCTTCAGTTTGTCGAGCGGGTGCTGCTCGATGATCTGTCCGGTGGCGCTGGCACCCTTCTGGCGCAGGGCGTTCAGGGAGTGCGCGAGGGCGTGCGCCGCGGGGCCGCGGGCGGCCTCGCCCTCGGGCTCGTCACCCTCACGGATGGCCTCGGGGAGCTCACCGAGCGCTACGTCGTCGATGGCGCGCAGCAGTCGGTCCTGGTCGCCCCGGGGTTGCATGAGGACGACGAAGGAGACCTGGTCGTCCCCGTGCAGGGTGGTGACGAAGTCCACGTCCACCGTGGTCAGGGGCTGCTCGATCATCAATACGCTCGTGAACACGGACGCCCTCTCCTTCATGGGCCGAGGCCGGCTGGCCGGCCCCCTGCGGAAACCATCCTGCCCCGCTGTGGCGCGGGACCTTGCGCAGATATATGTGCCCAGGTTCGTGCCCGGCGGAAGCTAAGCGGAACGAGAAATTCCGCCCGCTTGTCAGATCCGACGGTAGCTCGTGAAGAGGAACCCGGCCTCTTCCAGTACGCAGGCGGGCGCGAGCCGGTGCGGAACCGTGACGGAGGGGCCGCCGGCGATCCGCTGGGCGCCGCCCGCCGTGAGCATCGGGGAGATCGTCAGGCACAGCTCGTCCAGGGCGTCGGCGGCCACGAACTGGCCCAGGAGGCGGGGCCCGCCCTCGGTCAGCTGGCGGCGCAGCCCCCGCCCGGCGAGCTCCCGGACGGCCCGGGCCGCATCCACCGCCGTGCCCTCGCCCGCCACCACGACCTCGACCCCGGCCTTGACGGCCTCGGCCACCCGCCCGGCGGGCGCGGCGGCCCCGGTGACCACCAGGGTCGGCACCAGCGGGGATGTGAAGAGGGGGAGGGAGAAGTCCAGGTCCAGGCTCGCGGTGACCACGGCGATGGCCGGGGCCGGGCCCTGTCCGGCGGCCGCGCGGCGGGCCGCGAAGGCCTCCCGGGCCCGGGCCGGGCGGTAGCCCTCCTGGCGAACCGTTTCCGCGCCGACGACCACCACATCGGCCAGCGCCCGCAGGGTGCCGAAGATCCGCATGTCGGTCTCGCCGGAGATGGGCTGCGAGCGGCCCTCGTGCTGGGCGGCGCCGTCCAGGGTGGACACCATGTTGGCCCGCAGCCAGTGTCTGTCCGCCCCGAGCGGGGGGTAGGCGTAGGCCTCCGCGAGCTCGTCCAGCGACCACTCCCGGTCGGCCGGGTCCTGGGACGGAGCTGATGTCTGATCGGTCACAGGGAACAGGCGTCGCATCGGTGCAGTGTGCCACGCCCCGTAGAGTTAAGAGCTGTGTCAACATCACTCTCCACCTCTGGTTACACCTCCGGGCGGCCTCCGATAGCCGACGACGCGGGCCCCCAGGCCCTGTGCGCGCGCGAGCCGCGAGTGCCCGCCGAACGGCTGGTGGCCGAGATGGTGCCGCCGCCGCGATTCGACTCGGTGCGCTTCGACACGTACGACCCGGACCCCACCCAGCCGAGCCAGACCGAGGCCGTCACCGTCCTCAGCGGCTTCGCCGCCGGGCTCGGCGGCGCGCACGCGAGCGGCGCGGGCAAGAAGCGCTGGTTCTCCAAGAAGCCGGCGGCCCCCACCGCCCCGCGCGGGGTCTACCTCGACGGCGGCTACGGCGTCGGCAAGACCCACCTGCTGGCCTCCCTGTGGCACGCCACCCCGGCCGAGCCCGCGCTCAAGGCCTTCGGCACCTTCGTGGAGCTGACCAACCTGGTCGGCGCGCTCGGCTTCCAGCAGACCGTGGCGACCCTGGGCGGGCACCGGCTGCTGTGCATCGACGAGTTCGAGCTGGACGACCCGGGCGACACCGTACTGGTGTCCTCGCTGCTCAGCCGCCTCGTCGAGCAGGGCGTGGCGCTGGCCGCCACCTCCAACACGCTGCCCGGCAAGCTCGGCGAGGGCCGCTTCGCCTCCGCCGACTTCCTGCGGGAGATCCAGGGCCTGTCGGCGCACTTCCGGCCGCTGCGGATCGACGGCCAGGACTACCGCCACCGCGGCCTGCCGGAGGCTCCGGCGCCGTTCTCGGACGAGCAGGTCGCCAAGGCCGCGTACGCGACCGAGGGCGCGAGCCTGGACGACTTCCCGGGCCTGCTGGAACACCTGGCCCGGGTGCACCCGAGCCGCTACGGAGCGCTGACCGACGGGATCTCGGCGGTCTGCCTGACCGACGTCGGCCCGGTGCCGGACCAGTCGACGGCGCTGCGGCTGGTGGTGCTGGCCGACCGGCTGTACGACCGCGAGGTACCGGTGCTCGCCTCGGGGGTCCCCTTCGACCGGCTGTTCAGCGAAGAAATGCTGAACGGCGGCTACCGCAAGAAGTACTTCCGCGCCATCTCGCGGCTCACCGCACTGGCACGCGACGCGAAGCCCCTGGTGTCCCAGTAGGTTTGGGGACGCCGGGCCCCTGCGGGGGTCCGGCCGTCCCACTTCTACGAAGGGATCCACCATGGCCGCCACACGCAACGCACACGCCGTCTGGGAAGGCGACCTGCCCACGGGCAAGGGCGTCGTCACCCTCGACTCGTCCGGCCTGGGCGAGTACCCGGTGTCCTGGCCCGCGCGCACCGACGAGGCGGCGAACGGGCGGACCAGCCCGGAGGAGCTCATCGCCGCCGCGCACTCCAGCTGCTTCAACATGGCCTTCTCGAACGTACTGGCGAAGGCGGGCAACCCGCCGGCCAAGCTGACCACTTCGGCCGCCGTCACCTTCGTGCCGGGCAAGGGCATCACCGGCGTCCACCTCACCACCGAGGGCGAGGTGCCCGGCCTCGACAACGACGCCTTCGTCGCCGCGGCCGAGGACGCCAAGAAGAACTGCCCGGTCAGCCAGGCCCTGACGGGCACGACGATCACCCTGAGCGCCAAGCTCGTCTGATCGCGTGCGGCTCCGGCGGGGCACGCCCCGCCGGAGCGCGCCCCGTGGTACCACGGGCCGGTACATCCCGTACATCTCCTGTTCCGTCGCGGGGAGTTGCCGATGTCCGTCACCCGACGCAGCCTGCTCGCAGCCGGCGGGATCGCCTTCAGCGGGACGCTCGGCGCCCTCTTCGCCGGCGACTCCCGCGCCGCCCGGGCGAGACGGGGCTACGGGGCCCTGCTGCCCGATCCGCACGGGCTGCTCGATCTGCCCGCCGGGTTCTCGTACCGGGTGCTCTCGCGGGCGGGAGAACCGCTGCGCTCCGGCGAGGGCGCCGTCCCCGCCAACTGCGACGGCATGGCCGCCTTCGACGCCGGCGACGGCCGCGTGCGGCTGGTCCGCAACCACGAGAACCGCACCACCGCCGCGCTGCGGGTGCCCGCCGTCCGGGGACTGACGTACGACCCCCAGGCCCTGGGCGGCTGCACGGCCCTGGACCTCGACCCGGCGGGCCGGGTCACCGGCGAGCGGGTCGCCCTCGCCGGTACCGCCGTCAACTGCGCGGGCGGCCGGACCCCCTGGAACACCTGGCTGAGCTGCGAGGAGACCGAGGACCGGGCCGGCACCTCGGGATACACCCGCGACCACGGCTACGTCTTCGAGGTGGACCCCGCCGACCCCTACCGCTCGGGCGCGGTCCCGCTCACGGCGATGGGCCGCTTCGCGCACGAGGCGGTGGCCGTGGACCCGTACCGCGGGGTCGTCTACGAGACGGAGGACGCCTTCGTCCGGCCCTTCGGGCTGTTCTACCGGTTCCTGCCGCAGCGGCCGCTCGGGGGGCCCGGCTCGCTACGGGCGGGGGGCCTGCTGGAGGCCCTGCGGGTGCCCGGGCTGGCGGACCTGTCGGTGGTGGACGAGCCGGGGGCCCGGTTCCCGGCCGAGTGGGTCCCCGTACCCGACCCCTCGGCGGCCGGGACCCCGATCCGGCACCAGGACTTCGGGCCGGGCGGGATCACCCACGCGCAGAAGCTGGAGGGCTGCTACTGGGGCGGCGGTGCCGGCGGGGGCGTCTACTTCGTCTCCAGCTTCGCCCGCCGCGGTGAGGGCGCGGCCGCCGACCACCACGGGCAGGTGTGGTTCTACGACCCGCGCAGCGCGCGGCTGCGGCTCGACGTGCTCTTCGGCCCGGCCGCCGACGTGCGGCTGCCCGGGGACTCCCCCGACAACATCTGCCTGGCCCCGGACGGCGGCCTGATGGTGTGCGAGGACGGCGGCGGGGCGCAGTACGTCTTCGGCGTGACGGTGGGCGGCGAGGTCTATCCGATGGCCCGCAACGCGCAGGACATCGGGCAGCCGGGCGCGCCGGAGTTCGGGGAGTTCGCCGGGGTCACCTTCTCCCCGGACGGGCGGACGATGTACGTCAACGCGTACGCCCCGGGGACGACGTTCGCGGTGACGGGGCCCTGGCACTGACCTCGGGCCCCGGCACTGACCTCGCGGTCCCGTTCGATCGGGGGAAGGATCCTGGGCAAACGACGGGATTGGGGCAGAGACGGTGGCCAAGAAGCAGACCTCGAAACGACCCACCAAGGCGGACCGGGCCGCGGGCCCGAAGAAGGCCGGGGCCAAGGCCGCACCGGAGGCCGCCGCGCTGCGCGAGCTGTTGCGGGTCCCGGCCGGGGAGCGACCGGACCTCGGGCGGTTCGACCCGGCGGCGACCCCGGCGGGCCCCGCGGACAAGGCCGCCGGGCGGATCGCCACCGCCGGGATGGCGCAGCCGCTCGCCTCCCTCCAGGAACGGCTCTACGCGGCGAGCACCGCCGGTGACCGCCGCCGCCTCCTGCTCGTCCTGCAGGGCATGGACACCAGCGGCAAGGGCGGCACGGTCAAGCACGTGATCGGCCAGTTCAATCCCTCCGGGTGCCGCATCAAGGCCTTCAAGGCGCCCACGCCCGAGGAGCTGAAGCACCCCTTCCTGTGGCGGATCAGGAAGGCCCTCCCCCAGCCGGGCGAGATCGGCATCTTCGACCGCTCGCACTACGAGGACGTCCTCATCGGCCGCGTCCGCGGGCTGGCGCCGCGCAGCGCGCTCGCCCGCCGGTACGCCCAGATCAACCGGTTCGAGGAGTCCCTAGCGGACGAGGGCGTGACCGTGGTGAAGGTCTTCCTCCACATCAGCTACGAGGAGCAGCGCCAGCGGCTCCTGGAGCGGCTGGACAACCCCGAGAAGCACTGGAAGTTCAATCCGGGCGACATCGAGGAGCGCGGCATGTGGCCCGCGTACCAGGAGGCGTACGAGGTGGCGCTGGAGCGCTGCTCCACCGAGGCCGCGCCCTGGTTCATCGTCCCCGCGGACCGCAAGTGGTACCGCAACTGGGCGATCAGCAGGCTGCTGCTGGAGCACCTGGAGGCCATCGGCCCGCAGTACCCGAAGGCCGACTTCGATGTGGAGGACTGCCGTAGGCGCCTGCTGGCGGGTTGAGATCCACTCGCTCCCCGACGGTCACTTCCGGGCGTTCACGGCGCTCCGGACGCGGGCGTCCAGGGCAAGCAGCACGGCGGTCGGCAGGAAGAGCGCGTCACAGACGATCATGGCCAGGGAGAGGAACGGGAGCCCGAGGGCCACGGCGATTCCCGCGTGCTCGGCCATCATCACGGCGAGCAGGACGTTCTTGATCCTGCGGTTGGCCAGCGTGAAGGGGAACGCCACCTGGATGACGACCGTGGCGTACGCCATGACCACGAGCGGGACCATCCCGGAGGCGAGCAGCTCGGACAGCCACGGCCAGGGCCGGAAGTCGTCCAGGTGCAGGGCGTAGTACAGGGCGCTGCCCTCCTGCCAGCGCGAGCCCTGGATCTTGTACCAGCCGGCGGTGGCGTAGATGAAGCAGACCTGCAGGGCCACGACGGCCATCGCGCAGTTGTGCAGCATCCCGGTCAGGCGGTCCAGCACCGCGCGGGCCTCGTGCCGCGGGAACCACAGCTCGGCCGCGTGACGAAGACCGTGGGCCGCCCAGAGAGCCCACAGCACCGCGCTCCAGCCCCACTGGGGAAGTCCGAACAGCACTCCGAGGAGCACGCCCGTCCCCTGCCACAGGCGCAGCCCGGACCTGTCCCGCGCATCGGTCTCCCGCAGTCGGCGCCGGCGGGCGTCAAGTGACCAGACCTCGGCGCAGCGGAGGAAGACCAGGTAGATCGCCATGATCCGCAGGACGTTGTCGCCCCCGTCACCGAGGAAGGGGGAACGGAACTCCAGCGACAACACGCCGATCATGAAGAACACGGAGGTGCCGCGGGTGCGCCAGCCCACCATCAGCAGCAGGGCGGCCGCCAGGGTGCCGTGGTAGACGGTTTCGAACCACCACCGGCCGGTCCACCAGGTGAGCACGGTGAAGGCCTGGTCCTCGCCGATCACCCGGACGGCCATGTCCAGCGACCAGGGGTTGCGGTCGCCGAACAGGATCCGGCGGTGCGGCCATTCGCGCAGGAGGAAGCACGCGGAGACGAAGGCGATGCCGATGCGGACGATCGCCGCCTGGTGGGGGAACCGGGTCCGGCCGGTGGATTCGACGAACGCGGTCAGCCGCTCGGCAACGGACGGCCGGGGGGCGGGGTCCTCCTCGGCGACGGCGACCGGCAGGGCCTCAGGGCGGGCGGGCGCCCGGACAGCGGGCGCGTCCGGCGCCGGGGCGGGCGCCGGGATGCGCGCGATCATGTCGCCCGGTTTGCGGTTGAGGGTCACAGGTCCTCCCCGTCCTTCATCGCGACCGGCCACCAGGGCAGCGTCAGTTCGCGGGGGTTGCTGTCGAGGGGGCTGATGTCCCAGTCGGGCGATTCCACGGGCGTCACCCGGGTCCTGAGCTGAACCTCGACGGGCTGCTCGCCGCCCGCGGCGGGACCGAGGCGCTGGAGCACGATGCGCTTGAGGTACTGCTCGGACAGGCCCGCACGCACGTCCGAGGCCGCTCCGCCGTCGCCTCGATGGGTCACCGTGTAGAAGTCCCAGGCCCGGCGCAGCAGGTTCTGGTGCAGGTGGCTGGGGACCGGAGTGCCGCGGATGGCCTCGATGTCCTGCGCGGTCAGATCGGTCCACCGTCCGACGCGGCCGCCGTCACCCGGGCCGGTCCGCACCCGGGCGGCGATCGCCACGTTGTTCTGCACCGGGTTGGGGGCGAAGAGCTTCCAGTCCTGCCCGAACTCCGGGCGGACATGGCCATCGATCTGCTCTTCGTACTCCCGTGAGATGCCGTTGGGGGGCGCGAGGGAGAGGAACAGCGTCGCGCCGTGCCACAGGGCGGCACCGGCCAGGATCGCGGCGCCCGTGACGAGCGCCGCGAGGGCCGGTGGGGACCAGACCCGGGGAAGGTGTTCCTGAGTGCCCGTCATGGCTGTGCGCTCCTGATTCCGCCGGGCCTGATCGCGAGTCCTAGTGCGGCGTCAGCGGCCGAGGCCGAGGCCGCCGAGCAGCGTTCCGCCACCGGGAAGACCGAGCGTGCCGGACGAGCCGGAGGAGCCGGAGGAGGAGGCGCCGGAGGAGCCAGAGCTCCCCGACGTACCGGAGGAACCGGAGGAACCCGAGGTACCCGAGGAGGAGGCGCCGGAAGAGCCAGAGCTCCCCGACGTACCGGAGGAACCCGAGGTACCCGAGGAGGAGGCGCCGGAAGAGCCAGAGCTCCCCGACGTACCGGAGGAACCCGAGGTACCCGAGGAGCCTGAGGAGCCTGAGGTACCCGAGGAGCCTGAGGAGCCCGAGGCACCCGAGGAGCCTGACGTGCCGGAAGAGCCCGAGCTGCCCGAGCTGCCCGAGCTGCCATCGTCGTCGTCGCCGACGCCGAGAAGCAGCCTGCGGATGTTCAGGTCGACACGTGGCCGGAACTCGTTGGTCTGGTTGCAGAAGCCGTTCAGTACCTGGCCGCAGCTGTGATTGAGCTCGTGCGTCTGGGAGTTGTTGACGAAGTCTCCGTTGTGGATCGACTCGTTGTCGTCCGCCCTGGCGATCTGGCCGAACGCCGAAGCACCGGCAATCGACACCACCACCAGCAATGCCTGCAGAGCGCGCTTCATCGCGCCACCTTTCTTCGCGTCCGAACGGCGACCGCACCGGTGCCGCAGCCGCCCCAACGAAAGGATCCGGCCCAGGTCACGGAGGCGGACCCCCGCGATAGGCCGAGCCAGTGACAGAGGGCCGCGGCAGCCTGCGTCCGGGGGACGGCCGCCCACCCGCTTGACCGCCTGTCGCGAAGCCTTCTTATCGGAACGTCATATATTTTGCGGACGTGACCATTTCTGTACGCAAAGTGGCAGCCGTAGCCGCTCTCAGTGCCGCCCTCGCGGGGTGCGGAGGCGGCGCCGGCACCCCGGACGCCGACCGCGGGGCCCGTATGGGCACCCCAGCGGCGTCCGCCTCCGCCGCCGCCTCCCCCTCCGGATCCCCGTCCGCATCCCCGTCCGGCTCAGCCTCCCCGCAAGCAGGCGCACCCGCCAAGGCCCCCACCCTGACGCCCGGGCCGAACGGCCTGACCCCGGTCTTCGAGCGCGCGAAGCAGCAGAGCGAGAAGACCGTGGCGCTGACCTTCGACGCCGACATGACCTCCGACCAGGGGCCGCGCGCCGCGGGCGGGGAGCACTTCGACAACCCGCAACTGATCTCGACCCTGCGCAAGCTCCAGGTGCCCTCGACGATCTTCATGACGGGCCGCTGGGCGGAGGAGTACCCGGACCAGGCGAAGTCCATCGGCACCGACCCGAACTTCGAGATCGCGAACCACTCGTACAGCCACCACGCCTTCACGTCCCCCTGCTACGGGCTGCCCGCGCTCGACGGCGCCGCCGCCCGCGCGGACGTGGACCGTGCCTTCGACGCCTTCCGCAAGGCGGGCGCGGTCAACACCGTCCCGTACTTCCGCTTCCCCGGCGGCTGCTACGACGACGAGGCGCTGCGCGCCCTGTCCACGGCCAAGGTCACGGCCGTCCAGTGGGACGTGGTCAGCGGGGACGCCTTCGCGAAGGACCCGGGCGCGGTGGCCGAACAGGTGCTCGCCGGGGTGAAGCCCGGCTCGGTGGTGGTAATGCACTGCACGCGCAGCGCCGCCCCGGTCACCGAGGAGGCGATCCAGAAGATCGTCCCGGAGCTGCGCAAGCGCGGCTACCGGTTCGTGAAGGTCTCCGAGCTGATCGGGAAGTAGCAGCCCGGCCTACGGGGCGGCCTCAGCCGGAGCAGGCGGTGCGCTGCGCGTCCTGCCACTCGCACACCGGGCAGAGCACCACGCCCGGGGTGGCGACCCCGTACTCGGTGGGCTTGCCGCACTCCAGGCAGTCCGCGTACGGCGGGCCCGGCACCCGCCCGGCCGGGGCCGCGGGGGCGGGGCAGTACGACCCGGTTCCGTCCGGCTCGTTCGGCTCTTCCAGCTCGTCCATGCACAGAAGCGTACTCGGCCGTGCCGAAGCACTGGTAGGAAACTTTCCTTCCTGTTAGTGTCCCGGGCGGCGGCTTGGCGCGGTGCCCCACCCCCACGGGCATGACGCGCTCAGCGAGAGCTCTGACCCGGCCGCCGTGGCGCTGCCCCCTGCCCGGCGACGGGCCGGGTGCGGCGTCCCGCGCCAGAGTCCAGCTCTCGCCGCCCTCAAGGCCAGGGAGTCCAGGTATGCGCCTGAAGACCTTCCGCACCAGACTTCGCACCCTCCTCCTCGTCGCCGCCGCCGTGTTCGCACTCGTCGGCGGCCTCCTCCTCACCTGGCCCGAACGGGCCGGGGCCGCCACCGACCCCCTCATATCGCGCGGGAAGCCCGCCACCGCGTCCTCCGTCGAGACCTCGTCGCTGGGCGCGAAGAACGCCTTCGACGGCGACCCGGCCACCCGCTGGGCCAGCGCCGAGGGCGCGGACCCGCAGTGGATCCGGGTCGACCTCGGCGCCTCGGCCACCGTCTCCCGCGTACGGCTGAGCTGGGAGGCGGCCTACGCCAGGGCGTACCGCGTCGAGGTGTCCGCCGACGGCGCCGCCTGGACCCCGCTCGCCACCGAGACCGCGGGCAACGGCGGCGTCGACGACTGGACCGGCCTCGCCGGGAAGGGCCGCTACCTGCGCGTCTACGGGACCGCGCGCGGCACCGCGTACGGCTACTCGCTCTTCGAGGCCGAGGTGTACGGGGCCGTCGACGGCGGCCCGCCGCCCGGCGGGGCCTTCACCGTGGTCGCGGCCGGTGACATCGCCGCCCAGTGCACCGCCTCCGACAGCGGCTGCGCGCACCCCAAGACCGCCGCGCTCGCCCGCGGCATCGACCCGAAGTTCTATCTGACGATGGGTGACAACCAGTACGACGACGCCCGGCTCTCCGACTTCCGCAACTACTACGACAAGAGCTGGGGCGCCTTCAAGGCCAAGACCCGCCCGGTCCCGGGCAACCACGAGACGTACGATCCGGCCGGCCCGCTCGCCGGGTACAAGGCGTACTTCGGCAGCATCGCCTACCCGCAGGGCAAGAGCTACTACAGCTACGACGAGGGCAACTGGCACTTCATCGCCCTCGACTCGAACTCCTTCGACCAGGCCGCCCAGATCGACTGGCTCAAGGCCGACCTCGCCGCCAACGGCAAGCAGTGCGTCGCCGCCTACTGGCACCACCCGCTGTTCTCGTCCGGCGGGCACGGCAACGACCCGGTCTCCAAGCCGGTGTGGAAGCTCCTGTACGCCGCGAAGGCCGACCTGGTCCTGAACGGGCACGACCACCACTACGAGCGGTTCGCCCCGCAGGACCCCGACGGCCGGGCGCGCGCCGACGGGATCGTGGAGATCGTCGGCGGGATGGGCGGCGCCGAGCCCTATCCGATCGAGGACGTCCAGCCCAACAGCCAGAAGCGGATCAGCGGACCGTACGGCGTGGTGAAGCTGGACTTCACCGACTCCGGCTACGGGTGGACGTACGTCGCCGCCGACGGGCAGGTCAAGGACACCAGCCCGAAGTACAGCTGCCACTGATGTACCTGGCCGCCAACGGCCGCCCGGACGCGCCGCCCCGCCCCCAGGGGGCCCGGCGGCGCGTCCCCGCCGCCGTCCTCGCGCTCGGCGCGGTCAGCCTCGTCACGGACGTCTCCTCCGAGATGGTCACGGCCGTGCTGCCGCTCTACCTCGTCCTGGACCTTGGCCTCTCGCCGCTCCAGTTCGGCTTCCTGGACGGCATGTTCAACGGCGCGACCGCGCTCGTACGGCTGCTCGGCGGCCGGCTCGCCGACCGCGGGGGCCGCCACAAGCGGGTCGCCGGCGCCGGTTACCTCCTCTCCGCGCTCTCCCGGCTCGGGCTGCTCCTCGCCGGCGGCGCCGCCGGGATCGCCGCCGCGCTCGCCGCCGACCGGCTGGGCAAGGGCGTCCGGACGGCCCCGCGCGACGCCCTGATCTCGCTCAGCGGCCCCCCGGAGTCCCTCGGCCGGTCCTTCGGCGTGCACCGGGCCATGGACACCACCGGCGCCCTGATCGGGCCGCTCGCCGCGTTCGCCGTGCTGTGGGCGACCGCCGACGCCTACGACGCGGTGTTCGCCGTCAGCTTCTGCGTCGGCCTGCTCGGCGTGCTCCTGCTCGTCGTGTACGTCCCGGCGACGCCCGGGACGGCCCCGCCCCGGGCCACCGTCCCCGCGCCCGCGCCCGGCCCCGCGTACGCGGCGCTGCGCGACCCCGCCTTCCGCCGCGTCCTGTACGCCGCGGCCCTGCTCGGCGCCACCACCATCGGCGACGCCTTCGTCTACCTGCTGCTCCTGCGCGGTCTCGACCTGCCGCCCGTCCTGTTCACGCTGCTGCCGCTCGGCGCCGCCGCGGTCTACCTCCTGCTCGCCGTCCCCGCGGGCCGGATCGCCGACCGCACCGGGCGGCGGGCGGCCTTCCTGTTCGGCCACGGCGCCCTGCTCGGCGCGTACGCCGTGCTGCTCGCCCCCGTCTCCTGGCCGACCGTCGTGGGCGTACTGGCCCTGCTGGGGATCTTCTACGCCGCCACCGACGGCGTGCTCATGGCGCTCGCCGCGCCCGCGCTGCCCGCGCACGGCCGGGCGGGCGGCCTCGCGCTGCTCCAGACCGGCCAGGCGCTGGCCCGGCTCCTGGGCGCCGCCGGATTCGGGGCGGCGTGGACCCTCTGGGGGCAGCGGCCCGCGCTGTGGGTGGCGGCGCTCGCCCTGGCCGCGGCGCTCGCGGCCGCCTGGCGCGTCATGCCCTCCCCCACCGTCACGCCCACCGCCACACCCACCCCCACCCCCGCCCCCCTCACCGCGGAGCCGTCGTGAATCTCCGGTCCCGGCGGCTCCGGCTCGCCTTCGTCATCACCGCCGTGCTCCTCCTCGCGGGCGGCTCCCTGGGCTACGTCCTGCACGCGCGGCATCGCGAACGCCCGCCCGGCCGGGCAGAGGCCGACGCCTCGTTCAGCCTCGAAGGGCCCGGCCTCTACTTCCAGGACCCGGCTACCGGCCGGATCGCCCGCCAGCCCGGCGAGGAGGTGCCGCGGGTGCCGGGCGGCCCCTCCTGCGACCGTTTCCACACCGCCGGGGAACACGCCCTGTGCCTGCGCAAGCTGCCCGGCGCCCCGGCCCGCACCGAGGCCCTCGTACTGGACCGGCACCTGCGGGAGGTCCGCCGGGTGACCGTGCCCGGCATCCCCAACCGGGCCCGCGTCTCCGCCTCCGGGCTGCTGCTGTCCTGGACGACCTTCACGACCGGCGACTCCTACGCCACCTCCGCGTTCTCCACCCGGACCGCGATCCTGGACCTGCGCACGGGCTATCTGATCAAGTCGATGGAGCAGATCCCGCTGGCCCTGGACGGAGCCCGCCACCACGACTCCGACGTCAACTACTGGGGCGTGACCTTCGCCCGCGACGACAACCGCTTCTACGCCACCGTCTCCACCGGGGGCCGCACCCACCTCGTCGAGGGCGACCTGCGGAACTGGTCGGCCAAGGCGCTGCGCGAGAACGCCGAATGCCCCTCGCTGTCCCCGGACGACACCCGCATCGCCTTCAAGAAGAAGGTCTCCGACGACCCCCGGGCCCCCTGGCGGCTGTACGTCCTCGACCTGGCGACGATGCGCGAACACCCGCTTTCCGAGCCGCACAGCGTCGACGACCAGGCCGCCTGGCTGGACGCCGCGACCATCGGCTACGCCCTCCCGGGCCAGGGCGGCCGCGCGAGCGACATCTGGTCGGTGCCGTCCGACGGCACGGGAAGTCCCCGCCTCCTCGTACCGGGCGGCTCGTCACCCGCGAACGTGCCCTGATCGACAAGACACCCCCTAGCCCCGCCGCGCAGCGATCCGGCAGGCCACCGCGCCCGCCGCGCCGGCCAGCAGCAGCGCGCCCGCCAGGGCCCGCAGCGGCAGCGGTACGGTCCCCGCGTGCGCCCCCGTGACCAGCGCGGACACCGCCGCGTGGGCCGGGGAGGGTGCGAGGACCCAGGCCAGCAGGGAGCCCAGGGCCCCGGCCAGGACCGCGTAGCCCCGGCGGCGCACCAGGGGGCGGCTGCACACGGCCCCCACGGCCGCGCCGGTCAGCCCGCACGCCGTCACCGCCGACGCCCCGGCGAGAACGGCCCGGCCGGGGTCCGCCCCGGCGAGGTCGCCGAGCAGCAGGGCCACGGCGGCTCCCGCCGCTCCGGCGAGCAACGCCCCCGCGAGGGCGGTGAGCAGGGCCGCCGTGTGCACCCGTACGGGACCGGCCGCGGCGGCCGTGCAGGCACGCGCCGCGGCGGGTTCCTGGGTGACGCAGATCCGGACCAGCCAGGCCGTCAGCGGGACCAGGCCCGCGGCCGCCCAGCCGAGCGCGTCCAGAGCCGGGTTGCCCGGCTGGATCCCGGCGGCCACGAAGCCCGCGTACACGACCAGGGGGGCGAGCCACTTCTGGGAACGCAGCAGCAACGCGCCCTGGTAACGGAGCAGCGCGGTCACGGCAGTTCCTCCACGGTGCGGATGTGCCAGGGCGGCCGGGCGGTGAGCAGCGTGCGCAGCACCTCGTCCGACCGGGCGGCCTGCACGGTCAGCAGGACCGTGCCGTCGGGAGCGGGCGCACCGTCCAGGCCCGGGGGCAACGGGCACCCGGGCGCCGCGGCGGCGTGGATCCGTACGCGCGGTCCGACTGCGGCGGACACCGGCACCAGGCCCCCGCCTTCGACCCGGTAGTGCGCGTCGGGTCGGCCCGCGAGCCGCCCCGGGTCGTGGTCGACGAAGACCACGGTGGCTCCGGCGGCGGTGCGTTCGGCGACGGCCAGGTCCAGCTCGGCGCGGGCCGGGGCGTCGAGCCCGGTCCACGCCTCGTCGAGGACGAGCAGACCCGGCGCGGCGAGCAGGGCCTGGGCGACCGCAACCTTCTGGCTGGTCCCCTTGGACAGTTCGGCCATCGGGGTGCGCCCGTGCCCGGCGGCCCCGAACCGCTCCAGCCAGTGCTCCGCCCGCCGGGCCGCCTCGGCGCGCCGCAGCCCGTGCACCCGGCCCAGGTGCGTCAGGTAGGAGACGGCGCCCAGCGGCAGCGCCGCCGGGAAGCGCTCCGGCACGTAGGCCGTGCGGCGCGGGCGGCCGCCGACGCGCCCCTCGGTCGGCGTGTCGATCCCGGCGACGAGCCTCAACAGGGTGGACTTGCCGCCGCCGTTGCCGCCATCGATCCGGACCAGCGCGCCGGGCGGCAGCTCCAGCGACACCCCCCGCAGCACCCAGGGCCGGCGCGGCCCGTAACGCCGGCCCACATCGATGAGGTTCAGTGCGCCGCCGGCGTCTCGACGAGCTCGCTCGGGCGCACGATGACGAAGCCCTCGCCGCTCAGCTTCAGCTGGACGGCCTCGCCGGATCCGCCGCGGATCATCGAGCCGACCGACTGGGAGCGGTGCAGGCCGGTCTCCAGCTGGGCGCTCCAGCCGACCACCGCGTCCGTGTCCACGAAGACCGGGGCCTGCGCGGTGACCGGGATGATGATCGGGTTGCCGTCGCAGACCACGGCGAGCTTGCCGGTGCCGGTGAAGACGCTGTTGAAGAGGCCGCCGCCGGTCATGCCGGCGCCCTTCACCATCTTGATCTCGTAGGCCAGGGTCGGGTCGAAGCAGAGCACGTTGCGGCCGTTGATGGTCAGCGAGTCGCCCGGCTCGAAGTCGATGATGAAGCAGTTGCCCGCCTGGTGGGCGAACCAGGCCTCGCCCTGGCCGCGTACGGACATGAGCGCCAGGCCCTCGCCCGTGACGGCGCGCTTGAGCATGCCGCCTATGCCCTGGCCCTTGCGCTCGAACTGGAGGTTGCCGCGGAAAGCCACCATCGAGCCCTGGCGGGCCAGCATCTCGCCGTTGACGGCGTACTTCACGGACTTGGCGTTCTGCAGGGTCATGCCAGGGGCTACGGCTGCCTGGACCAGGTTCTCGGACGCAAAAAGATCACTCTTCATGGCTCCGATCTTCGCCTGGAGCGACCACCCGGGACATCATCCTCAAGGCGGACCCTGGCATCCTTGGCGGGATGAGCAGCCAGCACACGAACGACATCTCCGACGTGCCCGCGGTCGGGGCGGACAGCCCCTTCCGGCAGGAGCACGCCCTGCGCGACGAGGCCCCGCAGTTCGTCCTCCCGCTGGTGGTGCGGATCGAGAAGACCGAGCCGCCCGCCCGCACGGACGCCCTGGAAACGGCGGCCCGCGCGGTGCTGGTCCTGCTCACCGACGAGCGGGCACAGGGCGACGGCGAGTGGGCCGAGGCGGTCCGCGACTGGCAGGACGCGCGGATCCGCAAGGTGGTCCGGCGGGCGCGCGGCGCGGAGTGGCGCAAGGCGGAGACCCTGCCGGGCGTCACGGTGCACGGTGCCGGCGCGGAGGTACGGGTCTTCCCGCCGGTGCCGCTGGACGGCTGGCCCAAGGAGCTGGCGAAGCTCCAGGTGTCGGGCACCGACCTGGACGACCCGGAGCCGGTCCCCGCGGACACCGAGCCGGGTCTGCCCGTGCTGTGGCTCAACCCCGAGCTCGACATGTCCGCCGGCAAGGCGATGGCCCAGGCCGGGCACGCGGCGCAGCTGGCGTGGTGGGAACTGACGGACGCGGAGCGGGCGGTGTGGCGGGCCTGCGGTTTCCGGCTGGCCGTACGGACGGCCGCGCGCGAGCGGTGGGCGGAGCTGAGCGGGAGCGGGCTGCCGGTGGTCCGGGACGCCGGCTTCACCGAGATCGCGCCGGGCAGCGCGACGGTGGTCGCCGACCATCCGGCCCTGCGGGCCCGGCTCTGACGGACTCCCGCGGTCGCCTGGAACCTCAAATGTTGCTCTGAACGTCCCCTCCTGCGGTTGGCCGGGCTCCGCCGGGGCCATGACATCGGCACACGGTGCGGAGAGAGGGGGCGAGGGGACATGAAGCCCATGGCACACCTGGGGGTGGGCATCGGCTGGCGGCCGGAGATCGCGGACGCGGTCGAGCGGCTGCCCGGCCTGGACTGGGTCGAGGTGGTGGCCGAGAACATCTGCCCGGGCCACCTGCCCGAGGCCCTGCTGCGGCTGCGGGAGCGCGGCACGCGCGTCGTGCCGCACGGGGTCTCGCTGGGCATCGGCGGCGCCGACCGCCCGGACCCGGAGAAGCTGGCGGCGCTCGGAGAGCGGGCGGTGGCGCTGGGGGCGCCGCTGGTCACCGAGCACATCGCCTTCGTACGGACCTCCTCGCCGGTGCTGGAGGCCGGGCACCTGCTGCCGGTGCCGCGGACCCGCGACGCGCTGGACGTGCTGTGCGAGAACGTACGGATCGCGCAGGACGCGCTGCCCGTGCCGCTGGCGCTGGAGAACATCGCCGCGCTGTTCTCGTGGCCGGGCGAGGAGCTGACGGAGGGGCAGTTCCTCACGGAGCTGGTCGAGCGGACCGGCGTCCGGCTGCTCATCGACGTGGCCAACCTGCACACCAACCGGGTCAACCGGGGCGAGGACCCGGCCGCCGTGCTGGACGCGATCCCGCTGGAGGCGCTCGCGTACGTGCACGTGGCGGGCGGCGTCGAGCGGGGCGGCGTCTGGCACGACACCCACGCGCACCCGGTGCCCCCGGTGGTCCTCGACCTGCTGGCCGAGCTGCGCTCCCGGGTGGACCCGCCGGGGGTCCTCCTGGAGCGGGACGACGACTTCCCGCCGGAGGCGGAGCTCGCGGGCGAACTGGACGCGATCCGGGCGGTGGTGACGGCGGAGGCGGTGCGGGGCCCGGCCGCCGCCCGGCCCGGCGCCACGAGGGCCGGGGGCGTCGGTGCGCCGGAAGCCGCGCAGGAGCCCGCCGACGAGCCGGAGCTCCGCGGCGCCACCGAGGCCGCCCGGACCCGGGTGGCGCTCGGGCAGGCCGCGCTGCTGTCGGCGCTGGTGGCCGGGACCCCCGTACCCGAGGGCTTCGACCGCCCGCGCATCCGGGTACAGGCCCGGGCACTCGCGGCCAAGCGGGCCGATGTGGTGGCCAGGCTGGCTCCGGAGCTGCCCGCGATCCTGGGCGGCCAGGGCCCGTACCGCGAGGCCTTCCTCGGCTACGCCAAGGGCCGCCCCATGACCGCCGGGTACCGCCGGGACGCGCTGGACTTCGCCGAACACCTGCTGATCCGGGACCTGCCGGCCGACCCGGCCGCCCGTCGCCGGCTCACCGCGTGGTGGCGGGACCGGTCCGGGGCCAGGCCGCCCCGCCGGGTCGTGCGCTGGGCCCGGGCGCTCGCGGGGAGGGCGGCATGAACCTCCTCGCCATCGCGGTCTGGATCGCCGTCATCGCCTCCAGTGTCCTCCTGCTGCGCGGGCTGCGCCGGTCCCGGCCCCCGTCGGACGGAGCGGCGTCCCGCTTCCACGACCTGACCGAGGCCGCCTTCGTGGTGGGCGGTCCCGCCACCGTCGTGGACGCCGCGCTCGTCTCGATGCTCGGGGACGGCAGGCTGGTGATCGGCGGCCCGGGCATCGTCCAGGTGCGCCCCGGGGCGCGGGCCTTCGACCCCGTCGAGCGCGCCGTCCTCCAGGCCCACCGCGGGGCCCCGTCGGGGTGGCTGTACCAGGTGCGTTACGCCGCCATGCTCGACCCGGCCGTCCAGGAGGTCGGGGACGCGGTGGCCGCCCGCGGGCTGGTCTCCCCGCGCGGCACCGGGCGGACCTGGCGACGCTGGGGACTGATCCAGCTCACCGTGTGCGCGGTCATGCTGCCGGTGTCGCTGGTGCTGACCTTCGTGGGCTTCGTCCTGGGGCCGGGCTGGCAGGCGCCGTTCATCCTGAAGGTGCTGGTCCCGCTGCTGGGCGGAATCATCGTGGGCGCCATCTGCGCGGCCCGGGCCCGGAGCTGGGTCACGCCGGCCGGGCGGCGGGCGCTGCTCGCGATGCGAGCCCAGTACATGAACGACCGGACCCCGCACGTGCAGACCGCGCTGTTCGGGCTGCGGGGCCTGCGGGACCCGTACCTGCGCCAGCAGCTGCTGCCCGCCGCACGCGGTACGCGGCTGGCCGCCGCCCAGTCCCGGTCGGGGGGCGCCGAGGTGCTGCCCGTGGTCTGGTGCGCCGCGAGCGACAGCGGCAGCGGCGGCGGTTCGAGCTGCGGCTCCTCGGGGGGCGGTTGCTCCTCGGGTTCCGGTTGCGGCTCCAGCGGCTCCAGCTGCGGTTCTTCCGGAAGCAGCTGCGGAGGCAGCAGCTCCAGCTGTGGCGGCAGCAGTTCGAGTTGCAGCAGTTCGTCCAGCTCAAGCTGTTCGAGCAGTTCCTGAGCCGGCAGTGACAGCGGTGACCGTCACGAGTGCGCCGCATCCGGAGCCCGCACCGGTGTCGCTGGACGACCGGGCAGCGAGTGCCCGCAGGGCACTGCTGCCGCCAGTCGTCTGAACTTCCGGGCGGGATCTCCGGCTGCGTCGTTTCGGGGGCAGGGCCTCCCGATCCACCGGAGGGGGTCACCTGACGGTGTGGTCTTCCTCCGGTCCTTCCCCCCAGGGGAGGTATCAGGCGAGCCCGGCCACCAGATCGGCGACGGACTTGCGGCGCCCGGTGTAGAAGGGCACCTCTTCACGCACGTGCATGCGGGCCTCGGAGGCACGCAGGTGACGCATCAGGTCGACGATGCGGTACAGCTCGTCCGCCTCGAAGGCCAGCAGCCATTCATAGTCGCCCAGCGAGAAGGAGGCGACGGTGTTGGCGCGCACGTCGGGGTAGCCGCGGGCCATCAGACCGTGGTCCTTGAGCATGCGGCGGCGGTCCTCGTCGGGCAGCAGGTACCAGTCGTAGCTGCGGACGAAGGGGTACACGCTGACGTAGTCGCGCGCGACCTCGTCGGCCAGGAAGGCCGGGATGTGCGACTTGTTGAACTCGGCCGGGCGGTGCAGGGCCATGTTCGACCACACCGGCTCCATCGCGCGGCCCAGCTTGGTGCGGCGGAACAGGTTGTACGCGGTCTGCAGCTCGTCCGCCGTCTCGGCGTGCCACCAGATCATGATGTCGGCGTCGGCGCGCAGGCCGGAGACGTCATAGGTGCCGCGGACGGTGATGTCCTTGGCGGCCAGCTGGTCGAACAGCTCCTGGACCTCGTCGGCGAAGCCGGTGCGGTCCTCCGGGAGTACGTCCTTCAGCTTGAAGACGGACCACAGGGTGTAGCGGATGACCTCGTTGAGGTCCTTCGCCTTCTTCCCCGCGTTGGGAATCTTCTCTGGTGCAGTCATGTTCCTATTGTCCCGTGCGCTGATCAGTGGTCTGTCCCAGGGGTGCCGTAGGCGCACCGAGCCCGTCGATCACCGCGTCCACGGCCTTGCCGGCGCTCGCGATGCAGGCCGGGATGCCCACCCCGTCGTAGAGCGCGCCGCACACCGCGAGGCCCGGCAGGGCCGCGACGGCGCCACGGATCCGGGCGATCCGGTCGAGGTGGCCGACGGGGTACTGGGGCAGCCCGCCGTCCCAGCGGGTGACGGTGGAGGCGACCGGCCGGGCCGCGAGGCCGACGGCCTCGCCGAGGTCGGCGAGGGAGACGTCGACGAGCTCGCCGTCCTCGCGCTTCAGGTCCGCCTCGTCGGCGTACCGGCCCACGGAGGTGCGCAGCAGGAAGAGCTCCGGATCCGCCCCGGCCCAGGCCCACTTGTTGCTGGAGAAGGTGGAGGCCTTGATGGTCCGGCCGTCGACGGGCGGTACGAGGAACCCGCTGGCGCCGCCTTCGGAGATGGCAGCCGGCAGGTCGGAGCGGCGGAAGGCCATCGTGATCAGGGCCATGGAGGCGTATTCGACCCCGCGCAGCTCGGCCGCCGCGGCGGGCGCGAGGGCGTCGAGCAGCCGGGCGGCCGGCCCGGCCGGGGTGGCCAGGATCACGCCGTCGGCCTCGATGACCTCGGCGTCGGCCACGACCCGCCAGCCTTCAGTCGTACGAATGACCTCGCGGACGGGGGTGTCGGTGACGAGGCGCGCTCCGGCCGAGCGACAGGCCTCGGCCACGGCGAGCGGGAGCCGGCCGATCCCGCCCTCGAGGCCGGCGAAGACCGGACCGGCCTGCTGGGGCTGCGCCTCGGCCCTGTGCTGGAGTTCCCGTACGCCGTCGCCCAGCAGCACGTGCGTGCGGGCGGCCTCGAAGAGCTGGGGCACGGCGGCCCGCATGGAGATGCGGTAGGCGTCGCCCGCGTAGACCCCGCCGAGCAGTGGTTCCACCAGCCGGTCGACGACCTCGCGGCCGAGGCGGGCGGCGACGTACGCGCCGACGGCGACGTCCTCGCCGATCTCGGCGGGCGGCAGTTCGCGCTCGGCCTCGATGCGGGCCAGGCCCTGCGGGGAGAGCACCCCGGAGGCGGCGAGCGGCGCCAGGTCGCCGGGGACGCCCATGACGTGCCCGCGCGGCATCGGCCGCAGCGCGCCCCGGGTCCACAGGCGGGCGATGGCGGTGGCGGGCGGCTGAAGGGCTTCGCCGAGGCCCACGGCCTTGGCCAGGGCCAGGGCTTCGGGGCGGCGGGCGAGCATGGATTCGGCGCCGAGGTCGACCCGGGCCCCGGCGAGCTCACCGGCGTACAGCTTGCCGCCGAGCCGCGGTCCGGCCTCCAGCAGCGTGACGCGGACGCCTTCGGCGAGCAGCCGGTGTGCTGCCGCGAGGCCCGCGATGCCGCCGCCGATGACGACGACGTGCCGGGTCCGGCCCGGTCGATCCGTACGCATGTCCGCTTCGTGCATGGACACATCGTCTCAGACCCGATCTCCGAGGCCGGAACGTGACCGCATCGGGATCGGCCCGGGACCGCGGAAGCGAAACCCGCGAGGGGACTCTGGGCGTCGAAACGGCAACACCAGCCGACCTTCGGGGGTTTACACGATGCGCGCTCTGCTCGGACACCGATCCGCGGCGGCCCTGGCCGCCCTCTCCCTGGCCGGTGCGCTCGCGCTCACCGGCTGCGGCTCCGGCGCGGACGCGGGCCGGTCCGCCTCGGACGGCAAGGCGGCGATCGCGCCGCAGGAGGGCGCGGCCCAGAACGGTGCGGCGCAGAAGGATGCGGCGCAGGGCAAGCCCGGAGCGGCCGCGGCGGCCCCTCAGCCGGCCGACAAGAACGCGCAGCAGCCCCCGGCCGCGGTCCGCCCGAACGTCATCCGTACGGCGACGCTCGGCATCGAGACGACGGACGCGCAGAAGACCCTAGCGGCGGCCCGCACGGCGGCCGACGGGGCGGGCGGGTACGTCGGCAACGAGTCCACCAAGCGCGGCGAGGACGGCCGGATGACCTCCACGCTGACCCTGCGGGTACCCGGCGACCGCTACGACTCCGTCCTCACCGCGATGGAGGGCAGCGGCAAGCTCCTGCACCGGAAGGTCGACGCGCAGGACGTCACCGAGAAGGTCGCCGACATCGGCAGCCGGGTGGCCTCGCAGCAGGCCAGCGTGGGTCGGGTGCGGGAGATGATGGGCAAGGCCTCGGCGCTGAGCGAGGTGGTGATGCTGGAGAGCGAGCTGAGCCGGCGCCAGTCCGACCTGGAGTCGCTGCTGGCGCAGCAGTCGGCGCTGAAGGACCAGACCTCGATGGGCACGATCACGCTGGAGGTCTCGGAGCCGGCTCCGAAGCCGGTGGCGGAGGAGAAGAAGAAGGAGAAGGAGCCCACCTTCCTGGGCGCCCTGCACGGCGGCTGGGAGGTCTTCGCGAAGATCGTGCGCTACCTGACGGTGGCGGTGGGCGCGATGCTGCCGTTCCTGCTGACGGCCGCGCTGCTGGGGCTGGGCTTCCGGTTGTACCGCAGGTTCCGCCCGGCGGCGCCGAAGACGGGCCCGGTCCCCAAGAGGGCCCCGGTCCCGGCGGCCCGGCCGGCGGAGACTTCGGACACCGGGGCCGACGTGCAGGACTGAACGCGGGTTCGCCCGTAGCGTGTTCACCATCTGGTGGGCGGCGGTGAAGGGGCGGTGCGGGCGATGGCAGCGGCGAGGGCGACGGAACGGCTGGTGGTGGTCGGCGGTGACGCGGCGGGGATGTCCGCGGCGTCACAGGCCCGCAGGCTCAAGGGCCCGGCGGAGCTGGAGATCGTCGCCTTCGAGCGCGGGCACTTCACCTCGTACTCCGCGTGCGGGATCCCGTACTGGATCGGCGGCCGGGTCGCCGAGCGCGACGATCTGATCGCCCGCACCCCCGAGGAGCACCGCGCCCGCCACATCGATCTGCGCACCCGCACGGAGGTCGTGGAGCTGGATCCGGCCGGATCCCGGGTGCGCGCCCGGGATCTGGACAGCGGATCCGAATCCTGGACGCATTACGACAAGCTGGTCCTGGCGACGGGCGCCCGCCCGGTCCGCCCCCGCCTCCCCGGCATCGGCGCGCACGGGGTCCACGGCATCCAGACCCTGGACGACGGCCAGCGCCTCATGACCACTTTGAATCTCGAAGAGGAGCGGGAGCGCACGAAGGGCCGCCGGGCGGTCGTCGTCGGCGCCGGCTACATCGGGGTGGAGATGGCGGAGGCCCTGGTCGGGCGGGGCTACGAGGTCACCGTCCTGCACCGGGGCGAGCAGCCGATGGCCACGCTGGACCCGGACATGGGCGACCTCGTGCACAGCGCGATGAACAGCATGGGGATCCGTACGGTCTCCCGCGCCGAGGTCACGAAGATCCTCACGGACGAGGAGGGCCGGGCCCGCGCGGTGGCCACGGCGGCGGGCGAGGAGTACGAGGCGGACGTGGTCGTGCTCGGGATCGGCGTCGAGCCCCGCACCGCCCTGGCCCGCGCGGCGGGCCTCCCGCTCGGGCCGTCGGGAGGCATCCTCACGGACCTGTCGATGCGGGTCCGGGGCCACGAGAACATCTGGGCGGGCGGCGACTGTGTGGAGGTCATGGACCTGATCGCGGGCCGCACCCGGCACATCCCGCTGGGCACGCACGCCAACAAGCACGGCCAGGTCATCGGCTCGGGCGTGGGCGGCGGCTACGCGACGTTCCCGGGCGTCGTCGGTACGGCGGTGAGCAAGGTCTGCGACCTGGAGATCGCCCGTACGGGGCTGCGCGAGCGGGACGCCAGGGAGGCGGGCCTGCGCTTCGTGACGGCCACGATCACCTCCACCAACACGGCGGGCTACTACCCGGGCGCGGCGGAGATGACGGTGAAGATGATCGCGGAACGCCGCACGGGCCGGCTGCTGGGCGTCCAGATCGTCGGCGGCCCGGGCTCCGCGAAGCGGGTGGACATCGCGGCCGTCGCCTTGACGGCGGGCATGACGGTGGAGCAGGTCGTGTCCCTGGACCTGGGCTACGCCCCGCCGTTCTCTCCCGTGTGGGACCCGATCCTGGTGGCGGCCCGCCGCGCGGTGTCCGCGGTGCGGGCGGCGGGTGCCTGACGGTACCGCTGCGCGCAGCCTCCCGGGCTCCGCCCGGACCCGCGCCTCAATCGCCGGCGGGGCTGGAATTGCCGCTGCGCGGCAATTCAGCCCGCCGGCCGGCACCTTCGAGCGCAGCTCAGCCAAAATCCAGCCCCGCCGGCGTTTGAGGCGCGGGGTCTGGGGCGGAGCCCCAGCGGACGGCCCGCAGGGGCCGCTAGCGCTGCGTACGGGTGTGGACGTAGTCCACCAGGCGGGTCAGGGCGTCCGGGTCCGTCGTCGGGAGGACGCCGTGGCCGAGGTTGAAGACGTGGCCCTCCAGACCCGCGGCGGCCGCGAGGACCTCGTCCGTCTTGGCCTCGACCGCCTCCGGAGTGGAGAACAGCACGGCCGGGTCCAGGTTGCCCTGGAGCGCCTTGCCCGGGCCGACGCGGCGGACGGCCTCGTCCATCGGGATCCGCCAGTCGACGCCCATGACGTCCGCGCCGGCTTCACCCATCAGGCCGAGCAGCTCGCCCGTGCCCACACCGAAGTGGATGCGGGGGATCCCGTACGAGGCCACCGACTCGAAGACCTTCGTCGACGCGGGCATGACCGAGCGGCGGTAGTCCGCCGGGGCGAGCGCGCCGACCCAGGAGTCGAAGAGCTGGACGGCCGAGACGCCCGCCTCGATCTGGACCTTCAGGAAGGCGGAGGTGATCTCCGCGAGGCGGTCCAGCAGGTCGGCCCACAGCTCCGGGTCCCCGTACATCAGGGCCTTGGTGTGCTCGTGGTTCTTCGAGGGGCCGCCCTCGACCAGGTAGCTCGCGAGAGTGAACGGCGCGCCCGCGAAGCCGATCAACGGCGTGGAGCCCAGTTCACCCGTGAGCATGCCGATCGCCTCGGTGACGTACGAGACGTCCTCAGGGGTGAGGTCGCGCAGCTGTGCGAGGTCCTCGCGGCGGCGGATCGGCTGGGCCACGACCGGGCCGATGCCCGGCTTGATGTCCAGGTCGACGCCGATGGCCTTCAGCGGGACCACGATGTCGGAGAAGAAGATCGCCGCGTCGACGTTGTGGCGCCGCACCGGCTGCATGGTGATCTCGGTGACCAGGTCGGGGCGCATGCAGGACTCCAGCATCTGGGTCCCCTCGCGCAGTTTCCGGTACTCCGGGAGCGAGCGCCCCGCCTGCCGCATGAACCACACCGGGGTGTGCGGCACCGGCTCACGCCGGCACGCCTTCAGGAAGGCGGAATCGTACGTCTGACTCGGCTGGCCCTTGGGGGTCTCGTTGGCGCTCACGACCCAAATCTTCGCACGTATGAAGAAGTGCCCGGCAAGGCGCGGGTGTCCCTGCGCCGTACGGGCGCTCATTCCGCCTAGTCTTCCCGGCATGGCTGCGGCTCAGGGACGATTTTCAGATGGCGCTGACGGTATGGACAGCGCGGAGGAGAGCTCCGTCCCGCTCCCGTTCCGGCGGGCGGTCGACGGCTTGAAGAAGGCGCGGCTGCGTTCGGGGATCGAGATCGACCCCACGAAACCGCCCCAGAGACTGGCCCCGCACGCCTACGCGCTGGAGGCCGCGGTCGTGGACGGGGAGGACGATCTGGCCGACGGCCGGCTCATCCTGCTCCACGATCCGGCCGGGCACGAAGCCTGGCACGGTACCTTCCGGCTGGTGACGCTCGTACGGGCGGAGCTGGAGCCGGAGATGGCCGCGGACCCGCTCCTGCCGGAGGTCTGCTGGTCCTGGCTGACGGGGGCGCTGGACGCGCGCGGCCTGACGTACGGGGAGGCGAGCGGGACCGTGACCATGGCGAGCTCGCACTACTTCGGCGGGCTCGCGGAGCGGCGGCCGGCGACGCAGATCGAGATCAGAGCCTCGTGGACGCCGCGCGAGGGGGTGGGTGGGGTGCCGGACACCTCGGCGCACCTGTCGGCGTGGTGCGAGCTGCTGTGCCAGATCGCCGGGCTGCCGCCGGTGGGGCCCACGGACACCGTCACGGGAGTGGTCTCCCTGCCACAGCGGCGCGGCCCGCACCACCCGTAGGCGCACGTCCGTCCGGCCGACCCCATGCCCGCCGCACGGCCCGTCGCACGGGCCGTCGCACGGGCCGCCGCACGGCCGCCGGAATTCGGGGAACCGTCGATCGAAGCCCTGGGGGCACCTCCCAGCGGTAGCTGGGGGAAGAGTGTCGCAAGGCGGCCTCCGTTGCGGGCTTCTGATCACCCGATGATCGATCGTGCGTCCGAATTGCCCGAATTGTTACTCACCAAATCGTGATCATTCCCTAAAGCCGAGCGGGTGACGTGCCGAAGGAGTCAGTGACCATCCGCACGGTTCGCACCGGCTTCCTTCCCCGAGCCGGCCGTCCCGCCACTCCCCCAGGAGGCCTAGGTGTCCGTTCTTCTCGAGCAGCCCGCAAGCCTGGTCGCCTACCGCCCGAACAAGCCGACGGCCATGGTCGTCGTGGCCGACCCGCGCGTCCGTTCCACCGTGACCCGCCATCTGTGGGCCCTCGGAGTACGTGACGTGATCGAGGCGTCGTCCATCGCGGAGGCCCGCCCCCGCGTCGGCAGCCCGCGCGACATCTGCGTGGCCGACGTACACCTGCCCGACGGTTCCGGTCTCACCCTGCTCTCCGAGACCCGTGCCGCCGGCTGGCCGAACGGCCTGGCCCTGTCCGCCGCCGACGACATCGGCGCCGTACGCAACGCCCTCGCGGGCGGAGTGAAGGGCTACGTCGTCACCGGTACGCGGACCAACATCGGGCTCCCCACCCGGCCCGGCGCCGCCCCCATCGGCGCTGCAGCCGCCCGTATGCACCGCCGCCCCCCGGGTGCCCCGAGCCACCCGGGCGGCTACCGAGAGCTCTCCGGCCGCGAGGTCGAGGTCCTGCGCCTCGTCGCGGAGGGCCAGTCCAACAAGGCCATCGGCGTCTCGATGGGTCTGTCCGCCCTGACCGTCAAGTCCCACCTCGCCCGGATCGCCCGCAAGCTGGGCACCGGTGACCGCGCCGGAATGGTCGCCGTGGCGCTGCGGACCGGGATCATCCACTGAGCGCGGGCCGGAGCTCCCGGATAACCTCCCCCAGACTCCGTCCGGGGGGACCCCCAGGGTCCCCCCGGAAAACTCCCGGCATACTGATCGCGCCCGTCGACGGAACATTCCGGCGACGGGCGCGTCGTATCCACGGATACCCTTGACCGGTGACCGACGCCCAAGAGACCGCAGCAGACCTGCGCACCACCACCGGGGGCGGCCCCCCGGACGAAGTCGTCAGTTCGTCCGATGGGCCGATTCCCCTGCTGGAACCCCGTGAGGGGATTCCTCCCGTGGTCGCCGACGCCGACGCCCTCGCCGAAGTGGTCGCGGCCTTCGCCGCGGGCACCGGCCCCGTCGCCGTCGACGCCGAGCGAGCCTCCGGATACCGCTACGGCCAGCGCGCCTACCTGGTGCAGCTGCGTCGCGAGGGTGCGGGATCCGCGCTGATCGACCCGGTCGGCTGCCCCGATCTGTCCGCACTGGGCGAGGCCCTGTCCGGCACCGAGTGGATCCTGCACGCTGCCACCCAGGACCTGCCGTGCCTGCGGGAAATAGGCATGGTGCCCACCTCCCTGTTCGACACCGAGCTGGCCGGCCGCCTCGCCGGTTTCCCGCGGGTCGGTCTCGGCGCGATGGTCGAGAGCGTGCTCGGCTACGCGCTGGAGAAGGGGCACTCCGCCGTCGACTGGTCCACCCGCCCGCTTCCCGAGCCGTGGCTGCGCTACGCCGCGCTGGACGTGGAGCTGCTGGTGGACCTGCGGGACGCGCTGGAGAAGGAGCTGGACCGGCAGGGCAAGCTGGAGTGGGCCCACCAGGAGTTCGACGCCATCGCCTCCGCTCCGCCCGCCCCGCCGCGCAAGGACCCGTGGCGCCGTACGTCCGGCATGCACAAGGTGCGCCGGCGCCGCCAGATGGCGGTCGTACGGGAGCTGTGGGAGTCCCGGGACCGGATCGCGCAGCGGCGTGACGTGTCTCCCGGCAAGGTGCTGGGCGACGCCGCGATCGTCGAGGCCGCCCTCGCCCTGCCGGCGAACGTGCAGACCCTGTCCGCCCTGCCCGGCTACGGGCAGCGGATGGGCCGGCGTCAGCTGGACCAGTGGATGGCCGCCGTGGACCGGGCCAAGGCCCTGCCCGAGAACGAGCTGCCGCAGCCGGGGGCGACCCCGGCCGGTCCCCCGCCGCCGCGCTCCTGGGTGGACAAGGACCCGGCGGCCGCGGCCCGGCTGTCGGCGGCCCGCACCGCCGTCTCGACGCTGGCGGAGGGGCTGAACCTGCCCCAGGAGAACCTGATCACTCCGGATACGGTCCGCCGGCTGTGCTGGGAGCCGCCGCAGCGGCTCGACGCGGACGCGGTGGCGGAGGCCCTGGCGGGCTACGGCGCCCGGCCCTGGCAGATCGAACAGGTGACCCCGGTCCTGGTGACGGCGCTGGCGACCGCCACCGCCTGATGGACGGCGCGAGCCCCCGGCCCGGCGCCGGGGGCTTCGCAAGACACCCCCTAGATCATGTCCGTGACGGCGCCTTCCTCGTCCACGGAGTAGCTGCCCTTGTCGAGGTCTTCGACCTTGCCGTGCTTGAGCCACTGCTTGGACAGGTGGTGCAGGGCCTTGGACTGGCGCTCCCAGACCATGGAGTGTCCGGCGCAGGCCACCCGGAACATCAGCTTGCGGGTGCCGGGGATCGCGTCGTAGAGCGCCGGAACCGAGAAGGTCGGCGTGTTCGCCGTCATGTCGTGCTCTCCGTAGACGATCATCACCGGCACCTTGTCCCCGAGTACGTTGCCGAGCGCGACGGTGTCCTTGTTCCAGCCCCACCAGTAGGAGTTGCGGAACCGGATCGCGCCCTCGGGCTGTCCGGACGTCGGGCCGCCCCAGTTCGCCCCGACCGCGTCGACGGCCATGCACTCCTTCCACACCGCGTCGACCATGCCGGGCGCCCGCTGGTCCGGGCACCGCACCTCCTTGTCCCAGGCACTGGTGAGGCCCGGCTTGCTGGACAGGTGCATCGGAAAGCCGAACAGGGAGGGCGGGGTGGACACGGGGAAGGAGCCGACCGGTGCGCCGAAGCTCTTCGGCGGCACGCTGGCGCGGCCGTCGGGCGGATAGATCGGCGCGAGGAGCAGCAGGCTCTCCACCTTGACGGGGTTCTGGATCGCGTACGGCCCGAGCACATAGGCGGCGGCGGACTGGCCGACGAGCGCGACCTTGCTCACGCCCCGCTGGCTCTTGATGTACTCGACGACCTCGTCGACCTCGCCCCACTCGCTCTCCGAGTTCCCGAGCTCGTGCGGGTAGGGCGCGGTGCAGGTGTACGACAGCGGGTTCGGGTCCAGGATCGCCTGGTGCTGCGGGTTGGTGTTGCAGGGCTTGTCCATCTCCGGCCGCGGTGACAGGCCGGAGCCCGTGAGTTCCATGAGGAACACGTCGAATCCGGCCTTGGCCAGGTACTGCGCCCAGCTGTACTTGCCGCCGTCGTGCTGGAGGTCGAAGGCCACGACCGACGGAATGCTCCGGCCGTGCAGCATCAGTACGGCCTTGCGCTGCGCGTTGGGACCGGAGGGCGTGCCGTCGTACTCCCGCACGAACAGCCGGACGGTCTGCCCCGCGTTGGCGGGGACGGCGGAGATGTGCTGGACCGCGTGGTCATGGACATTCATGGGGGGCATCGCTCGCATCCGATCCGTCGACTCAGCCGGCGGGGACGCTCCGGCTGCCCGGCCAGGATCGGGACTCCGCCGGAGCCGCGCCACGACCCCGGCCGGGGGCCGCGCGCACGTGACCTGAACGGGTTGGCCGTACGGGTCCGATCGGTCGGGGCGCACGGTCCGGCCGCCGGGTCGGGGTGTGACCTTCGCCGCTCCTCGGGGAGGGGGTGTGCACATTGGTTACCCGCAAGTAGCATGGGTCGGGTGAGCGGGCGCTCAGTAACGCAAGTCGAGCATGCCCCCGCGCAGCAGTGCACACCCGCACCTGGAGGAGAGCCAACGTGCCTCGTACCGTCAGGGACGTCGTCTTCGTCGACGGCGTCCGCACCCCGTTCGGCAAGGCGGGCCCGAAGGGCATCTACAACGGGACCCGCGCCGACGACCTCGTCGTGAAGGCGATCCGGGAGCTGCTGCGCCGCAACCCGGACCTGGACCCCGCGAAGATCGACGAGGTCGCCATCGCCGCGACCACCCAGATCGGCGACCAGGGCCTGACGCTGGGCCGTACCGCCGGCATCCTCGCGGGCCTCCCGCAGTCCGTCCCGGGCTACTCCATCGACCGCATGTGCGCCGGCGCGCTGACCGCCGTGACCGCCGTCGCGGGCGGCGTGGCCTTCGGTGCGTACGACGTCGCCCTCGCCGGCGGTGTCGAGCACATGGGCCGCCACCCCATGGGCGAGGGCGTGGACCCGAACCCGCGCTTCGTCTCCGAGAAGCTGGTCGACGAGTCCGCCCTGTTCATGGGCATGACCGCCGAGAACCTGCACGACCGGTACCCGACGATCACCAAGCTCCGCGCCGACGAGTACGCCGTGCGCTCGCAGGAGAAGGCCGCCAAGGCGTACGCCGACGGCAAGATCCAGCAGGACCTCGTCCCGATCTCGGTGCGCAACACCAACGAGGCGGCCGGTGAGACGGGCTGGGGCCTGGTCACCACCGACGAGCCGATGCGCCCGGGCACCACGCTGGAGAACCTGGCCGGCCTGAAGACCCCGTTCCGTACGCACGGCCGGGTCACCGCGGGCAACGCCGCCGGTCTCAACGACGGTGCCACCGCCGCGATCATCGCGTCCGAGGACTTCGCCCGCGAGAACAACCTCCCGGTCAAGATGCGCCTGGTCTCGTACTCCTTCGCGGGTGTCGAGCCGGAGGTCATGGGCTACGGCCCGATCCCGGCCACCGAGAAGGCCCTCGCCCAGGCCGGCCTGTCCATCGAGGACATCGGCCTGTTCGAGGTCAACGAGGCCTTCGCCGTGCAGGTGCTGGCCTTCCTGGAGCACTACGGCATCGCCGACGACGACGCCCGCGTGAACCAGTACGGCGGCGCCATCGCCTTCGGTCACCCGCTCGCCTCGTCCGGCGTGCGCCTGATGACGCAGCTGGCCCGCCAGTTCGAGGAGCAGCCGCACGTCCGCTACGGCCTGACCACCATGTGCGTCGGCTTCGGCATGGGCGCCACGGTCATCTGGGAGAACCCGAACTTCAACGCCGAGGGAGACTCCAAGTGAGCACCACCGCCGAGCTCCTGAAGGGCGCAGCCGAGCTGTTCCCGGACGAGGTCGTCACGTCCGCGCACGTCCGCCACCTGGACCTGCCGTTCGGCGCCGGGCGCTTCGCGCTCATCACGCTGGACAACGGCTTCGACCACACCAAGCCGACCACCTTCGGCCCGCAGTCCCTCGCCAACCTGAACGCGGCGATCGACCAGGTCGAGCAGGAGGCCCTCGCGGGCTCCATCGTCGGCGCCGGCATCACCGGCAAGCCGTTCATCTTCGCGGTCGGCGCCGACCTCAAGGGTGTCGAGCTGCTGAAGAAGCACGACGAGGCGCTCGCCATCGGCAAGGGCGGCCACGACGTCTTCAAGCGCCTGTCGGCCCTCGCGGTCCCGACCTTCGCCTACTACAACGGCGCGGCGATGGGCGGCGGTGTCGAGGTCGGTCTGCACTGCACCTACCGCACCGTCTCCAAGGCCATCCCGGCCTTCTCGCTGCCCGAGGTC
This sequence comes from Streptomyces sp. NPDC030995, assembly GCF_055571215.1. Taxonomy (NCBI): domain Bacteria; kingdom Bacillati; phylum Actinomycetota; class Actinomycetes; order Kitasatosporales; family Streptomycetaceae; genus Streptomyces; species Streptomyces sp. NPDC030995. The sequence continues at coordinate 69,288 of NZ_JBVIFS010000015.1, forward strand.
TTCCTCGGTCTGGTCCCGGGCTGGGGCGGCTGCGCCATCCTGCCGAACCTGATCGGTGCGGAGCGCGCGGTCTCGGTGATCATCGAGAACTCGCTCAACCAGAACCGCCAGCTCAAGGGCAAGCAGGTCTTCGAGCTCGGCATCGCCGACGCGATCTTCGAGGGCGCCGACTTCCTGGAGCAGTCGCTCCTGTGGACCGCGAAGGTCCTCAAGGGCGAGACCGAGGTCGTACGCGCCGAGGTCGACCGCGGCGAGGCCTGGGACGCGGCCGTCGCCAAGGGCCGCTTCATCGCGGACTCCAAGGTGCACGGCGCCGCTCCGGCCGCCTACCGCGCGCTGGACATCATCGCCGCGGCCAAGGACGGCGACCTCCAGGCCGGCTTCGACGCCGAGGACACCGCCCTCGCGGACCTCATCATGGGCGGCGAGCTGCGCTCGGGCATCTACGCCTTCAACCTGGTCCAGAAGCGCGGCAAGCGCCCGGCCGGCGCCCCGGACAAGTCCCTGGCCCGTCCGGTCACCAAGGTCGGCGTCGTCGGCGCGGGCCTGATGGCCTCGCAGCTGGCGCTGCTGTTCCTGCGCCGCCTGGAGGTGCCGGTGGTCCTCACCGACATCGACCAGGAGCGCGTGGACAAGGGTGTGGGCTACGTCCACGCCGAGATCCAGAAGCTGCTCGGCAAGGGCCGCATCAACCAGGACAAGGCCAACCGCCTGACCGCCCTGGTGACCGGCGTCCTGGACAAGGCCGAGGGCTTCGCGGACGCGGACTTCATCATCGAGGCCGTGTTCGAGGAGATGTCCGTCAAGCAGAAGGTGTTCGCGGAGGTCGAGGCTGTCGCCCCGGCGCACGCGATCCTCGCCACCAACACCTCCTCGCTTTCGGTCTCCGAGATGGCCTCCAAGCTCCAGCACCCGGAGCGCGTGGTCGGCTTCCACTTCTTCAACCCGGTCGCGATCCTCCCCCTGCTGGAGATCGTCCGCGGTGAGCAGACGGACGAGGCCTCGCTGGCCACGGCCTTCGGTGTCGCCAAGAAGCTGAAGAAGACCGCGGTCCTCACCAAGGACGCCCCGGCGTTCGTCGTGAACCGCATCCTGACCCGCTTCATGGGCGAGATCCAGAACGTCATCGACGAGGGCACCCCGGTGGTCACCGCCGAGAAGGCCATCGAGCCGCTCGGCCTGCCGATGTCCCCGCTGGTGCTGCTGGAGCTCGTCGGCCCGGCGATCGGTCTGCACGTCTCCGAGACCCTGAACCGCGCCTTCCCGGAGCGCTTCACCGTCTCCCCGAACCTCGCTGCGGTCGTCAAGGCCGGCAAGCGCGGCTTCTACGTCTACGACTCCGGCAAGCCGGAGCTGGACCCCGAGGTCGCCGCCCTCCTGGTGCAGGGCGACGTCGTCCTGACGGAGGAGCAGGTCCGCGACCGCGTCCTGGACGCGGTGGCGCAGGAGATCGGCCTGATGCTGGAGGAGGGTGTCGTGGCCGAGGCCCAGGACATCGACCTCTGCCTCATCACCGGTGCCGGCTGGCCCTTCCACCTGGGCGGCATCACGCCGTACCTGGACCGTGAAGGCGTCTCGGAGCGCGTGAACGGCAAGAAGTTCCTCGCCCCCGGCGTGGCGAGCGTCCCGGCGTAACGGGTCACCCGCGACACACGAGAAGCGGGCTGTACGGGGTCACCTCCCGTACAGCCCGCTTTTTCGTCGTGCGCCGCCGGCTCAGTCGCGGAAGCGGAAGGTGCCCTCGTAGAGCGAGTGGTCGGATTCGGGGAAATCGGCGGTGCGCCCCGTGGGGCTGTCGAAGTGCTCTTCGGTGGCGAAGATGTAGTCGATCTTCCGGCCGTCGATCGCGGTCGGCGCCCCGTTGCGGCACCGGTCGGTCTCCGACGCCGAGCACTGGACCCCGCCCGCCGCTCCCTGCGCGAACCAGGACCGGTCCGTCTCGTCCGCCTCGATGAAGCGGCCGCTCGGGTCGCCCGAGTCCTTCGGGCCCCGGGTGTGCGCGTAGAGACCCGCCAGGGAGGGCTCGTTGGGCTGCTGGTTCAAGTCCCCCGCGAACACCATCGGGATCTCCGGGGGGAACAATGCGGCGTCGGCGAACCATTTCCGCGCCTCGGTGAGCTGCTCGGGCTCGGTCCCCGCGTGCGCGCCGCACAGGACGACAGGCCTGTACCGGACCATCGTGGGTACGCACAGCACGCCGCGGCGCACCTGTTCCGCGCGGCCCTTGGCCACGTACTCCTCCGAGGTACTGGCGAACGGCCGGTAGGCGGTCGGCCCGGTCAGCGGCGCCCGGGAGAAGACCGCCTGTCCGTAGGAACCGTCGGATCCGCAGGACGGCACGTTGTCGTGCATCTGCGCGTACGCGCCCTGCATCCGCCACCCCCGCAGGGCGAGCAGCTTCACCAAAGCCTCGTACTGCGAACGGCATATCTCGTTGACGGTCAGCAGATCGGGGGTGCGCGTCTGCGCCTCCTCGGCCAGCCGGGCCACGGAGGTCCCCGAACCGGTCCCGCCCCGGTTCTCGCAGTTCTGGGCCGCGCCGCAGATGTTCCAGTGCATCACTCGCACCAGCTCCCCCGGCGGCTCCTTCTCCCCCGCCGCGTAGCGCTGTACCAGCAAGCCCGCGATGGTCAGCGGCACCAGGGCCACGGCCATCGCGAACACACGTCGACGCCTCATACGATCACGGCGGGCCCCAGCGGGCCGCCGGTCCCCGGGGCGAGCTGGCGGCGGACCTGCAGCCGGCCGTCGGTCCCGATGACCGCGGCGACCAGACCTCCTGCCGCGTCGTAGGCGAGCGACGGGGCCTGCGCGAACATCCCGCCGGCCTCCCGCCAGCGCGGTCCGGGGACCCCCGGCTCGCCGGGCAGCGAGATGCAGAGCCGGCCGCGCGCACTGCGGTGGGCCAGGTACGCCTCGCGGGCGCCGCGCTGCGGGGCCCAGGCCGCCGCGACCGCGCCCGTACCGCCGGCGCCGCCGAGCGGGGCGCCGGAGCCGGGCCAGCGCCCGTTGTCGTGCTGTCGGTAGGCCATGACCTCCTGGGTTTTGGCCTGCCGGTAGTACAAGCAGATCCGTCCGCCGCCGGAGTCCACGGCGGTGATGCCGCCCGTGGCGACCGTGCCGGTGGCGAGGGTGTTGTCCGGGACGAAGGGGCCGCCGACCGTCTTCTGATACCAGCGGGACACCGAGTTCTTGCCGGGGACGTACAGCTCGACCGTGCCGAGCTCCGTGGTGATCGCGATGCCCGCGTCCTGGAGGAAGCGGCCACCGAGGCTCTCCCACGGCTCCCAGCCGCCGCGGTCGTTCTGCCGGCGCATGGAGACGCCCTGATCGAAGTCGCGGGCGAAGACGTGCAGCCGTCCCGCCCCGTCGACGGCGGCCATCGGGACGCCGAGCTCGCGCTGGCGGCGCGGGTCCTGGTGCACCCAGTCGGGATTCTCCAGCGAGTGCCAGCCGCTGAAGCCGCTGTCGTCCGGGCTCTGCATCGCGTGGACCATGTCGACCGTGACGCTGCCGTTCCCGGCCGTCCGGCGGCGCAGCGCGACCACGTGGGCGGGCCCGCCGGGTGCTCCGGCCACCGCGAGGGAAGGGGAGATCCAGTCCCCGTCGAGCATGAACGGGCCGTGCCACACCCCGGTGGCGGGTTCCGTCTCGGTGAAGAATCCGAGCCGGCCCGCGAAGACGCCGTACGCGTTGAGCCGGCCGCCCGGGCCCAGCCGCAGCCAGTCGGTGCCGGGCGAGAACCGGTAGGCGCTGCTGCGCATGTGCGTGCTGCGGTACGGGTTGGTGCCCAGCTGGCGGTCGCCGCACTGCCGGCAGGTGCCCTGGGGGCAGTGGGTGGCGCCGAGGCCCATGTAGACGGACAGGTAGTCGGCCTTCTCGGCCAGCTCCATCGCGTCGAGGTTCTCACCCCAGAACCGGTTGGCGTAGGCGCGGTAGTACTCGACGACCGGGGCCCGGTTCACCGTCTGCCGGTACCGCTCCAGGGCCGCGATGGCGAACTGGGCCGTGATGGTGTGGTCGAGGTGGTCGGACATCACGAAGTCCTGCTTGCCACCGTCGTGTTCGGGGTCCGGGTCCATGGTGCGGACCACGGTGGCCTGCGTCTCGGCGAGCAGCGCGGCCAGACCTGCGATCACCATCTCGCGGGTGACGTGCTGCACATGGCTCAGCGCGGATCCCCACACCGGGACGGTGGCCTGGCTGTGGGCGGTGCCCTCCCACAGCTGGTGAATCCGGATGCGCGCACCGTCCTGCGTGGGCACGCCCATGTGTAGCTGGCAGAAGTACATCCGCACGGAAGGCTTGGCGAGGAGGGTGAAGCTCTCCACCGCGAAGCCGTGGACGAGTTCGGTCACCTCGCGCTGCCAGGGGCTGTTGCGGTCTCCGGTGGCCATCCGGGCGTAGGCCGCGCGCAGGCCGCAGCCCCGGGCCGTGCTGTACCCGGCGAAGTCCGGTACGACCGAGCCGCGGTCGGGGTCGTTCACATCGACGTTGACCCCGTCGGCCTCGCCCGCGGTCAGCACGACGGTCGTGATGCGGTCTCCGTCATGCAGCGAGCGGACCAGGTCCGGGTTCATGAAGTACAGGTCGTCGTCCTGGTGGGCGACGATGTGCAGGATCGAAGGGTTGTTGCGGTTCAACGGTCCACCACGTTCATGGCCATGGCCCCGGACACGGAGCAGTACGGTCGGACGTGCACCGGACGCACCGGGCTCGCGATGACGAATCGGGGGTCCTCGTCCAGGGAGACGGGCACCGCAGGGTACGCGCACGCGCTCTTGACGTCGGGGAAGTCCTCGAAGAGGTGACACACGCGGACCCGGCGCCGGTCGAAGGGATCCGGCTGGATCCACCAGTCCCAGTCCTCCCACCGCTCCAGCCGCTCTTCGACGACCTGGGCCAGCGGGAGGTCCGCCTGGAAGAACCGCCCGCCGTAGACATCGGTGGGAACGGAGAGTTCGGACGCGTAGTGCCCTCGCCGGGTGACGATCACGCGGGCTCCGGGCAGCAGGTCCAGCTCGCCCAGCAGCACCGCGGACATGGTGATGCGGTCGTCGGCGACCTGGACGGTGGAGACCTCGGCGTGCGCGGCGCGCAGGACGGTGCGGAGCATCAGCTTGCCGTTGGGCTGCGCGTACGGGAGGTTCCACAGCACGGGCTCGCCGCTCGGCTCGGCCAGCAGACGGGTCCGGACGCCGATCAGGGACCGTGTGTCGCGGATGCCCGCCTTGAGGTGGACGAATTCGCCCTTGGCCGACTCCATCATCACCTGCCAGCGGCCGTCGCCGAGGGTCCCCAGAGCGTCGGGGGTGATGTTCGCGGTGTACCGGGTACCGCCCGTGTCGAGCACGGCCCGCTGGGTGGTCAGCGGCAGGTCGGGGAGCTGCGTGCCGCCCGAAGCCAGGTGCCGCAGCCGGAAGTTCCACCGGGTCCGGCCCTCTTCGGGGCCGTCCGCGGCCAGCCTGAGCCAGCCCGCGTCCACGGCGGTCGCATGGCAGACGGCGGTCTGCATGGAGGCGGGCGCGGCGGTCGCACCGGATTCGCGTCCGAGCAGCTTCCCGGAGGGCTTGCGGTACTTGCCGTCGGACCGCGCCCGGCGACGCGCGCAGTCCTCGAAGAGCTCGACGTACCGGGCGGCGATCACGGCCGGGTCGTACCGGGAGGAGTTGCGCAGGGCCGCGGCGGCCATCCTGCGGCGCAGCTCGCCGTCGGCCATCACCGCGCGGAGCCCCGCCGCGACGGCGGAGGCGTCCCCGTTGGTGACGAGCAGGCCGTCCTCGCCGTGGGTGAGGATCTCGCGCGGGCCGACCGGGCAGTCCGTGGAGACCACCGGCAGCCCGCACCGCATGGCTTCCACGAGGGTCATGCCGAAGGACTCGGCGCTGGAGGTGACGACCGCGATCGAACCCTTGGCCCACTCGGACTCGATCGGCGAGAAGCCGCCCATCAGCAGGACCTGTCCGGCCAGGCCCAGTTCGTGCACCATCGTGCGCAGCTTGGCGGCCTCGCCGCCGTCCCCGTAGATGCGCAGCTGCCAGTCGGGGAACTCCCCGGCCAGCTGCGCGAACGCCTCGAGCAGCAGGTCGTAGCGCTTGACGTGGTGCATGCGGCCGGCGCTGACGATCACGTTGCGGTCGCCTTCGGAGGGCCTGACCACGGGCGCCGGGACGCTGTTGGGGATGCCCACCACGGGCAGCCCGCTGGGTACCGGGGTGTGCTCCAGGAAGGAGCGGGCGTCCGCTTGCGTGACCGTGGTCACGGCGTCGAGGCGCGGGTACACGCGGGCCATCTCGGCGCGGACCGCCGGGGGGATGGCCAGGTGGGTCATGTGTTCCTGCGCCACCCGCAGTGCGGAGTCCGGCGTGTACTGCGCGACGAACAGGTTGAGGCTCGGGCGGGTCCCTATGACCACGTCCGCGGTGGTCTTGGCCAGGTAGTCGATGATGCGCTGGTCGGAGAGCCGGCTGTACTGCGCGTAGAACTCCTCCTGGCGCGGTACGACCGAGCCGGGCTCCTCCAGTCCCGGGTCGCCCCGGTCCGCGCCGGTCTTGCCGGGCCGCAGGTCGACCAGGGGCCGGACGGTGACCTGGGGGGAGATCTCGAACTTTGTGGCGGTTGCGCGCCGGAAGACCGAGACGATCTCCACCTCGTGGTCGGCCGACAGGGCCTCCGCGAGGTTGATGACGGTCCGGTTCGTACCGCCGATCCCGTAGATGTTGTTGATCAGGAAGGAGATTTTCATCGGGCGTGGTACTCCTTCCGCTCGAAGGGACTGGGTATGGGGAAGTAGGCGCCGAGGAAGTTCCTCAGCATCCGGGACTGGCGCTCCATGTCCCGGCCGTCGGAGACGGTGTCGTTGATGCAGAACGCCTGCCGGTCGCGGCGGGCGAGGAGGATTCCCATCCGCCGCTCTATCTCCGGCTTGTCCAGGGCGAGATACGCGAACTCGATGTCCGAGGGCACCGCCCGGCCGGTGAAGTACGCGTAGTAGTGGTAGAGCGAGGACGGGATCGAAATGTCCGTCACGTTGCGGAACCGGCTGAGGCTCGTGCCCTGGTGGTGGTCGGCGAACTCCTGCTGTATCTCGAAGAGGATCGAGCGGCGCAGCGGGTACGGCGCGTGCCGCATCTTCTGCACGATGGTCGGGCCGAAGCGCTCGGCGATGATCCGCCGGTTGTTCTTGCCGGCCGCGTCCACCGGGCGGTCCTCGGGGCTCACCCTCTGCTGCGGCACCTGGGACGGGGAGAAGAAGACCCTGGTCGTGCCGTTGGAGAGGAAGAAGTCCTGGGGGGTGACGGGCCTGCCGAGGAACATGTCGTCGTTGAAGTACAGGAAGTGCTCGGCCAGCCCGTCGATGTGGTGCAGCCGGCTCTCGATGGCGTGCGAGTTGAAGGTCGGCAGCGCCCTCGGGTCGTCGAATATCTGCGTGTGGTCCACCACGGTGATCCGCGGGTGGTCCGGGTCCAGCCAGGCCGGCCGCTGGCGGTCGGTGACCAGGAAGATGCGGCGCACCCAGGGGGCGTTCTGCTCCAGCGAGCGCAGCGAGTAACGCAGTTCGTCGCGGCTGATGTAGCGGGCCGCGTTGGCGGCCTCCTCGTGGTAGCCGGCGTGGCCGTACTCCCGCCGGCGGTGCTGCCAGGCGGGGTCGTTGCCGTCGACCCACGTGTAGACGACGTCGATGGGGAACCGTACGTCCTCGGGCAGGGCGGCGGCGTACGGCTCCAGGGTGCGCACCGAGCGGGTGCGCCGGGTGTGCCGGGAGGCGAAGCCGGTGAGCCGGGAGACCGGCACCATCACGCGCGGGGCGTCCAGCGCCACCTCGTCGGTGACCAGGTTGGGCCGGGGGGCGATCAGCCGCCCTTGCTCGGTCCTCCAGAACTCGATGTCGCTGCCGTACTCCAGGCCGAGCGGGAGCGAGCCGCCGGGATCCCGCCAGACCATGCCGACGCGCAGGATGCCGGCTTCGGCGCCGATCCGGCGGGCACGGCGGGATCCGCACAGGGGGGCGCGCAGGGCCGGCTTGGGAGCGTCGCCGCGGGAGAGGTAGACGGGGGCCTGCCGGCCGCTCTCGGTCAGGGCGTCGAGCACCCTCTCCCGGTCCTCGGACCGGACCGCGAAGCAGGCGCGGAAGTCGCTGGCTCCGCGCACGGCGAAGTAGTCGACGCCGGCCGATTCCAGGGCGGTGACGACGAGTTCGAGATTGGCCTCGCGCAGCCCGAGCGGCGATGCGGTCGGCCGGACCAGGGCGATCTGCGCGCCGCGGTCCATCAGCGCCGCGAGCCGCTCGCCCTGGTGGAACAGGTGCGGCCAGCGCCTGCGGGCCCGCAGGGCGCGCAGCGATTGGCTCAGGCCGATGCCCAGCTGCAGTCGGCGCAGGATCCGCTTGATCAGGCCGCGCAGCCGGATCGGGATGTGGCGGGCCAGCGTGCGGCGCAGCGAGGTGGGCAGCACGCTGCGGTAGATGGCGACGAGTGACGAAGCCTCGGGGTTCATCACTGCCATTGACCAGCGCTCTCGTACGGATCCCCGTGGGTCTCGTCGGGGCTGGGCTCCGGCAGCTCGAACGGGCTGGGCACCGGGTAGTAGCGGTGCAGGAAGTCGAGGAGGATGGCGGTTCCGGCGGCGCCCTCGGGGCTGCCCAGGCCCACCAGTTGGATCTGCTGGGTGTCCCGGCGTACCAGCAGCCGCTCCAGCAGTCGGGTGATGCGGGGCATCCCCGCGTGGAGCGTGAGCGTGCCCTCGCCGGAGGGATCGGCGAGCCCGACGACGTGTGCGGCGTGGTGGACGAGGGCGTCCACCGGGTGGGAGCCGGGGACCTCGGAGACGTACTGGACGTCCGGCGGGAGCCACTTGGCGGTGTGCGCGTCGCGGACGGCGCCGAGGACCTCCACGGTGTGGGGCTGGGGGCCGTGCGCGTATCCGTGCGCGACGGCCCGCCCGGTGTACGCGAAGGCCGCCGAGGTCCAGGGCGCCGCGGCTTCGGTGGCGGACCAGCCGCCCCGGCGGGGCCGGGTCCCGCCGAGCGGGGTGAAGTAGTCGAAGGGACGGACCGGGCGGGCGACAGACGCGCCCGGACGGAAGAGCAGGGACCGGGCCGCCGCTCCGGGCAAGGGCTGCAGGGCGGGGTCCGTACCCCTGGCGGCGCCGATCAGCTGCAGCCGTTCGCTGGGGTTGACCCATGCGGGCAGGGGCTGGGAGGCGACCAGGTGCACGACGTCGATCCAGGGGGCGTACTGGTGGATCGAGCGGAGCGTGGCGCGCAGCAGTTCCTCGGCCCAGGGCTCGGAGTGCTGCCAGAGGACCACCGCGTCGACGGGATAGGTGATCTCCTCCAGGCGCGGGACGTCGAAGCCCTCGCGGGTGAGGGTGCGTTCGGCGTTCGCGTCGATGTCGGCGTAGCCGCTGAGCCGGTCGAGGCCGATCTCGATCAGCCGGGGGTCGGCCTCGACCGGCACCACCCGCTGCACGCGGTTGGGGCGCGGGCCGACCAGGCGGGGGGTGTCGAGGGCCGTGTTGTGCGTCCAGAACTCGATCTCCACGCCCTGGTCCTCACCCACCCACAGGGACCAGCTGGGGTCGGTCCGCAGCCATGTCAGCCGGATCACGCGGGCCTTGGCGTAGGGGTTCCAGGCCTTGACGTGGCTGCCGGGGACGTTGGCGCACGACTCGTCGGACGGGGACACGGAGACGACGTAGCCGGTGTGCTCCTCCAGCAGCGCGCGCAGGACGCGCCGTACGTCGGCCTTGCGGTCCTGCGGGACGGCGAGGGAGATCCGGCGGTCGTCCAGGGCGGGCACCGCGAACCACGGGATCTCGGCCACGTCGAAGGCGGTGGTGACCAGGCTCAGGTCGGTCCGCAGGGCGACGTCGGGGGTGAGGCCGGAGTGCACGTGCCCGACCCTCCCGTCCTTGGCCTCGGCCCGGCCCTCGGGGACGTTGCTGAAGTCGCTCTCGCGGACGCGCCGCAGGGCCCGCTGGTGCAGGCGTGCCTCTCGGGAGGCCAGGGTGCGCTTCAGCCGCTTCTTGACCTTGCGCCGCATCTGCGGCGGCATCTTGCCGGCAGCGGCGCGCAGGGGCTGGGGCACCAGCTTGGCGTAGACGTGAGCGGCGGAGCTCAGCGTTTCGGGGTCAGCCATGTCGTGCGCTCCTCACTCGTATTCGCAGGGGCTGGGCGTCGGGAAGTAGGCGTTGAGGAAGCCGTCGAGGACTTCCGTCTGTGCCTCCATGTCCTCCGGGGTGGAGAAGGCGTCGTTGAGACAGAAGGAGTACTGGCTGCGTCCGTCGAGGAGTTTCTGCAGCCGGTCCGCGAGGTCCGGCACCGCCAGCTGGAGGTAGGTGAAGCGCATGGAGCCTGGCTGTGCGCGGCCGGTCAGGGCCGCGTAGTACAGGGCGAAGGAGGAGGTCGGCGAGAGGTCCGTCATGGCCCTGAACCTGCTGGCCGCGGTGCGCGCCCAGGCTTCGGGGAAGTCCGCCTCCGCTTCCTCCATGGCGCTGCGGCGCAGCGCGTAGGGGATGTGCTCCATGGGCTGCGTGATGACCCGGCCGAAGCGTTCCAGCAGCAGGGCCCGGTTGTTCTTGCAGGCGGCGTCGACGGGCGTGTCGGTCTCCACCACGGGCCCTTGGGGGATGCGGTTGCGCGAGGGGAAGTAACGGGCCGTGCCCACCGGGGTGAAGAAGGCTTGCGGGGTCACCGGGCGGCCGATGAACATGTCGTCGTTGAAGTAGAGGAAGTGCTCGGCGAGCCCGGGGATGTGGTGCAGCTGGCTCTCGATGGAGTGCGAGTTGAAGGTGGGGAGGTCGGCCGGGTTCCGGAAGATCTCCCGGTGGCTCACGACCTGGAATCCGGGCACGTCGGTGCGCATCCACGCGGGCACCTGATCGTCCGTCACCACATAGACGTTCCGGATCCACGGGGCGAACAAATGCAGCGATCGGATGGAATAGCGCAATTCGTCACGGCTGATGAATCGGGCATCGCTCGCGGATTCCGCGTGATACACCTCACCCTTTGCCGCTGCTTTGCGTGCGGCCCAGACGGGGTCATTTCCGTCAACCCACGTATAAACGGCGTCCACGGGGAAATCGATGTCCTCGACTCCGGGCGCCAGGAATTCGGGCCGGGTGGCAAGCGGCGGCGCCAGCTCCTGTGACGTCGCGTCGGATACGAAGCGGCTGAACATGCGCGGCGCGCACCACACGTTCGGCCCGGCACCGGCCACGGACCACGCGCTCCGGTTGGCGCGGGGAGCGACCAGCCGGTCGCCCTCGCGCTTCCAGAACTCGATGGCGCAGCCGTACTCGTGGCCGAGCAGCAGATGCCCGCCGAGGTCGGTCTGGTACCAGCTGACCTGCACTCCTATGGCGGAGGCCAGGTCCCGCCATACCTGCGGGTCGCCGCTGGGGACAGGGCGGGGAGCCTTCGCCGACGGCTCGCGCAGCAGGGTCACGTGGCCGGGATAGCCGCTCAGGTACCGGGCCAGCCCCTCGACGACACGCATCCGGTCGTCCTCGACGACGGCCACGACGGTGCCGTGGTCGGACTTGCCGCGCACGGCGAAGAAGGCGATTCCCAGATGATCAAGGAGATTCGCGACCGCGACCCGGTTCCATTCCCGTGCGGCCAGTGGAGTGGCGCTCGGGTGGACATAGGCAAGGTCACCCGCGTCACCGACACGAAGTTGCGGGCGCGGAACCCGCGGCCGGGCCGCCCCGCCGGGCAGATGACCGGCCCCCGCCCCCGCCTGCGTCACAAAGTCGGGCATGGTCGTCACGTGCGGCCTCCCCGCAATGCCGGAACTGGACACTCGCACTGCAGAGCCTCGATCCAACCATCGCAAGATACGAAAAGAGTAAACGTTTTATCGACAACCCCCCGGTCGGTCGTGCGAGCTTCGCTCACCCCCCGGTCCCTCTACGCCGTCACCCACCCGCCGAGTGCCAGTCCGGAGACCGACACGTCCTGACGGACCACGGCGAGCCGCCCGTCACCGTCCAGTGAGGCGATGACCAGCCTGCCGAGCGCGTCCACCTCGGCCGCGGGCTCCCGCACGCCGCTGCCGCCCGTCCGCTCCCACCACAGGCCCGCGTGCTCCTGCTCGGTCGGGTACGCGCCGACGGCCACGAGCCCTTCGGCGGAGCGCTGGAGCAGCACCGTGCAGTCGTAGCCCTCGATGGCCATCCGCAGGGCGCTGACACCGGCGCCGCCCGTGGTCCCGATCGCGGTCGCGGCCCGGTCGGTCCGGTAGGCGTAGAGCATGCGGTCGCGCGTGTCACACCCGTAGACGGTGACGCGGCCGGGTCCGGTGCGGAGCGCGGCGATCGCCGTGCCGGGCGCCGGGAAGAGGGGCATACGGTCCTCGTACACCTCACGGAGCTTCCCGTTGGCGTCACTTCGCCAGCGCAGCACTCCGTCGCCGGAGGGGGCGAAGAGCTCGGGGCGCCCCCCCTCGTCGACCAGGGCGACCATGCCGTCCTGTACCTCGGAGCCCTTCACGTCCTCCCAGGGGCTCCACGAGCCGTCCGGGCGCTGCGACCGGGCGCTCACGCCACGGCCGAAGTTCCGTGCGAAGACGTGGACGCAGCCCTCGCCGTCCACCACCACGGCCGGTACGCCGACCTCCCGCCCCTTCTCCGGGCCCCCGCCGTTCGGATTGCCGAGGGAGCGCCATTCCCCCAGCGGCCGTCCGCTCTGGTACTGGACGGCGTGCATCACCTCGACCGTGGCTCCGCCGGATTCATGCGGAGTGCGGCGCAGCGAGATCAGGTGCACCCAGCCGTGCTGGGTCTGGGCCACCGCCAGAACGGGGAGCAGTTCAGGGGTCTCGAGCAGCTCGCACTCCCCCCACTCGGACCCGCCGGGGGTGCGCTCCGTCCAGCGCGCCAGGGTGCCGCCGATGGCCGCGTACGCGGTGAGGTGGCCCTGCGCGCCACGGGTCAGGGCGACCCTGCGGCCGGGGTAGCGCACGACCGCCGGTATCTGGGCGGGTTCCCCCTCGCAGGGTCCGGAGGCCCTGAAGCACTCCACCACCATCGGGGCTGCTCCGGCCGCGGTGGCCCGGTGTACCGCTTCCAGGGTGGCCTGGGCCACGGCGGAGTGCTCCGGGTGGCCGGGCCGGGTGGCTCCGTCGCGGTCGTTCCAGCCGGTGTGCTCGGGATCCGGGTCCAGCGTGCACACGGTTCCCGGAGCGAAGAGCTCCAGCAGAGCCGCCACTCGCTCGACCAGTTCGGCCGGGGCGCCCTGGGCGGGCGGCTCGGCCGGGTCCGCGAAGCAGACTTCGACATGGGGGGCGTCGGCGAGCGCGAACACGTCCAGCACCGCACCGTCGGGCAGCGACTCGGCCGTACGCCGCCACGAGGCACCCCTGCCCAACGTCCGCAGCAACCGGTCCCGCTCCGCCGAGCCGCTGCGGGCCAGGCAGACCACGACCACCGGCCGGCCCGGTTCGCGCAACGAGCGGTACAGCTCGGACCCGGTCGCGGTGAACGCGTCGCCGGGATGAGCCAGTACGTACAGCATCGTGGTGGAAGCCGCGCGGGAGGAGTACGACTCGGGCGTCGAGGGCCGGGCGTCGGCTGCCCGCTTTCGGCGCCCCCGCGCCCCCGAGCGCTCGCCCCTCTCCGAACCCCGGCCCACTCTGCCCTCCTCCTCACGCCGCCTCGTCATGTCCGCTGACACCTTATGTCAAGCCAACATTTGCGTGAACACGCGCTCTCATCGCGGGCGTGGCGAGGGCACGGGGGGCCGGCGCCCGTGGTAGGCGTCCCTGGCGCTCCCCCCTATAGTTCTCGATCAAACAGATGTCCAGTAAAGGAATTCGACGCGATGACGCAGACTGCCCCGACGTCAGCCGAGCGACCGGCGCGGCGACGCGCGCCGCGCAAGCGGCGCGTGCTGAGGATCGTCCTCATCGTGCTCGCGCTGCTCGTCCTCGGTGCCGCGGGCGCGGGCTGGTGGGCGTACAGCCACCTCAACGGCAACATCGACAGCGTCGACCTGGACAAGGCGATCGGGGACAACCGGCCGCCGAAGGTGGTCGCGAACGCGCAGAACATCCTCGTGCTCGGCTCCGATTCACGGGCCGGGGCCAATGCCGATCTCGACCACGGCGACGTCAGCGGGGCCCGCTCGGACACCGCGATGCTGGTGCACATACCCGAGGGCCGGGCCAAGGCGACCGCGGTGAGCATCCCCCGCGACACCCTGATCACCCGGCCGGAGTGCAAGGACAGGGACGGCAAGACCGTGCCGTCCGCGAAGCGGGTCATGTTCAACTCCGTCTATTCGCTGGCCGGTCCGGCCTGCGTGGTGAACACCGTCGAGCAGCTGTCCGGGGTTCGTGTGGACCACTTCGTCGAGGTGGACTTCGCCGGCTTCAAGGGCCTGGTGGACGCGCTGGGCGGGGTGACCGTCACCCTGGACAAGCCGATGAGCGGCGCCAAGGGCGGCCTGAAGCTGGACGCCGGCGAGCACCGGCTGAACGGCGCCGACTCGCTGAAGTTCGTCCGTACCCGCTACGGCTACGGCGATGGCAGCGACCTCGGACGCATAGGCCTGCAGCAGCAGTTCATGATGGCGATGCTGTCCGAGATCAAGAAGCAGGACGCCCTCGGCAACCCGGCGCGGCTCTACAAGCTCGCGGACGCCGGGACCAAGTCGCTGACCACCGACTCCGACCTCGACTCGCTCACCGCGCTGGCCGACTTCGCGCAGAGCATGAAGGGCGTGGACCCGGACACGATGGAGACGATCATGCTGCCGGTCGCCTACGACAAGGTGGACCCGAACCGCGTGGTCGTGGCCGAGCCGCAGGCGACCGCACTGTGGGAGGCCCTGCGCAACGACCGGCCGATACCGGCCTCGGCGAAGAAGTCTCCCGCCCAGGGCGGCTGAACCGCCGGGGTTGCCCGGCGCCGGATGTCACGTGCCCGGCGGCGGGGGCTTCGGCGCCGTGTCCGCCGTCTCGGGGCCGATCTGGCTCTCCAGGCCCAGCCGGCTGTGCCAGACGCCGTAGAACGAGTAGACGACGAAGCCGCCGGCCATCCAGACGCCGAACCGGACCCAAGTCTCGACCGGCAGGTTCAGCATCAGCCAGAGCGAGGCCGCGATCGACAGGATGGGGATCACCGGCACCCACGGGGTACGGAAGGCGCGGTGCAGTTCGGGGCGGGTGCGGCGCAGGATCATCACTCCGAGCGCGACGACCACGAAAGCGAAGAGCGTGCCGATGTTCACCAGTTCGGCGAGCTTCTTCAGGCTGGTGAAACCGGCGAGGAAGGCGATGAGCACACCGAGCAGGATGGTCGCCCGGTAGGGAGTGCGGTACTTCGGGTGGGTGACGGAGAAGAAGCGCGGCAGCAGTCCGTCACGGCTCATCGCGAAGAACACCCGGGTCTGGCCCAGCAAGAGGATCATGCAGACGGTGATCAGGCCGATGGTGGCGCCCACGTCGATGGCACTGGCGACGAAGGGCTGATCCACGGACTTGAAGGCATCCGCGAGCGGGGCGGAGTCCGAGATCTGCGTGTAGTGCTGCATGCCGGTGATGACCAGGGTCACGGCGACGTAGAGGACCGTGCAGATGAACAGCGAGCCGAGGATGCCGCGTGGCATGTCCCGCTGGGGCTGCCTGGTCTCCTCCGCGGCGGTGGCCACGACGTCGAAGCCGATGAAGGCGAAGAAGACCAGCGAGGCGGCGGTGAAGATGCCCATGACGCCGAAGTTGGTGGGCTCGTAGCCGAACAGCGCCTGGACCGCCGGCGCGTGCCAGCCGCTGCCCGCCGGCTGGGGCTGGGCCGGCGGGACGAACGGCTCGTAGTTGTCGGCCTTGACGAAGAACAGGCCGGCGACGATGACCAGCAGGACCACGATGACCTTGATGGCGACCACGATCGCGGTGATCCGGGCCGAGAGCTTCGTCCCCAGAACCAGGATCGCGGTCAGGGCCAGGACCAGCACGAAGGCCAGCAGGTCGAAGTCCGCGCCCTGATCCTTCCCGGCCAGCGCGACGGGCAGGTCCCAACCGAGGTTGGTGTGCATCAGGTGGCGCACGTACCCGGACCAGCCGACCGCGACCACCGCGGTGCCCAGGGCGAATTCCAGCACCAGGTCCCAGCCGATGATCCAGGCGGGGACCTCACCGAGGGAGGCAAAGGAGAACGTGTACGCCGAGCCGGCCACCGGCACGGTGGACGCGAACTCGGCGTAACACAGCGCCGCGAGGGCGCAGACGATGCCCGATGCCACGAAGGCGAGGGCGGTGGCGGGTCCGGCGTTGTTCCTGGCCGCGATGCCGGTGAGGACGAAGATGCCGGTGCCGATGATGACACCCACGCCGAACACCGTGAGGTCCCACGCGGAGAGCGACTTGCGGAGCGCGTGTTCCGGCTCCTCCGTGTCGCGGATGGACTGCTCCACCGTCTTGGTGCGGAAGGGGCTGTTCATATCCCTGCTCACCGACGCACCTCCGAGGGTGTCGACGCACGCGAACGGGCCGGGAGGCCCACCCCCTCAGGGTGATCTCCCGGCCCGTGACGTGCAACCGCGCGTGGATCAGGTGGGCTAGTCGCAGGCGGCGGCCGGCTCGCTGTCGTAGCGCCCGTCCAGCTTGGCGACCAGGCCGGTGACCTGCCGTGCGATGTCCGGTGCCGTCAGCCCGATCTCGGCCATGACCTCCTTGCGGGAGGCGTGGTCGAGGAAGCGCTGCGGGATGCCGAAGTCGCGCAGCGGTACGTCGACCCCCGCGTCCCGCAGGGCCTGCGAGACGGCGGAGCCCACGCCGCCGGTGCGGCCGTTGTCCTCGACGGTGACGACCACGCGGTGGCGGTCGGCGAGCGGGGCCAGCGCCTCGTCCACGGGCTTGACCCAGCGCGGGTCGACCACGGTCGTGGTGATGCCCTGCTTGTCGAGCAGGTCGGCGATCTCCAGGCACATCGGGGCGAGCGCGCCGACCGAGACCAGCAGTACGTCCGGCCGGGCGACGTCGGCGCCCGGGGCGCGCAGCACGTCCATGCCGCCGACCTTGCCGACGGCCGGGACGGCCGGGCCGACGACGCCCTTGGAGTACCGCACCACGGTCGGGGCGTCCTTGACCTCGACGGCCTCGCGCAGCTGGGCGCGCAGCTGCTCGGCGTCACGCGGGGCGGCCAGCCGCAGACCGGGCACGACCTGCATGATCGACATGTCCCACATGCCGTTGTGCGAGGCGCCGTCGGTGCCGGTGACACCGGCCCGGTCCAGGACGAAGGTGACCCCGCACTTGTGCAGGGCCACGTCCATCAGGACCTGGTCGAAGGCGCGGTTGAGGAAGGTGGCGTACACGGCGAAGACCGGGTGGGCGCCGCCGGTGGCCAGGCCCGCCGCCGAGGTGGCGCCGTGCTGCTCGGCGATGCCGACGTCGAAGATCCGGTCGGGATAGGCGTCCGCGAACTTCTTCAGGCCGACCGGCTGGAGCATGGCCGCGGTGATCGCGACGATGTCCTTGCGCTCCTTGCCGAGCTTGACCATCTCGTCGGCGAAGACGGAGGTCCAGCTGGCGGCGTCGGTGGAGACCGGCAGACCGGTGTCCGGGTGGATCGGCCCGATGCCGTGGAAACGGTCCGCCTCGTCCTGCTCCGCGTGGGTGTAACCGCGGCCCTTCTGGGTGAGGCAGTGCACGATGACCGGGCCGCTGAAGCGCTTGGCGCGCTGCAGGGCGGACTCCAGGGCCTCGATGTCGTGGCCGTCGATGGGCCCGATGTACTTGAGCCCAAGGTCCTCGAACATGCCCTGCGGGGCGATGAAGTCCTTGAGGCCCTTCTTGGCGCCGTGCAGGGTCTCGAAGAGCGGCTTCCCCACGACGGGGGTGCGCTCCAGGATCTCCTTGCCGCGGGCCAGGAAGCGCTCGTACCCGTCCGTGGTGCGCAGGGTGGCCAGGTGGTTCGCGAGGCCGCCGATGGTGGGGCCGTAGGAGCGCTCGTTGTCGTTGACGACGATGACCAGCGGGCGGTCCTTGGCGGCGGCGATGTTGTTCAGCGCCTCCCAGGCCATGCCGCCGGTCAGCGCGCCGTCGCCGATGACGGCGGCGACGTGGTGGTCCTCGCGGCCCAGCACCTCGTTGGCCTTGGCGAGGCCGTCGGCCCAGCCGAGCACGGTGGAGGCGTGCGAGTTCTCGATCACGTCGTGGTCGGACTCGGCGCGCGAGGGGTAGCCGGACAGACCGCCCTTGGAGCGCAGGCTGCCGAAGTCCTGGCGGCCGGTGAGCAGCTTGTGGACGTAGGCCTGGTGGCCGGTGTCGAAGAGGACCTTGTCCTTGGGCGAGTCGAAGACCCGGTGCAGGGCGATCGTCAGTTCGACCACCCCGAGGTTGGGGCCGAGGTGCCCGCCGGTCTTGGAGACGGCGTCGACGAGGAAGGACCTGATCTCGGCGGCGAGCTGGTCGAGCTCCTCCTGGCTGAGCCGGTCCAGATCGCGCGGTCCCTTGATGCGGGTCAGCAGCACCCGTGCCTCCTTGCAGTTGCTTGCTGGTCTGACGAGTCTAATGTTCCGTCCGTCGGCCCGGTCATCGGGCCATCCCGGCAGCGTCACACCTTTGTCATACATGTACGCACCGCCGCGCGGTCACACCTCACATACGGGCGTATACCCGCACAGGAGCACGTGCGCACACATGTACGCACGGATGCCCGGCGCCACTCGAAGTGGCACCGGGCACTGTGACCGGTGTTACCGCCGGATGCCGTTCCGGCGCTCGGCGGGGTGCGTGGTCGGGTGCGCGGTCAGGCGCGTCCGGCCGTCTTCTGGGTCTTGCGGGTGATCGAGTCGATCACCACGGTGGCCAGCAGCACCGCACCAGTGATCATGTACTGGATCGGCGTCGCGATTCCCTCCAGGGCCAGACCGTACTGGATCGAGGTGATGACCATGACGCCGAGGAGGGCGTTCCAGGTCCGGCCGCGGCCGCCGAAGAGGCTGGTGCCGCCGATGACGGCCGCCGCGATCACGTTCATCAGCAGGTCGCCGGCGCCGGCGCTCTGGTTGGCCGCCGCGATCTTGGAGGCCCAGAAGAGGCCGCCGATGGCGGCGAAGGTGCCGGCGATCGCGAAGACCGTGATCCGGATCCGGTTGACGTTGATGCCGGCGCGGCGGGAGGCCTCGACGCTGCCACCGAGTGCGAAAACGTTTCGCCCGAAGGTGGTGCGGCGCAGGACGAAGTCCGTGCCGACCAGGGCCAGCACGAACAGCACCACCGCGAGCGGCAGGCCCTTGTACTGGTTGAACACGACCGCGGGACCGAAGGTGAACAGCGCGAGCAGGCCGGTGCGCAGCAGGATCTCACCGAGCGGCCGGGACGGGACCCCGGCGGCCTCGCGACGGCGGTTGTCGAAGAAGGTGGCGAGGAAGTACCCGACCACCGCGAGGGCGGCCAGCCCGTAGCCGACGGCCACGTCCGAGAAGAAGTACGTGGTCAGCTGCCCGACCACGCCCTCGGAGTCGAGGTTGATCGTGCCGTTGCTGCCGAGGATCTGCAGCATCGCGCCGGACCAGAACAGCAGGCCCGACAGGGTGACGGCGAAGGCCGGGGCGCCGATCTTGGCGAAGAAGAAGCCGTGGATGGAGCCGATCAGGGCGCCACCCGCGACGGCGGCCAGGATCGCCAGCCATTCGTTCACGCCGTGGGTGACGGCGAGGACGGCGACGATCGCGCCCGAGACACCGCTGACCGAGCCGACCGAGAGGTCGATCTCGCCGAGCAGCAGCACGAAGATGATGCCCACGGCCATCATGCCGGTGGCGGTCATCGTGATCGCGATGTTGCTGAGGTTCTCCGGGGAGAGGAAGTTCGAGTTCAGGCCCTGGAAGATGGACCAGATGATGATCAGACCGACGACGACCGGGAGGGATCCCAGGTCACCGGCCTTCAGCTTGCGGCCGAACTCGGTCACGTAGCCGCCGAAGCCCTGCTCGCGCACCAGCAGGCGGGGGTCCACCGCCGGGATGGCGTCCGCCGGGGCGGCGGGGTTGGCCAGGTCCGCCACCGCTTCCGCGTGCGCGTGGTGCTTGTCGGTGGCCGGATTCTCGGTGCTCACTTGCGGGCCTCCCCGGTGCGGGCCGCCCGGCGGGTCACGGCGTTGTCCGTGGCACCGGTGATGGCGGAGATGATCTCTTCCTGCGAGGTCTCGGCGACCTTGAAGACGCCGTTGTTGCGGCCCAGCCGCAGGACCGCCACCTTGTCGGCGACGGCCTTCACATCGGCCATGTTGTGGCTGATGAGGATGACGGCGTGGCCGCGCTCGCGCAGCCGCTCCACGAGGTCGAGGACCTGTGCGGTCTGCTCGACGCCGAGGGCGGCGGTGGGCTCGTCGAGGATGACGAGCTGCGGCTCGCCCAGCATGGAGCGGGCGATCGCCACGGTCTGGCGCTGACCGCCGGAGAGCGAGGCGATGGGGATCCGGACACTGGGGATCCGGATGGACAGGGTGGTCAGGAGCTCGCGGGCGCGGCGCTCCATCTCCACCTCGTCGAGGATGCCGCGGCGCTTGAGCTCGCGGCCGAGGAAGAGGTTGCCGACGACGTCGATGTTGTCGCACAGCGCCAGGTCCTGGTAGACCGTCGCGATGCCCAGGTTCTGGGCGTCGTGCGGCTTGCCTATGGAGACCGGGCGGCCCTCCCACTCGATGACTCCGTCATCGATGGGGTGCACGCCGGCGATCGTCTTGACCAGCGTGGACTTGCCGGCACCGTTGTCGCCGACGAGGGCGACCACTTCACCGGAGTGGATCTCGAGTTCTACGTCGGTCAGGGCCTGAACGGCGCCGAACCGCTTCGAGACCCCTCGCAACGCCAGCACGGGCGCAGCGGACACATGAACCATCTCCTTCGCCGCCTGACCGGCGGGGATGTCGTGCAAAAGAGCAGGAGCGGGGCGAATAGGGGAACGTTTCTGCCCGGCGCCCCGCGGTGGCGGGGAAGAGGGGGCGGGGCGCCGGTCAGGCACGGGGGGCCGCCTCGGGGGAGGCGGCGGTGGCCGCTACTTCAGGCCGATGGTGGCGCAGGCCGCCGCGTACTTGTCGGTGCAGATCTCGTCGGCCTTGTAGACGCCGTCCTTGATGACGGTGTCCTTGATGTTGTTCTTGGTGAGCGAGACGACCGGGATCAGCACGGACGGAACGCCCTTGGCGGTCGGGCTGTCGACCGTGGAGGTGGTGACACCTTCGAGCTTCTCACCCTTGGCGAGCGCGACGGCCATCTTCGCCGCGGCCTCGGCCTCGGGGGCGTACGGCTTGTAGACGCTCATGAACTGCTCGCCCGCGACGATCCGCTGCACACCGGCGAGTTCGGCGTCCTGGCCGGTGACCGGGGGCAGGGTGGACAGGCCGGCCGCCTTGAGGGCGGTGATGATGCCGCCGGCCATGCCGTCATTGGCGGAGTAGACGCCGATGACCTTGTCCTTGCCGAGCGCCGAGAGGGCGGCCGCCATGTTGGTGTTGGCGTTCTCCGGCTTCCACTCGACGGTGTCGTACTCCTTGCCGATGTTCACCTTGCCGTCGAGGACGGAGTGCGCACCGGACTTGAAGAGCTTGGCGTTCGGGTCGGTGACCGAACCGTTCATCATGACGATCTGGCCGTCCTTGGCCTTGTCGCCCAGCGCCTCCAGCAGCGCCTTGCCCTGGACCTTGCCGACCTCTTCGTTGTCGAAGGAGGTGTAGGCGTCGATCGGGCCTTCGGCCAGACGGTCGTAAGAGACGACCGGAATGCCGGCGTCCTTGGCCTTCTTCACCGAACCGGCGATGGCCTTGGAGTCCACCGCGTCGACGATCAGGACGTCCACCTTGTTGGTGATCATCGTGTCGACCTGGGAGTTCTGCGTGGTCGCGTCCTGCTTGGCGTTGGCGTAGACGACCTCGCCCTTGCCACCGGTGAGCTCGGCGACCTTCTTCTCGATCAGCGGCTTGTCGAACTTCTCGTAACGCGCGGTCTGGTTCTCCGGCAGGAGCAGACCGACCTTGATCGCATCACCCTTGGCGGCGCCGGTTTCCTTCGTCTTGTCCCCGGCCTCCTTCGCACTGCCACAAGCGGCGAGCGACACGGCCATGGCACCGGCGGCAACGGCTACGGCGGTTCTGCGCATACGCGTGTTCATTACTTGAACCTCCCTGACGAGGCCGCAACGCTGCGGCCGAGGTGGATGTGAGTCAACCCCGGCCGCGTTTTGCCGTCAAGGAGTGAATCCTTAACGAGATGACAACGGTGCCATCCGTTATCTACCTGAAGGCAAGACGGCTGGAGCTCGCACTCCACTTCCATGATCTGACAAAAGCGTCGAATCGCCCATCTCGCTGAGCACGAGGGCCAGCGCGCCCAACACCTCGGCCCGTCCGCCCAGGGACCCCGTCAGCACCGACAGTTGGCGGGCCGCGCTGGGGATCGCGTATCTCCCTACGGATTCACGGATGGGAGTCAGAACAAGTTCACCGGCCTCCGCGAGCGAGCCGCCGAGCACCACCCGGCTGGGGTTCAGGAGGTTGCACAGACTGGCCACGCCGCTGCCGATGTGGCGGCCCACGTCCGTGATCACCCGGCGGCAGCCCGGGTCCCCCTCGCGGGCCAGTTCGACCACCCGCTCCATCGTCAACTCCGGCCCGTGCGTGCCCTGGAGCAGCGGCAGGACGTACCGGGCGGCGGCGAAGGTCTCCAGGCAGCCGCGGTTGCCGCAGCGGCAGACGGGGCCCGATTCGTCGAGCGTGATGTGCCCGATCTCGCCCGCGGTGCCGCCCGGACCGCGGTAGATCTGGCCGTTGATCACCAGGCCCGCGCCGACGCCGCTGGCGACCTTGATGTAGGCCAGGTCCTTTACTCCCCGGCCACTCCCCCAAACGAGTTCACCGAGGGCTCCGAGGTTCGCGTCGTTGTCCACGTACACGGGCACCCCGAGGCGCTGCGAGAGCTCCTGGCGGGGGTTGATGCCCGCCCAGCCCGGCAGGATCGCGGTGGAGCCCAGGGTTCCGGACTCCACGTCGATCGGGCCGGGGACGCCGAGCCCCACGCCGATGACCTTCTCCAGCCCGACTCCTATGCCCGCGATCAGCCGCCCGACCAGGGCTTCCGCCCGGTCGAAGCCCTCCGCCCAGGAGGCGTCGACGTCCAGCGGCTCGGACTCCTCGGCCAGCACCTGGTGGGCGAGGTTGCCCACCGCCACCCGCAGGTGGGTGTGGCCGAAGTCCACGCCGATGACGATGCCCGCGTCGCCGCTGAGCGAGACGCTGCGCGCCCGCCGGCCGCCGGCCGAGGTGTCGGTGACCTCGACGGTCCCGCCGTCCTTGAGTTCCCGGACGATGTTGGAGACCGTGGCCGCCGACAGTCCGGTGGTGCGGGCGATCTCCGCCTGGGTCAGCGATCCCGCGAGCCGCACCGCCCGCACGACCCGTTCGAGATTCGCGCGATGCAGCGACGACTGCGATCCGGGAGTCTGCACGACTCATCCACTCCTGCCCATAAGCGACGGCCAGCCGTCGCCCCCCGGCCGGGACACGTCGCGACTTCGCGCTCCGAGACCCCGGCGTCTCTCCAACTTGTGAACCTTAAGTCGAGCCTTTGCGCATCGGCACGTCAAGAGGCTGACACGGCACGAAACGGCCACTACCGACCAAAAGGGGGAGATGGTGACCTCTTAGATCGTGCTACGGTCGATGAGACGCCGATCCTCTGCGGCCTTTCCGGCCGGATCGAGCGTCCTTCAATGACGGCGCCAGGCGAGGAGGTGTTCGGGATGAGTCCCGATCGAAGTCCTTGCAGCGCTCTCGTCGGCTGACCCGCTGATCGGCTGACCCTTCCCCGAGTGCGCACGGCCGCGGTACACCGCTGACCCCGTGCGTTTTTCCATGCCCTCCGCACGCCCCGGCCCTTGCGTCAGGCGTGTGTCATCCATGCCCATCGGCGCGCCCCGCGGCCCCACGGGGCCGAGGCGCGCCGACCCATGATCACTCCACGTGACCGCGCGGCTTCGCGCTGCCCGGACACCGTGGAAAGAGGTATTCGTCATGACCATGCTCACCCCTCGTACCCCGGTCAAGCTCGCACCGCCGGGCCGCTCCCGCCGCGAGCGCAAGGCCGCCGAGCTGGAGTCCCGTACCCGGCTCGTCGGCGAGCGCCTCGCCGAGATCAGCGCCCGCCCGGGCGTCCAGGTCCTGCAGGGCGTGGACGCCTCGCGCAACGGCCTCACCCACACCGAGGCCGCGCTGCGCCTGGAGCGCCACGGCTCCAACGTCGTCGCCCAAGAGCGCGCGCCCCGCTGGTTCGTCCAGCTGGGGAAGGCGTTCTGGAACCCCTTCATCGGCGTCCTGGTCTTTCTGGCCGCCATCATGTTCTGGCAGGACCCCGCGGACGAAGGCGTCATCATCCTCTCCGTGATGGTGGGGATCAGCGGTCTGCTGCGCTTCTGGCAGGAGTACCGCTCGGGCCGCGCCGCCGACGCCCTGAAGAAGCTCGTCACCACCACCTGCGCGGTCCAGCGCCGGGCCGGCACCGGCTCCGGGCCCACCACCTTCGAGGTGCCCATGGAGCAGGTGGTCCCGGGCGATGTGGTCAAGCTGGCCGCCGGCGACCTGATCCCGGCCGACCTGCGGCTCATCACCTCCAAGGACCTGATGGTCAGCCAGGCCGCGCTGTCCGGCGAGTCCCTGCCGGTCGCCAAGGCCGACACTCCCCCTCGCTCCGCCGAGGGGACCCCCAGGTCCGAGGACCTCGGCCGGCAGCACACCGACGACCCGGTCGAGGCCGACAACCTCTGCCTGATGGGGACCTCGGTCACCTCCGGCACCGCCACCGGGGTGGTCGTCGCCACCGGCGCCGACACCTACTTCGGCTCGATGGCCGGCTCGCTGGTCGGCGAGCGCCCGCAGACCAACTTCGACACCGGCGTGCGCAAGGTCAGCTTCCTGCTGATCCGCTTCATGCTGGTCATGGTCCCGGTCGTCTTCATGATCAACGGTTTCACCAAGGGTGACTGGAACGAAGCCTTCCTCTTCGGTATCGCCGTCGCCGTCGGCCTGACCCCCGAGATGCTGCCGATGGTCGTCTCCGCCAACCTGGCGCGCGGCGCGGTGGCCATGTCCAAGCGCAAGGTGGTCGTCAAGCGGCTCAACGCGATCCAGAACCTGGGCGCGATGGACGTGCTCTGCACGGACAAGACCGGCACCCTCACCGAGGACCGGATCGTCCTGGACCGCTACCTGGACGTGCACGGCAAGGAGGACAACGAGGTCCTGGAGTACGGCTACCTCAACTCGCACTTCCAGACGGGTCTGAAGAACCTGATGGACCAGGCGGTCATCGACCGCGTCGACGAGGCCGAGGAGGTTGTCGTCGACGCACGGTTCTCGATGGTCGACGAGATCCCCTTCGACTTCGCCCGGCGCCGGATGTCCGTGATCCTGAACCGCAACTCCATCGTGGGCGACTTCGGCCGCTCCGAGCACATCATGATCACCAAGGGTGCGGTCGAGGAGGTCCTGGACCTCTGCACGCACATGACGGACCGCGGCGAGCAGGTCGAGCTGACCGAGCAGCTGCGCTGGCACGTCACCCGGATCGCCGAGGACAACAACCGCCAGGGCCTGCGCGTCCTCGCCGTCGCCACCCGCACGATCGGCACGGCGCGCGACACCTACACGGTCGCCGACGAGGACCAGCTGACCCTGGTCGGCTTCCTCGCCTTCCTCGACCCGCCGAAGGCCGACGCCGCCCGGGCCCTCCAGGGCCTGGCCGACAAGGGCATCGCGGTGAAGGTGATCACCGGCGACAACGACCTCGTGGCCGCCCGGGTCTGCGCCGACGTCGGCGTCGAGGTCGGGCACGTGGTGCTCGGCACCGAGATCGACGGCCTCGACGACACGCGGCTGCGCGCGCTGGCCGCCCGTACGACGGTCTTCGCCAAGGTCAACCCGGTCCAGAAGGCCAGGATCGTACGGGCCCTGCAGGCCGACGGGCACACGGTCGGCTTCCTCGGGGACGGCATCAACGACGCGGCCGCGCTGCGCGACGCCGACGTCGGCATCTCGGTGGACACCGCCGTCGACATCGCCAAGGAGTCGGCGGACATCATCCTGCTGGAGAAGGACCTGACCGTCCTGGAGCAGGGCGTCGTCCAGGGCCGCACCACCTTCGGCAACACGATCAAGTACATCAAGATGACGGCGTCGTCGAACTTCGGCAATGTCTTCTCGGTGCTGGTGGCGAGCGCGTTCATCCCGTTCCAGCCGATGCTGGCGATCATGCTGCTGCTGCAGAACCTGGTCTACGACATCGCGCAGCTGGCGACCCCGTGGGACCGGATGGACGAGGAGTACCTGCGCAAGCCCCGCAACTGGGACGCCAAGGGCATCTTCCGCTTCATGGTCACCATCGGCCCCGTCAGCTCCATCTTCGACATCGCGATGTTCCTGATCATGTGGAATGTCTTCGGTGCGAACAACGAGTCCGCCCAGTCCCTGTTCCAGTCCGGCTGGTTCGTCGAGGGCCTGCTCTCGCAGACCCTGATCGTCCACATGATCCGTACCCGGAAGATCCCCTTCATCCAGTCCCGCGCCTCCTGGCCGGTGATGGTGATGACCGTCCTCGCGGTGCTGACCGGGCTCTACCTGCCCTTCTCGCCGCTGGCTCCCTCGCTGGGCTTCGTCGCCCTGCCGGCGAACTACTTCCCGTGGCTGATCGGCGTACTGCTCGCCTACTGCACCCTGACCCAGTTCGTGAAGACCTGGTACATCCGCAGGTTTCACAGCTGGCTCTGACGACACCTGGCTCTGACGACACCTGGCCGTAAGGGCCGCACGGAAGGAAGGGAGGGGCCGATGCTGCTCACCCAATGGGAAATGGCCGGGCACCTGGCCGCCGCGCTCGGGCTCGGAGCGGTCATCGGCCTCGAACGGCAGTGGCGGGCCCGGCTCGCGGGACTGCGTACGAACGCCCTGGTGGCGGGCGGCGCCGCGCTGTTCGTGCTGCTCTCGCAGTACGGGTTCCTCAGTGCGGCCTCGGAGGTGAACTACGACGGCTCGCGGGTCGCCGCCCAGATCGTGTCCGGGATCGGCTTCCTCGGCGCCGGCGTGATCATGCGCGACGGTCTGAGCGTGCGGGGCCTGAACACCGCCGCCACCCTGTGGTGTTCGGCGGCCGTGGGCTGCCTGGCCGGGGTCGGCCTGTTCGTCCTGGCGATCTGCGGCACGGTGGGCGTGTTGGGAGCCAATCTCCTGCTGCGCCCCCTGGGCCGGCGCCTGGACCGCGAACCGCACGGCGGGGCCGAGGTGGCCAACGACTACCACTTCGAGGCGGTGTGCCTGGAGGCGGAGGAGGCCCACATCCGGCACCGGCTGGTCGACGCGCTGGGCCGGCCCGGCCACCAGCTCCGGGAGATCCGCAGCGTGGACGGGCCGGAGCCCGGCAAGGTGACCGTGTCCGCGCTGCTGACCGCCGAGGGCGCGGGCGGGCGGGCGTTGGAGGAGGCGGTGAGCAACCTCTCGCTCGATCCGTCGGTGTCGGCGGTCAGCTGGTCGGTCGTCCCGACCGCTTCCTTCTGACCCCAGGGGGCTACTTGAGGGTGGCGGAGGTCAGGCCGGCCTGGATCTGGCGCTGGAAGGAGAGGTAGACCACCAGCATCGGGATTATCGCGATGGTCACGCCGGCGAAGAGCACCGGCAGGTCGGTCTCGTATCCCTGCTGCTGCTGGAGCTGGATCAGACCCTGGGTGAGCAGGTAGCGCTCGGGGTCCGATCCCGTCTGGGGCTGCATCAGCACCGAGGGCAGGATGTACTGGTTCCACTGGCCCAGGATGTTGAAGATCCCGACGCTGATCAGGCCGGGCTTGGCCATCGGCACCATCACCTGGAAGAAGATCCGGGTGTCGGAGGCTCCGTCGATCACCGCCGCCTCGTGCACCGCCGTCGGCAGCGTGCGGAAGAACGAGTGCATGAAGAAGACGGTGAACGGCATCGAGTAGGCGACGTACACGAGGATCAGGCCCTGGTACGTGTTCAGCATGTCGAACCGCTTGACCATGAAGAACAGCGGGACGAGCGCCAGGAAGACGGGGAACATCGCCCCGCTGACGAAGAAGTAGTAGATGAACCGGTTGCCCGGGAAGGGGTAGCGGGCCAGTACGTACGCCGCCATCGAGCCGAGCAGCATCGTCAGCGGGACCGAGAACACCATCACGATCAGCGTGTTGGCGAAGTAGTCGCCGATGCCCTTGTCCCAGGCCCGGCCGAAGGCGTCGAGGTTCCAGTTGGAGGGCCAGCTGAGGGCCGAGCCGCCGATCTGCGCGTCGGTCTTGAAGGAACCGAGGGCCAGCCAGATCAGGGGCAGGACGATCAGTATGGCCCAGACGGCGAGGAAGCCGTGGGAGAAGACGTTGAGGACCATGCCCTCGGAGCGGCTGCCGCCCCGCTCGCCGGCCGGGCCGGCTCCTGCGGACCGCTCCGCGGCGGGCTCGCCCGGAGCCTTGATCACTGTGGTCATTCTGGTCTCCCGCTCAGAACTCGATGCGCTCGCGGCGGGTGGCGCGCAGCGTGATGACGGAAAGGATCATGGTGAGGACGAGCATGACCACGCCCATGGCGCAGGCGTAGCCGCTCCTGCCGAAGTAGAGGAAGTTCCTCATCAGCACGGTCGCCATGACCTCGCTGTGGTGGTCGGGGCCGCCGCCGAACTGGCCCGAGGTCATGGTCGACACCAGGACGAACATGTCCATCGCGGCGATGCCCAGGTAGACCGCGGAGGTCTGCACGGAGTCCCACAGCAGCGGCAGCGTGACCTTGAAGAAGGTCTGGGCGCGGCCCGCCCCGTCGAGCAGGGCGGCCTCGTAGATGTCCTTGGGGACGGACTGCATGGCCGCCGAGAACAGGACGAGGTAGAAGCCGACGCCGTGCCAGACGACCACGAGGAGCAGGCACCAGAGCACGAGCCTCGGCTCGTTCAGCCACTCGATCGGGTGCAGCCGGTCGACGAGGCCGAGCTTGATGAGGACGCCGTTGAGCAGGCCGCCCTCGTCGGTGCGGTACACGGCCCCGAAGAGGACCGCGAGGATGGCGAGGGAGAGGACCTGCGGGAAGAAGTAGACGATCTTGTAGAGGCCCGACCCCCGCACGCCCTGCACCCCGCCGGCCCCGCCCCGCCCGCCCGCGTTCACCATGAAGGCGAAGAAGAGGGCGAGCAGGATGGTCACCGCCGGGACGAACACCAGGAGCAGCAGGTTGTGCCACAGGGCGCCGCGGAAGACCTCGTCCTTCATCAGGGCCGTGTAGTTGTCCACGCCCACGAAATCGAACGTCGGCGACTGGCCGGACCAGTTGGTGAAGGAGTAGCCGAACGTCTGTACGTACGGCCAGATGACGAAGGTCAGATACAGCGCGAGGGGCCCGAGGAGGAAGCCGGCGATGAAGCCGCCTCGTCCCCTGCCCTGGGCTACTTGGCTCATGGTGTCCGTCCCTGGAGTGCTGCCCGGTGACCGGTGGAGCGCGTCGTCAGCTGCGTCGGTTGTTCTTGGCGTTGGGGTCCTGCGCGGCCTTGTTCACCGCGGCCTGGGCCCGCTTGATCCACTCCTTCGGCTGAATCCGCTTGGCCATCAGCTCATTGGACGCGTCCTGGATCGCCGTGTCCATCTCGC
This sequence comes from Streptomyces sp. NPDC030995, assembly GCF_055571215.1. Taxonomy (NCBI): domain Bacteria; kingdom Bacillati; phylum Actinomycetota; class Actinomycetes; order Kitasatosporales; family Streptomycetaceae; genus Streptomyces; species Streptomyces sp. NPDC030995. The sequence goes on from NZ_JBVIFS010000015.1 coordinate 98,921, forward strand.
TGTACCAGTCGGGGTAAAGGTAGTTGAAGGTGTTCGTCCCCGCCGCCTTGAGCGCCGTCACCGCCGACTGGGTGCCCGGCCGCAGTTTCACTCCCGGGTCCACGCCGTCCTTGACCACGGTGAGCGAGTTGGCCTGCTGGGCGAAGAGCGTCGACCATTCGCGTGACAGCATCGAACGGACGAACTCCAGGCCCCCGGCCTTGTTGGCGGCCTTCTCCGGAACGATGAAGGGCTCGCCGGCGCCGGCCCGGATGGCCTCGAAGGGCAGCTTGCTGTCGGCCAGCAGCGGGACCGGCAGGAACTGCATGTCGAAGTCGTCGGGCGTCTGCTTGAGCTGCTCGTTCTCCAGCCAGGAGCCGGAGGGGATGAAGGCCGCCTTGTACTGGTTCCAGGCGGTCTGGGACTCCGTATGGGTCAGCCCGTTGGTGCCCGGCAGCAGCAGGTCCTTCTCGACCACCTCGTAGACCGCCTCGACGGCGGCGAGGGCCGCCGCGCTGCCCTCGAAGGCGTTCGGCTCCAGGTTGTCGATCGCCTTCATGGCGTCCAGACCGCCCTTCTTGGCGATCAGGTCCATGATGACGACATTGATGTAGTACGGGTACTTGCCCTGGTGGGCGAGGCCGCCGATGCCGGCTTCCTTGGCCTTCGTGCAGACCCCGAGGAACTCGTCCCAGGTCTTGGGCGCCGTCCAGCCCTTCCCCTTGAAGAGCTTGCCGGAGTACCAGAAGCCGAAGACGGTGTACACGTAGTTCAGCGAGACGAACTTGCCGCCCTGCGTCCCCTGTTCGATGGTGCCCGCGATCAGCGTGTCGCGGACCTTCTTGCCCGGGTCGTCGAGCGAGGGCGCGTCGAGCACCGGGGTGAGGTCGGCGAGCTGGTTGCTCTTGAAGAGCACGTCCAGCTTGATCTTCTGGGCGCCGGAGTCGTCCACGACGTCCGGCGGGTTTCCGCCGTTGAAGCGCGTCTGGAGCTTTCCGGTGATCTCCTGGGTGCCGAGGTGGGAGCTGGTGGTGCCCCACTTCTTGTCGAAGGCGGCCTCCCAGGCCTTCGCGTAGTCGTCGCCGAACCCGCCCTTGAAGACGACCACGTCCAGCTTGCTGCCCTTCGCGACGCCGAAGGGGTTCTGCGCGCTCGTCGCGGCCTTGGACGGGCCGTTCGTGGGCTCGTCCCCGCCGGAGGCACAGGCGGACAGAAAGCCCATCGTCGGCACGGTGATCAGGCCGAGTGCCGCAGAGCGCTTGATCAGATCACGGCGGCCGAGGCCCTCACCGGTGGATGCCATGCTCATGTCCTCGCCTTCGTCAGAAGTATGAAGGAGGCGGGAAATCACGGCAGTTGCCGTGCCTGCGGACGAGGCCGCAGATCCCCGCTGTCCCCCGGGTCCGGGGCCGCTCCTGCCGGATCGACCTGGACGCGCACAGGTATAGTCCACTTCCGCTCGACTCAGCAAGATCGTGCACAAGGATGACCGCCAGCTTTTCCGAGTTGAGACCTGTCCGTCATCTGGCACCGCCGGAACGAAATGCGGAAGGGCCGTACCCCCATAACGGGGATACGGCCCTATGGTGCCGATAAGCGGAGAATGGCTCCGCTTGGCGCGCCCTTAGCCTCGGATGAGGTTCCGGAGCACGTACTGCATGATGCCGCCGTTGCGGTAGTAGTCCGCCTCACCCGGCGTGTCGATGCGGACGACCGCGTCGAACTCCACACCGGTGTCGGTGGTGACCTTGACGGTGCGCGGGGTGGTGCCGTTGTTCAGCTCCTCCACACCGGTGAAGGCGAAGGTCTCCTCGCCGGTGAGGCCCAGGGAGGCCGCGGTGGCACCCTCGGGGAACTGCAGGGGCAGGACGCCCATGCCGATCAGGTTGGAGCGGTGGATGCGCTCGTAGGACTCGGCGATGACGGCCTTGACGCCGAGCAGCGCGGTGCCCTTGGCCGCCCAGTCGCGGGACGAGCCGGAGCCGTACTCCTTGCCCGCCAGGATGACCAGCGGGATGCCGGCGGCCTGGTAGTTCTGCGAGGCGTCGTAGATGAAGGAGACCGGCGCGTCCGGGGCGGTGAAGTCGCGGGTGAAGCCGCCCTCGGTGCCCGGCGCGATCTGGTTGCGCAGGCGGATGTTGGCGAACGTACCGCGGATCATGACCTCGTGGTTGCCGCGGCGGGAACCGTACGAGTTGAAGTCGCGGCGCTCGACGCCGTGCTCCGTGAGGTACTTGCCGGCCGGGGTGTCGGCCTTGATCGCACCGGCCGGGGAGATGTGGTCGGTGGTGACCGAGTCGCCCAGCTTCGCCAGCACGCGGGCGCCGGCGATGTCGGAGACCGGGGTGGTCTCCATCGTCATGCCCTCGAAGTAAGGGGGCTTGCGGACGTACGTGGACTGCGGGTCCCACTCGAACGTGTTGCCGGTCGGGATCGACAGCGCCTGCCACTGGGCGTCGCCCGCGAAGACGTCCTGGTAGGACTTGCTGAACATGTCCTCGCCGATGGCGTTCGCCACGACGTCGTTGACCTCGGCCTCGGAGGGCCAGATGTCCTTCAGGAAGACCGGCTTGCCCTCGGTGTCGATACCGATGGCCTCCGTGGTGATGTCCACCTTCATGGAGCCCGCGATGGCGTACGCGACGACCAGCGGCGGGGAGGCCAGGTAGTTCATCTTGACGTCGGGGTTGATCCGGCCCTCGAAGTTGCGGTTGCCGGAGAGCACCGAGGTGACCGCGAGGTCGTGCTCGTTGATCGCCTTCGAGATCTCCTCGTCCAGCGGACCGGAGTTGCCGATGCAGGTGGTGCAGCCGTACCCGACGAGGTTGAAGCCCATCTTGTCGAGGTACGGGGTCAGGCCGGCCTTGTCGAAGTAGTCGGTGACGACCTTCGAGCCCGGGGCCAGGGTGGTCTTGACCCACGGCTTGCGGGACAGGCCCTTCTCGACCGCCTTCTTCGCCACGAGCGCCGCGGCCACCATGACGTACGGGTTCGAGGTGTTGGTGCAGGAGGTGATCGCGGCGACGGTGACGGCGCCGTGGTCGATCTCGAAGGAGGAGCCGTCGGCCAGGGTGACCAGGGTCGGGCGGGTCGGAACGCCGTCAACGGTGGCCGGGGAGTCGGAGGCCGGGAAGGACTCCTTGCCCGCCTCGTCGTCGTCCTCGACGTAGTTGCGGACGTCCTGCGCGAACTGCTGCGAGGCGTTGGCCAGGACGATGCGGTCCTGCGGGCGCTTCGGGCCGGCGATGGAGGGGACGACCGTGGAGAGGTCGAGCTCCAGCTTCTCGGAGAAGTCCGGCTCGGCGGCCGGGTCCAGCCACAGGCCCTGCTCCTTGGCGTACGCCTCGACGAGCGCGACCTGCTGGGCGTCGCGGCCGGTCAGGCGCAGGTACTTCAGCGTCTCGTCGTCGATCGGGAAGATCGCGGCGGTGGAGCCGAACTCCGGCGACATGTTGCCGATGGTGGCGCGGTTCGCCAGCGAGGTGGCGGCGACGCCCTCACCGTAGAACTCGACGAACTTGCCGACGACACCGTGCTTGCGCAGCATCTCGGTGATGGTCAGCACCAGGTCGGTGGCGGTGGTGCCGGTGGGCAGCTCGCCGGTCAGCTTGAAGCCCACGACGCGCGGGATCAGCATGGAGACCGGCTGGCCGAGCATCGCGGCCTCGGCCTCGATGCCGCCGACGCCCCAGCCCAGCACGCCCAGGCCGTTGACCATGGTCGTGTGCGAGTCGGTGCCGACGAGGGTGTCGGGGTACGCCTGGCCGTTACGGACCATGACCGTGCGGGCCAGGTGCTCGATGTTGACCTGGTGGACGATGCCGGTGCCCGGGGGGACGACCTTGAAGTCGTCGAAGGCGGTCTGGCCCCAGCGCAGGAACTGGTAGCGCTCCTTGTTGCGGCCGTACTCCAGCTCGACGTTCTGCGCGAAGGCGTCCTTCGTGCCGAACTTGTCGGCGATGACCGAGTGGTCGATGACCATCTCGGCGGGCGAGAGCGGGTTGATCTTCGCCGGGTCGCCGCCCAGGGCCTTGACGGCCTCACGCATGGTGGCGAGGTCCACGACGCAGGGGACGCCGGTGAAGTCCTGCATGATCACGCGGGCCGGCGTGAACTGGATCTCCTCGCTGGGCTGGGCCTGCGAGTCCCAGTTTCCGAGCGACCGGATGTGGTCGGCGGTGATGTTCGCGCCGTCCTCGGTACGGAGCAGGTTCTCCAGCAGCACCTTCAGGCTGTAGGGAAGGCGGGCCGAGCCCTCAACCTTGTCCAGCCGGAAGATCTCGTACGACTCGTCGCCCACCTGCAGCGTGCTGCGGGCGTCGAAGCTGTTCGCCGACACGACAGTCTCCTTCATGCATGAATTCGCGCGTATTTACCGCATCCTGCCGCCACGCCCCTTGGCCAATCCGCTAAGGTAAGGCTAAGTTAGGTAACCCTTACCAGCGGGGGCGGCTGCGGTACGCCTTCGGCAGATATCTCGATGTCGAGATAACTCTAGTACATGTCCGGGGGCAGGGACGAGGCGCGCACCCGTAGGCCCGCGGAGACGGTGCGCTGTCCCGGGGATTCCGCATGCCCGGATTCGATCAGTGTGACCAGCTCGGACACCGCCACCTCGGCAATCCGTTCGGGATTGAGGGTGACGGTGGTCACGGGAGGCTCACCGCTCGCGTAGGCCGGGTCCTCGCTCGCGCAGACCAGCAGGAGGCCGCCGGGCGTACGGATTCCATGGCGCGCGGCGGCGGCCAGCACCTGGCGGCCGCCCGGATCGTAGAGGGAGTAGACCGCGTCGGGACGGCCGGGCCCGGCGAAGGCGCGGTCGAAGGCGTGCCCCTGGTCGTCCTCGGGACGGAAGGGGACCACCAGCGGGGGCACGGCGCGCTCCGCGCACCAGCGCTCGTAGGCGGCGGTGACGGCCGCCGTGTAGGACTCGTGGCCGAAGGCGGAGTGCAGGGCCGTGTGCCGGGCGCCGGACGCCGCGAGGTGGTCGAGCACCTCGCGGGTGGTGGCCTCGTGGTCGTTGTCCACCCACACGTCCTCGGGCCGGGGGTCCGCGGGCCGCCCGTCGAACACCACGGGCAGGCCGCGCGCCCGCAGGGCCCGGAGCACCGGATCGCCCTCCGGGCTGTCGAGCAGCAGCATCCCGTCGACCGCCAGGGTGTGCCACAGCGGCTCGGCGCCGCGGTCCGCGGGCAGGCTGATCAGGGCGTAGCCGTGGGAGTGGGCGGCGGAGGTGGCGGCGGTGAGCAGCCGGGAGAAGTAGGCGACGCCCGCGAAGTCCCAGGTCCAGTCGGCGTAGGTGGTGACCGCGAAGCCGAGGGTGCGGGTGCGGGGCCCGCGGTGGGTGCCGTAGCCGAGGGCGGCGGCCACCTCACGGACCCGCCGGCGGGTGCCGTCGCCGAGGCGGCCGGTGCCGTTGAGGGCGTGCGAGACCGTCGCCGTGGAGACCTCCGCGGCGCGCGCGATGTCGGCGATGGTCGGTCCGGGTCCGGGCACGCGGGCCATCGTACGGATTCCGTCGATCGGGGCGGGTTCTGGTTACGGGGTTAATCAAAGAGTCTCCTCGCCACATCAATGATTTGGAGTGGCCATGACGTCTCCTCTACCCCCTCTGTCCCCTCTATCCCCTCCGCCGCCTCTGTCCCCTCTGTCCCCTCTGTCCCGTCCACCCCTGTCCCGTCGGGGACTGCTCGCGGCGGCCGGCGCCGTCGGCGCGGCGGGTCTGCTCGGCCCGGCGGCCGGCAGCGCCTCCGCGGCGCCCTCGGGGCGCGGCCCGGCCGCCCTCGTCATCCACAACGCGCGGGTGTTCACCGGCGCGGCGCCCGACCGTCCGGTCGAGGCCGTGGCCGTCGGCCGGGACGGGAAGATCCTGGCCACCGGGGCCGGCTCGGCGCTGCGCCGGTTCGTGGGCCGGGACACCGAGGTGGTGGACGCGGGCGGCAACACGGTGATGAGCGGCATCCACGACGGGCACGTGCACCCGCTGGGCGCCGGTGACCGTTCGCTGAATCCCTCCCTGGACGGGGTGGAGACCACCGTGGAGGAACTGCGGGAGATCCTCGGCGGGCTCCTCGCCGACACCGGCGGCGCGGGGGCGGAGCCGGACCGCTGGCTGGTGGTGGAGGACTGGAACCCGGTCGGGCTGCTGCCGACGGGGACCGTACCGCACCACGCGATGCTGGACGCGCTGGCGACCCGCCGCCCGATCGCCCTGGTCGGCGGCGACGGGCACAACCTGTGGGTCAACCAGCGGGCGCTGGACATCGCAGGCGTCACGGCGGCCACGCCCGACCCGGTGGGCGGCCAGGTCGTGAAGGGTCCGGACGGGAAACCGACGGGCGTGCTCAAGGACGACGCGCAGGGCCTGGTCAAGCGGCACATCCCCGAGCCCTCCCGGGCCGAACTGGTCGCGGCCTGCGCCCGGGTGCTGGAGCTGGCGGCCGCGTCCGGGATCACGACGATGATGGACGCCCTGGTCGGGCGCCGCGAACTGGAGCTCTACCGGGCCCTGGTGGAGGCGGGGAAGCTGCCGCAGCGGATCGTTCCCGCGATCCGGCTGGACGCCGCGCAGGCCAAGGACCCGGCGGGCGCGCTGGAGTACGCGCGTGGCCTGCGGCGGGAGTTCGGGCTCGCGGACGGGGTGCCGGGGCTGCGGTTCGGGATGATCAAGGTGTTCCTGGACGGGGTGATCGAGTACCCGGCGCAGACGGCCGCGCTGCTGGAGCCCTACCTGGACGGGAACGGCAGGCCCACACAGAACCGGGGCGAGCTGTACACCTCGGCGGCCGACTACGGCCGGCTGACCGCCGCCTTCAACCGGGCGGGCTGGCAGATGCACGCGCACGGGCTGGGCGACCGGGCGGTACGCACGGCCCTCGACGGGTACGCGTACGCCCGCCGGGTCACCGGGCAGCGCGACCCGCGCAATGCCGTCGCGCACCTCCAGATCGTGGACCCGGCAGACCTGCGGCGCTTCGCGCAGCTCGGGGTGGCGGCCTGCATGCAGCTCCAGTGGGCGGCGAAGGACACCTGGACGATGGAGGCGCTGCTGCCGTACATCGGGCCCGAGCGGCACCGCTGGATGTACCCGGCGCGGAGCCTGGAGAAGGCGGGCGCGCGGCTGACCGGCGGTTCCGACTGGCCCGTGGACGCGCTCCAGGTGTGGAACCAGGTGCGCACGGCGATCGACCGGCAGGGCGCGGCCGGCGAGGGCGAGCTGTACCGGGAGCTGGAGGGCCTCGGCCGCACGTCGGCCCTGCGGATGCACACGGCCGGCACGGCCTGGCAACTGCGCCAGGAGGGGCTGACGGGCACGGTGGAGCAGGGCAAGGCCGCGGATCTGGTGGTGCTGGACCGGGATGTGACCCGCTGCCCGGTGGCCGACATCAGCGGGACGGAGGTACGGATGACGCTGGTCGGCGGCCGGGTGGTGCACGACGCGGAGTCCGCGGCGGGACGGGCGGCTTCGGCGCGGGCGGCCCGCGGCGCGGCGTCCGGCCCGCGCCCGGCCTCGTACACGGCGGTGCACGGCGGGCGGCACCGCGCGTGCGGGTGCGCCGGCGGCGGGGGCTGAGCGGGGGCCGGGGCGGGCGGGGGCGGGGGCGGGGCCTGAGCGTTCCCTGCCCCGGCCGCGGTCAGCCGAGGAGGTCGTGCCGCAGGGCCCAGGCGTTGACGGCGGCGGCGATCTCCTCGGGCCGGTCCTCCGGGCAGAGGTGGGCGGCCGGGCCGCAGTACGCACTCTCCAGCGCGGAGATGTTCTCCGCGCACCAGGCGGCCGTCTCGGGCCCGACCATCAGGGCGGGCGAACCGTCGAAGGTGAGCAGCAGCTTGGGCACCTGCGGGCTGGCGGCCAGCCAGGCGTCGTAGCGCTCGACGACGGCGAGCACGTCGGCCGGCTGTCCGTCGATCGGCAGCGAGCGGGCCCACCGGAGCATGGGCCACCGGCTCTCGCGGGTCGGGTAGGGCGCGGCGTAGACGGCCTGGTCGGCCTCGCTCAGCGGGTTCAGCACCGTCTTCCCGATGCTGTCCTCGATGAAGAGGTTCCGGTCCAGGACCATCTCCTCCCCCACGCCCGGGGTACGTATCGCCTCGAACCGGGCGCGACCGCCGGGCGGGTACTCGTCCCAGGTCAGCGGCCGCACGATCGTCTCCATGAAGGCGATCCCGCGGACCCGCTTCGGGTGCCGGGCGGCCCAGTCGAAGGCGAGCGCCCCGCCCCAGTCCTGGCCGACCAGGACGACCTGGTCCAGGCCGAGGGCGTCGAACCAGGCGTCCAGGTAACGGGCGTGGTCCTCGAAGCGGTACTCCCCGCCGGGCTTGCCGGAGCGTCCCATGCCGATGAGGTCGGGGGCCAGGACGCGGACCTGCCCGTCGATCCGGGGCAGCACGCCCCGCCAGAGGTGGGAGGAGGTGGGGTTGCCGTGCAGGAAGACGAAGGGGACCCCGTCGGCGGCTTCGCCGCCGCGGTCCTCGTAGTACATCGTCGAGTCGAGTACGTCGATCGTGGCCACGGGAGGCCCCTTCCGGAAATCGTTTGGGTGACTAACGTTGGTGACACGAACGAAGCTAGACCGTTAGTGCCACTAACGCAAGGGGTAGCATCACGCCATGACCGCGGAAGAGAACGAAGCCGAAGCCGTCCCGGCGCGACTGCGCGAACTGCCCAGCCGACTGCTGAGCCAGGCCTCGACCCACGCGCAGCGGCTGGTGGCCGAGGGGCTGAACCGGGCAGATGCCCGCAAATGGCACTATGCGGCCCTGGTCGCCCTGGAGGACTCCGGACCGGCGAGCCAGGCCGCGCTGAGCCTGCGCACCGGCATCCACCGCAGCGACCTCGTCGCCGTCATCAGCCAACTCGCCGAGCGCGAACTGGTCGAGCGGACCCCCGACCCCGCGGACCGCAGGCGCAACGTCATCACCCTCACGCCGCTCGGCAGGCGGCGGCTGCGCCGGCTGGAGCAACTCCTCGACGCGGCCCAGGAGGAGCTCCTCGCCCCACTGTCCGGGCAGGAGCGGGAGCAGCTCACCCGTCTACTGGGCCGGATCGCCGAGCATCACGCGCGCGGCAACCCCGCAATGGGACCTGACGGACCAGAAGGTACATAACGCCCACCAACCATCCACACCACCTGCACCCGTCTGCCACACCCGGCGCATATCTCATCTCATATCTGAGATACCGTGCCCCCATGGCAGACGACTACCTCGTACGCATCGGCAAGCTCATCCGTGACGCCCGGCAGCACCGGGGCTGGACACAGAGTCAGCTCGCGGACGCACTCGGCACCAGCCAGAGCGCCGTGAACCGGATCGAGCGCGGCAACCAGAACATCAGCCTTGAGATGATCGCCCGAATCGGTGAAGCTCTCGACAGCGAGATCGTCTCCCTGGGCTACGCCGGCCCGATGCACCTGCGCGTGGTCGGTGGCCGCCGACTGTCCGGCGCCATCGACGTCAAGACGAGCAAGAACGCGTGCGTCGCCCTGCTCTGCGGCTCGCTGCTCAACAAGGGCCGTACGGTGCTGCGCCGCGTGGCCCGAATCGAAGAGGTCTACCGCCTCCTGGAGGTCCTGAACTCCATCGGCGTCCGCAGCCGCTGGATCAACGACGGCGTGGACCTCGAGCTCGTCCCGCCGGCCCGCCTCGACATGGAGGCCATGGACGCGGACGCGGCGCGCCGGACCCGGAGCATCATCATGTTCCTGGGCCCCCTGCTGCACCGGATGGACACCTTCCGACTCCCGTACGCGGGCGGCTGCGACCTCGGCACCCGCACCATCGAGCCGCACATGATCGCCCTGCGCCGCTTCGGCCTGGACATCACCGCGACCGAGGGCATCTACCACGCGAAGGTCGCGGCCGGGGTCTCCCCCGACCGCCCCATCGTGCTGACCGAGCGCGGGGACACGGTCACCGAGAACGCGCTGCTGGCCGCCGCCCGGCACGACGGCGTCACCGTCATCCGCAACGCCTCCTCCAACTACATGGTCCAGGACCTGTGCTTCTTCCTGGAGGCGCTGGGCGTCAAGGTCGAGGGCGTCGGCACCACCACGCTCACCGTCCACGGCGTCCCGAACATCGACGTGGACGTGGACTACTCCCCCTCCGAGGACCCGGTCGAGGCGATGAGCCTGCTCGCCGCCGCGGTCGTCACGGAGTCGGAGCTGACGATCCGCCGGGTCCCGATCGAGTTCATGGAGATCGAGCTCGCGGTGCTGGAGGAGATGGGCCTGGACCACGACCGCTCGGCGGAGTACGTCGCCGACAACGGCCGCACGCGCCTGGTCGACCTCACGGTCCGCCCCTCGAAACTCGAAGCCCCGATCGACAAGATCCACCCGATGCCGTTCCCCGGGCTGAACATCGACAACGTCCCGTTCTTCGCGGCCATCGCGGCCGTCGCCCAGGGCCAGACCCTGATCCACGACTGGGTGTACGACAACCGGGCCATCTACCTGACCGACCTGAACCGCCTCGGCGGCCGCCTCCAACTCCTGGACCCCCACCGCGTCCTGGTCGAGGGCCCCACCCGCTGGCGCGCGGCGGAAATGATGTGCCCGCCGGCCCTGCGCCCGGCGGTGGTCGTCCTCCTCGCGATGATGGCGGCCGAGGGCACGTCGGTGCTGCGCAACGTCTACGTGATCAACCGCGGCTACGAGGAACTGGCCGAGCGCCTCAACTCCGTGGGCGCCCAGATCGAAATCTTCCGCGACATTTAAGTGCGCCGCAGGTCAGGACGCTTCCCCGTCCGCCTGGGCTGCCTGTGGGCCGTCGCCGGTGTCTCCGCCCCGCGGAAGCCACTGTCGACGGCCCTCCGCGCTCTCGCGCCTCGGCCATGGCGCGGGGTGCGGTGCCGTCACCCCAGAACGCATCGGCCCGGACCGCTACGCGCCCGGCGGCCGGTACTGGACCCGTTCGACTTTGCGCAGGGCCTCCAAGGTTTCGTCGACGGTCAGGAGAACCGTCGTCTCGAACGAGCTGAGCGCGCCGCCTCCACTGATCGCCAGCGCAACCGCGGCCATGGACACGTTGTCGGGGGCCTCCCACAGGTTGTAGCCGTCGTGCGTGCCGAAGGCGTACCAGAAGCCGTGGAGCTTCCCCCCGACGGACTCGATGTACGACTGAGCGGCCTTTGCGCGGTCCTCGGGGTGGACGATCAGCCTCGCCCAAGTCTCCGGTGTGTAGCTGAACCTCGATAGATAGAGCGGCATCACGTCTCCCTTTCGTTCCACCAAGGGATGCCCCGGCGGGGCGGGAAACGCGCCGGATGCGACCCCCGTGTCCCCCGAACGGCTGGGGACGATGACCGGCGGCCACAGCCAACGGGGCGCGACCCGAACTCACAAAAGCAGATGTCGGCGCTTCGAATCCGTCCGCGCCAACCATGCCTGACCAGGCATCGAGCCCCGGACCGTGATCGGTCCGGGGCTCTTCAGGTGCCCGATGGGGACAAAGCGGGAGATCAACTTCTCTCGATCCACTAGCTAGCTGAACTACCGGATTCGCCCGATGTCCTCGCACGCGTGCCGACACCGGGGAGGCGCCATCCCACGTAGCTGGGCTATGGCAATCGTCGACGCGAACAAGTGCGGCAAGACAGAGGCATTGACTCGTACCGGGGCACCCACAAAGGGCACTTCGCGAACTGCGGCGCCTGGAACGGGCCATGCAGCCATGGCACGATGCCCCGGTAGGCCGGGACCTCGCCGAGATCCTGCCGCCCGTGAACGAGGGGAGCTGACATGGGCGTACTGAAGCCGCTGACGCACGAGGAGATCGCCGAGGGTCTGGCCAAGCTTCCGGGCTGGACCCAGGAGGGCGACACCATCGCCCGGACCTACCCCATCCGGTATCACGCGGCGGTGGCCGCCATCGTGACGATCGCGGACCGGTCCCGGCGCATCCAGCATCACCCGGACCTCGACCTGCGCATCGACAGCCTGCGCGCCTCGATCACGACGCACGACGCCGGAAACCGGCTGACCGCGGCGGACTTCAACCTCGCGCACCGCATCGACGCGATCGTGGCCGCCCACCAGGCGATTCCGCTGGACTGAGCCCGGACCCACGAACGCCTACGACTCGGGTCGATGGGGAGAACCGCAGCGGCCCGGGACGATGCTCAGCTCAGGTCAAAATGCCTCTGGCGGAGGCGCCGTGCGCGGGCGCCGGTGCGTTGGGGGGCACGCTTGCTGAGGCGCTCACCCTTGCCCTGGACACGAACGAATGGCCGGCCACGAAATGCCCCGGTAGCGGCGGCCTGGGATAATGGGGGAAGAGACTCAGATCCGAACGGGAGCCTTCTGCTCCCGGCCCAGCACCGATGCGGTCATCATCGTGGCAGCTCTGTTGTCAGCACTCATCGACGCACTGATTCTCGACACCATGCTGCAGACATCGCGCGGCTGATCACGGCCACAGAAGGCCGCCCCCTCCCCTGGCACGGCGGCGTGGCCGGGGCCCGGCTCTGCGAAGCCACCGAACAGTGGTGCGTCGATACTGCTGCTCCACAGCAGGTATCGATGCGGCCGATGACCAGCGGCGCATGAGCCGCCTCGCCCACGGCAGGCGGACGTGAAGCGGCCGGGCGAGGTCAAGAAGGAGAGACCCCCAGGGCCGGTCAAGACCATCACAGATCCGTGAGAGGGGTGGCCATGTCGCTCACCCGTTCCCGCCTCATTCGTAACCGTACTCGCGGGGCAGCGGTCGGCGCCGCCTGCGCCTTGCTCGCCATCGTCGGCGTCACCAGCACCAGCGCCGCGCCCCTGTCCCCACCCGCCAGCACGTCGACCGTCACGGTCGAGGGTACAGAGGTTCGCATCAAGGGCTTCAAATTCATCCCTGCGGACGTCAAAGTACGCGCTGGCGCAACAGTCACCGTGACGAACGAGGACTCGGCTCCGCACACCTTGACCGCCACCGAGGGCGATGCTTTCGACACCGGCACGATCGAAGGCGGCGCGTCCGCCACCTTCACTGCACCGTCCAAGCCCGGCAGCTACCCCTTCTTCTGCTCCGTCCACCCGCACATGAAGGGGACACTCATCGTCAGCTGAAGCTTCACGTCGTCACACGTCTTCCGCGTGCCCCTTGCGTGCCCGATCGAGCGGGGAACAGCGGAGAGTGCGACTCCCCACGCGCGCTGGGCGGCCAAAGGTGACAACCGCTGACCGCCCGACCGCAGGTCAGGGCTCGGGTGCCGGGTGAAGGCCCAGGCCGGAGCAAGAACCAGGGCAAGAGGTGACCCTAGTACTCCAGCTGAAGATCGTGATCTTTGTGGTTACTGAGCGACCCGCCGTTGGTAGTGGCAAGCCCGTGCCCAGGTTTGATGGCGTCGTCGCCACTCGGACCAGCGGAGTCTGTGCGTGACTGTGTGGACGGTCTGGGCGAGGAGCGAGATGAACAGGTGCTGGATCTCGTTGCAGGTCAGCGGGATCAGGCCGTCCAGAGCTTCTTCTTGAGCACGTTCGTTGGCGGTGGCCGCGGCGAGGAAGGCGTGGGCGAGCATCGCGAGCGTGACCCAGCGGTGCCAGGACGTCCACCGCCTGACCTGGTGGTCGTCCAGTCCGGCCAGACCCTTGCTGGATTGGAAGGTCTCACCGTCCACCTGCGCCCGGCCACTTTCACGAGGTAGAAGGCGAGTTCACCGGTGCGCCGGTTGTGGCGGACGAGCAGGTGGCGGTGGCCAGGCCGGTCGTCGGCGATGTCGGCCAGGGCCCAGTAGTAGAAGCGGTGTCCCTTGGCTCCGGCGCCGGCGGAGCGCTTCTGCCAGGCTCGTTTCGGCAGCTTCTTGACCAGGGCGTCGGCGCGGAACTTGCCCGCGTGGGTGGTGATCTGATGGTCGCAGGCGACAGCGAGGACATAGCCGACCTCGCGCCCCTCCAGCGCGGTCCGAAGGTGCGGGGTTGCTTCCGTAGACCTCGTCACCGGCCACCCAGGACCCGGGTACGTCGGCGTCTGCCCACGAGGGGTGGAGTAGCCAGTGAGCCTTTTCCAACCTCAGTTTGAGCAGGTGAGGTGGAGGGTGAGGACGGCTTGGACGAGGCCGGTGATCCGGGTTGTCGAGCATCGCAGCTTGCGTAGTAGCCGCCAGGTCTTGAGGGTGGCGATGGCGGGTTCGACCAGGGCTCGGATCTTGGCCTGCGAGCGGTTCACGGCCTGCTGGCCGCGGGAAAGGTTCTCCCAGCGGCCTCGGTAGGGCACACGGACAGCCGGGCCCGCACCCTGGTAGCCCTTGTCCGACCAGCAGTTGACGTCTGCTGCGGCGAGGGCGGTGAGGATGCCGTGTTCGCGTGCGGCTCGGATGTCGTGAACGGCCCCCGGCAGGGCGGGTGAGGCCCACAGCAGGCGTCCGGCCGGGTCGGTCAGAACCTGGACGTTCATGCCGTGCTTCTTGTGTTTTCCCGAGTAGAAGGGCCGGTCGGCGGCGATCCGGTCGATGGACACAAGTGTGCCGTCGAGCAGGACGAATGCTTTCCTCGACGCGGCGCGGACGGCTTGCTCGAGGGTCGGTGCCAGGGAGGCCAGGAGTTCGACGGCTTCGGTGATGTACCGGTAGGCCGTGGTCGTTCCGATGCCGAACCCGGTCGCGAGCTGGGCATAGGGATGCCCGTTGCGCAGGTGGGCGAGGGTGAGCAGGGCTTGTCGGCCGGCGCTGAGCCGGCGCCACCGGCTCCCGATCACGCGGCGGCGCTCGCGTATGCGTGCGGTCAGGAAGCGAAGGTGCGAGCTGGACAGGTCCAGCCCGGACGGGTAGACAAGCACGTGAAGCCTCTGGTCGGCACGGGTGATCTTCGTCGTGAACCCGTCTACCAGGGGCTTCACTCATCTGTCACGCCAACTGCCGGACCAGCACGGCAGGCTGGAAAGAGCTCCGTGCGGGAGCGGCTGAATCGTCTCGTCCTCGCGTGATCGCCAACGAAAGAGCAACCGATGCAACCGATTATCCTATTCGACCTAGACGGCCTTTTGATCGACTCCGAGCCGATCTGGGACGCGGCAAAGCGTGAAGTGTTCGGTCCGCTTGGCCTGCACCTCGCAACGGAGATGCAGGCGGCGACGCGCGGGCTGCGGCAAAGGGACATGGTGGCCTACTGGTTCGATCGGGCCACCATTCAAGCCGACCCCGACGACGTCGAGCAGAAGATCGTGGCCGCCGTGTGCCGTAGGCTGGAGGGAGTGGCGCTGAAACCCGGCGCCGAACACGCCGTCGCGGCGTGCGCGCGTGCATCGAGGGCGATGGCCGTCGTGTCATCTTCGCCGGAGTCGGTGATTCGGCATGCGCTCGCGAGCACCGGCCTTGACCGATCTTTCGATGCCGTGTTTTCGGCCGAAGACGACGAACACGGCAAACCCCACCCGGGCGCCTATCTCCGCGCAGCCGCCGCCCTCGGCGCGTCACCCGACGAATGCATTGTGATCGAGGACTCGCTCAACGGCGTCCTCGCTGGCGTGTCAGCCCAGATGACGGTCGTCGCCGTTCCCGAGGCTGCTGATCGCTGCGATCCTCGCTTTGCGATTGCCACTCTGGTACTGGAGTCCCTCAAGGATCTCGATACCTCTGTATTCGGCGCGTATGTGTCCGGGGGGAGCCGGGACGCCGGTTGACGGCCTGCTGGCCGCCGGACAGGTTCTCGAAGCGGCCTCGGTAGGGCACGCGGGCGGGCGATCCGGCACCTTGGTAGGCCTTGTCCGCCCAGCAGTTGATGTCCGCCTGGGTGAGGGCGTCGAGGATGCCGTGTTCGCGTGCGGCGCGGATGTCATGGACGGCTCCCGGCAGGGCGGGCGAGGCCCACAGCAGCCGTCCGGCCGGGTCAGCGAGGACTTGGATGTTCATCCCGTGCTTCTTGTGCTTGCCCGAGTAGAACGGCTGGTCGGCGGCGATCCGGTCGATGGACACAAGTGTGCCGTCGAGCAGAACGAAACGCTTTCCCCGACGCTGCCCGGACGGCTTGTTCGAGCGTGGGTGCCAGGGCAGCAAGGAGGTCTACGGCTTCGGTGATGTACCGGTAGGCCGTGGTCGTGCCGATGCCGAACCCGGCCGCGAGCTGGGCATAAGGGTGCCCGTTGCGCAGGTGGGCGAGGGTGAGCAGGGCTTGTCGGTCGGCGCTCAAGCGGCGCCATCGGCTCCCGATCGCGCGGCGGCGGTCACGGATGCGGGCGGTCAGGAAGTGAAGGTGCGAGCTGGACAGGTCAAGTCCAGACGGGTAGACAAGCACGTGAAGCCTCTGGTCGGCACGGGTGATCTTCGTCGTGAACCCGTCTACCAGGGGCTTCACTCATCTGTCACGCCAACTGCCCCACCAGCACGGCAGGTTGGAAAGACCTCAGTCTCATCGACGACCAACACAGCGTCGTCGTGGTGCAACTGCTCGACAACGAATCCGCGGACGTCGTCACGGACCGCTTCGGCGTCCCACCTGGCCCTCGACAAGAGATGCTGCAGGCCGTTCGGGGATGCGTCACCCGCGTGCTCGGCGAGCGTCCAGCAATTCTTGCGTGGCAGGTCCGACAGCAACCCGAGCACCAGCGCCCTCGCCCGGCGCCGCGGTTCCACCCGGGCGAACCGCCCCCGATGCGGCTCATCAACACCTCGAATCATGTCCTGCCAGCGGGCAGGATCTATGCTGTGACCCGCAGCTACCGCCTGATCGTCTGTCTTCACACACCGATGATCACCGGTGGCCGCATCCGTTCCCGGACCAGCCCCGACCAGCAAGATCAGGAACTGGGCCTGAGCACCAGTTCCGGAGTTGAATCGGCCGATGGACATGTCCTCCCGAGAGATCCGCATACCCATCAATGAGGCCGTCGCAGTCCTGCAGGACCTGAACGAGTTCGTGGTTTCCCTCGACCGACTCGGATCCCGCCAGGCCTCCGGAACCGCTGACGAGTACACCGTCGGCAAATTCATCGACGACTGGGATGTCACTCGGCGATTGGCACGCGCCCGACACGCCATCAGCGTCGCGCTGGATGAGCAACTGAGCGAGGAAGAGATCGCCGAGCTCGACGCCCTGTGCGACCAGGGCCGCTTTTACACGGACAGCGTCGGCTACTCCTCCCCCGACCAGTCCAGCTGATACGACAAACGCGTCAGTCCGGACCAATCGAGACGGGCCAGCCCGACCCTGGCCTGGCATCCCACCAACAAGATCACGATCTACGGCTGGAGTACCAGGTTGGATCCTGCGGCTGAGCTGACAAGTTGTGCCACTCGTGACCGCACCCGTTGACGCAGTACAGCGCCCGCCGGCGGGTATCGGCGATGCCGAAAAGGGCGACGAGCAGGCGAAATGACTTCGTGAGCTCATAGGCCGGAAGTCGGTCCATCCCGAAGCGCCATTTCGTGAGCATCACCGCAGGCGTGTGAGTGGGTCGAATGCCAGAGCGCGCGATGCTCTCTGGCGCATCGCCATCGCGCGCCCGGGCCTGCCCACAGAACAGCACCAGCATGTGCAAGACCTTGCGTTGCTCATCCTCAGAGAGGCCCTCAAACCACTCGACACCCTCTGACACAGGTCTGAAGCCTTGTGCAAGTTCGTTCAGGATCACCTCGTGTGCGTGCAGCACAGTCCCTCGCTCCCATAGGGTCAGGCCGACGGTACGCGCCACGGGCACCCGCGAGCAGCACAGTTTTACGTGTTCCACGTGCCCCTTCCGCGCCCGATCGAGTCGGGAACAACGGGGAGCACCGGGGCGGTGAGGGCGACCAGACAGGCCAACGGCCCCTGACCATCGATCCTGGTCCGGGGCCTTCCACTGCGGTGGGTGTGGGATTTGACTCCGGAGTGGTTCAGGTCGCGAGGTGGAAGCCGGCGCCGACTCCGCCGGTGGTGTCCATCTCGTCGATGATGCTCAGGATCGGCGAACTGTGCTGGGCACCAAACGCGTTGCCGACCAGCGTCTGGCCGTCCACGACGGGGGAACCGGAGTCGCCGGAGTTGGTGAAGATGAGGTGGGTGAACCAGATTCCGTTGGTGCCCAGCTTGATGCCGCAGGTGAGGCCGGTCCGGTGGCCCTGCTTGCACATCCGGGTCCCGTTGGCGGGCGGCGCCCCGATCGACGTGATGGTCACCGAGCCCACGGTGTCGGTGGGAGCGACCCGGCTCTCGTCCAGCTTGATCACCGCGTAGTCCAGGCCCTTGGGCCCGGTGCTGAGCAGGTTGTTGGGCGTACTGACGTACGTCACCGTGCCGATGGCCCCCGTCTCCAGGTCGGGGCGGCTGGCGTTGACATCGGCCGGGGCGACGGCCGTCCCCGCCGGCGAGGTGTCCCGGTAGACCTGCTCGCCGACCAGCTTGTTGCCCTGCGCGTCGATGAGGCAGTGAGCGTTGGTCAGGCCCACCAGGTTGCCCGCCGCGTCGCGGCCGACCGCGGTGAGGGTGCAGACGTACCAGCTCGTGGGGGCCTCGGGCGTCGGCTTCAGCCGGAAGATGATCCCCGTGCCGCCCCCGATGGGCGTGAGCGACTGCGTGCCCGCGGCGGGGGCCTGAGCGGGGACAGCGCCTGCGGACGGAGCCGCAGTGAGGGACATGACCGTGAGGAGGACGGCCAGGCCGAGGGCGCGTAACGGACGTATCATGCGATCGCTTCCTTTGTGGGGCTGGACAGTTGACCGGAGTAGGGCTACGGCTCGGGTCAACCACCACGGCGGCGAGAACTGTTTGAGTCTCCATCACTCGGGTGCCAGGAACACCGGCGAAAACAGGTCGGTCCCCGAGGAACGCTTGTCACAGCGGCAGGCCTACGTACGGCCAGTGGGCTCAACGCGATTGCAAAGTCCCGGTGGTAGCAAATGCGGCGGCCATGTTCGAGACGAAGCCGCACCGGTGCAGTGACCTGCTTGGGAGCATCAAGGCTTTCGAGCAGGAGCATCGTCGTACCGGGGAGGACGGGGGCGTCCGGCCAAATGACCGTTCCGGCCTGGTCGAAGAAGCCGAGGTTCCACGTGCCGCCCTCGGAGAAATGACCGTCCGGTTCGACGAACACCGCGTCATCGAATCCGGCGAGTTGCGCGTCACGCCGGATCCGGAGCTGCGAGTGGAGGCCAGTGTGCTTCACGGCAGCGCTGTCGGGAGTGAAGGTAAAGGACTTGGCCGTGAGCGGGGGCGGAGGCATGGTTCCCGCCGGCCGCAGCATTCGAGCACCGGGGGCACGCTGCCCTGCCATGGTCCTGCCGCGCGGCCCCGTCTCCGTCGTGGAGGCGGGGTTCGTGTTGAGGGCGCGGGGGTTAAGACGTTTCCATCATGACAGGTCAGGCGGTGTTTTTGTAGGACCAACGGCATAGGGGAATAACCTTGTTTGGGTACCTGTGGGGCTTTCAGAATCAGCGTCATGAATCACACGGGGAACATCAATCACGACGCCGTACTGCGAGCCCGGGTGGCCCTTCTCGGGTCGGGGACGCTGCCGGTTCGGCACGAGGTCGCTGCCTATCGAGTCCTGGTGCAGGTGAGCCCGTTGGCGTACCTGCACCGGCTGACCGTCGCGTTGTACGAGTACAGCCGTCAGGACTTCGCCCATCGGCCGGAGATAGCGCTGGCCCTGCGGGCCGAGTCCGTCGGGGTCGCGCGTCGGATGTGCGCGATGGAGCCCGGTCGGGCGGAGCTGCTCGTCGCCGCCTTGGTGCGCTATCGGGAGCAGTTGAGTCTCATGGGGCGCCACGACGAACTCGGAGCCGTGGACGAGGAGATCAGTCGAGTTGGGGCAGCGGGAAGCTGATGTGAAAGAACGGCACACGTGACGGGGTGACACGCATAGGCTGCGGCGGTTCGTGTCTTGATCTTGGGGGGTCATTCATGTTCCACCGTCGGGGGATCGCCGCCGCAGCCGTCATAGGGGCGGTCGTGCTGGTCGGGGCCGGGTGCGAGGGTTCCGGGGCGAAGAAAGGTTCCGGGAAGAGTTCCGGTGGGGCGGGTGGCGTTTCGGCTTCGGCCTCGGCCTCAGCCTCGGCCTCGGCGAGTGCTTCCGCGGTGGAGCTCGTGATGCCGTCGCTCGTCGGGCAGAAGTTTGCCGCCGCCGAGGCTGCCGTCAAGAAGGTGACCAGTACGCCGGTCGAGGCGCGCAGCGCGTACAGCGACGTGCAGTTGCCGGCTGATCACCGATCGTGGGCGGTCTGCTTCCAGACCCCGGCCGCCGGTGGGGCGATGCTGGCGACCACCGCCGTCGAACTCTCGCTGGTCGCGCCGGGTACGCCCTGCCCGGAGACGGCCGGCGCCGCGTTGCGTCCCTCCAAGGCCCCGACGGCCAAGCCGACCGCGTCCAGTGGGGGTGGCGGCGGTGGTGGCAGCGTCTACTACAAGAACTGCGACGCGGCGAAGGCCGCCGGGGCAGCGCCCATCCGGCGCGGTCAGCCCGGCTATCGCGACGCGCTCGACCGGGACAAGGACGGGATCGCCTGCGACAAGTAGCCGTGGAGGAGAGGGAGTAGAGGATGGCGAATTCGGCCGGATGGGCTGTGGTCCCTGGCCAGCGGTGGCGGGAGCCCGGCAGAATCAGGCCGACCGGATGGGACGAGGGGGCAGTCATGGTGGCAGGGACGACTACGGATGCCGGTGCGGGTACCGGTACGGATGCGGCTGCGGGTACGGAGGTGCCCGTGCTGGCGGGGATGCCGTTGCTCGGGTCGCTCTTCGACATGAAGACGGACTCGCTCGGAACCTATCTGCGGGCCCAGCAGCAGCACGGTGAGCTCGTACGGATCACGGCCGGACCGCCGGGGCTGCGCGCCGAGTTGTACTGCGTGTTCTCCCCGGAGGGCGCCCAGCAGGTACTCGCC
The DNA here is from genome assembly GCF_055571215.1 of Streptomyces sp. NPDC030995. Taxonomy (NCBI): domain Bacteria; kingdom Bacillati; phylum Actinomycetota; class Actinomycetes; order Kitasatosporales; family Streptomycetaceae; genus Streptomyces; species Streptomyces sp. NPDC030995. The sequence goes on from NZ_JBVIFS010000015.1 coordinate 119,679, forward strand.
ACCGAAGCGTCCAACTTCCGCAAGGAGAACCCCTTCTACCAGGAGCTACGGGATTCTTTCGGCAACGGGCTGCTGACCAGCCAGGACGAGGACTACCTGCGCCAGCGCCGGCTGATCCAGCCGCTGTTCACCCGGCGCCGGGTGGACGGCTACGCCGGAGCCGTCGCCGCCGAGACCCAATCGGTCATCGACCAGTGGGCGCAGGCGCCGGACGGCATCGTCGACGTCTCCGGCGAGATGATGCACTTCGCGCTGCGCGCCGTCGCCCGGATCCTCTTCGGAACCGACGTCGAGACCACCGTCGACGTCGTGGGCCGGTGCTTCCCGGTCCTCACCGACTACGTGCTGCGCCGCGGCTACTCGCCGGCCAACATCCCGCGCAGCTGGCCGACCCCGGGCAACAAGCGGGCGGCCGCGGCGCTGGACGAGCTCTACGGGGCGTGCGACAAGATCATCGCCGAGCGGCGCGATGCCGATGCGGACGCGGACGCCAACGCGGACGGGAACACAGGCGCCGGCACGCCCGGCGAGGACCTGCTGACGCTGCTCGCCGCCGCCAAGAGCTCGGACGACGGGGAGTTCGACGCCTCCGAGCTCCGCGACCAGGTACTGATCTTCCTGCTCGCCGGTCACGAGACGACCGCCACCTCCCTCTGCTTCGCCCTGCACCTGCTGGCCGGCCACCCCGAGCACCAGGACCGGGCCCGCGAGGAGATCTCCCGCGTCCTGGGCGACCGTACGCCCGAGGCCGCCGACCTGGACCGGCTCCCGTACCTCACCCAGGTGCTCAAGGAGGCCATGCGGCTGTACCCGGCCGCGCCGGTCATGGGCCGCAAGGCCGTCGCGGAGACCCGGATCGGGGAGCACACCATCCCCGCGGGCGCGCACGTGATAGTGGCACCGTGGGTGACGCACCGCCTTCCGCGACACTGGCCGGACCCGGACCGCTTCGACCCCGAGCGCTTCACCCCGGAGGCGGAGGCGGGGCGGCCGCGCTACGCGTGGTTCCCCTTCGGCGGCGGCCCGCGGGCCTGCATCGGGCAGCACTTCTCGATGCTGGAGTCGGTGATCGCGCTGGCGATGATCCTGCGTGCCTACGAGTTCGAGACCGTGGACACCGAGGTCCCGGTCAGCGCCGGGATCACCCTGCGAACGGACGGCCCGGCGCGTTGCCGGGTCAGTCGCGTGGACGGGTAGCGGCCGTCCGGCCATCATGGCCGGATGGATGGGTCGGAGGGGGCGGACGAGGAGATTCCGGGCAGGCTGTCGCCGTACGTACGCCGGCCCGCGCGCGCGATGCTGCCCGGCTCGCCCGCCCCCGAGCGGCCGCTCCACCGGATCGGCCGCTTCTTCCTCGTCCGGTTCCTGACCGCGCTGCCCGACGACCTCGCCGACGCGGTGGCCGCGCTCCTCGACCCGTTCGAACGGGTCGCCCGACTCGTCGGGCGGCTCTTCCACGGCCCGGCGCTGCGCGGCGGCTGGCACAGCGAAGCGGGCCGCCTCGCCCTGGCCCTGTACGGATTCCACTGGACGCACTGGCGCGCGGAGACCGACGGGCCGCGCGGCACCTTCGCGGCGGCGCCGGGCAGCCCCGGGAAGATCACCGTCCGCCCGCCCTGGGGGCGCGGCGACCCGGGCCGCGAGGCCCGTACCGCCGCCTGCGCCCTGCGCCGCGTCCCCCGGCTCCGCCGCCGGCCGTCCCGCGTGGACCTGGCCTTCGCCGACGGCTCCTGGCTGGCCCTGCGGATGGACACCCACGCCGACGCGGCCCGGCTGCGCGCCGCGCTCGGGTAGCCCGGGTAGACCAGGTAGACCGTGCGGCCCGGGTAGACCGTGTGGCCCGTGTGGCTCGCGTTGCTCGTGTAGGGAGCACGGATATTGGGATGCGGGGCGGTCGGGGCGGGGCCTAAGGTCGATGAACGTGGAACCACTCAGTGAGAAACAGATCCGTGCGTCCTTCGTGAACTGCACCAAGGGCGAGGCCGCGCGACTGCGCCTGCCACTCGACTTCGCCGAACTGCCCTGGAACGACCTGGACTTCCTGGGATGGGTGGATCCCGGAGCGCCGCTGCGGGCCCATCTCGTGCTGCCCCGCGAGCAGGGTCCGCTGGGGATCTCCCTGCGCGTACCGTCCGTGAGCCGCACCAGTGCGCTGAAGTCCAGCCTGTGCCAGATCTGCCTGACGGGTCACGCCTCGTCCGGAGTCACCCTGCTCGCCGCCCCCTTGGCCGGCGCCCGGGGCCGCGAGGGCAACACGCTCGGCACCTACATCTGCGCGGACCTGGCCTGCCCCCTGTACGTACGGGGCAAGCGGCAGCCGAAGCTGCGTACGACGCGGCACGAGGAGTCCCTGACCCTGGACGAGCGCCTCGCGCGCATGTCGGACAATCTGGACGCCTTCGCGGCCAGGATCACCGCGAGATGAGCCCCGGCAAGGCCGCGCCACCGCTTGTCCGCGGCAGGCGCGGATGAGTCGAGACGGGTGACACGCGCTCCGAGTGCATCGGCTCTCGTGACGCGAATCGGGTGCCCTGGAACCACTTTCACGACTTTGGCCTCACCGAGGGGCGCACTGCGCGCATCACGTGGATCGCGTGCTCTCATTCGCTTCCCTGCGCCCTAGTGATCATGTCCACCGGGGGCTACCTTCGGCAGCCCGACGCCGACAGGATCGCTTGGAGTGCCATGTGACCACTGGTGAGGAAGCCCCCCGCATAGGCTGGACCAGAGAGCAACGGTTGGGTCTGCTCGGCGTACTGGTAGGCGCAGTAGCTCTCATGGCTACCTTCTACGTCATCGCCTTCGGTAGCGACAAGATCGCCGAAGACGAGGAGAAGGCTGCGAAGAAGTATTTCGCGTCTTACATCATGGCATCCGATGCCGCATGCGCCAGGCATTCCCAGTCGATGGCCTCCCTGGGGGAAGGCCCATGGCGAGGGCAGGGTCTGAGGCCTTACGCCGATCATTTTCGCAAGAAGAACCAAGTGCAGAACGCAATCATGCGAGATTGGCAAGCCCTTCCGATCCCTTCCTACAAAGGCAAGGAAGCAGAAGTAGTCGAAGCCCAAACCTTGACGGGTGCGTCGATTCGCCAATACGAGATTGCGGCCGACGTAATGGAATACGGCGGAGAGGAAGCCAACCCCATCATCGCCCAAGCCAACGCCCTCACCGCACAGGCCATCACGAAGGCCAGGGCCGTCGGCTTCCGGATCTGCCCTACGGCTTGAGCAACACCCTTCAGGTCCGGTCGGCCGCCGGCGTGTGGTTGCCCTGGAGCCGTTCGAGGTCCGAGGGCCTGACCTGGATGGCGACCAGTGCGATCACCGCGCCGACCAGGGTGAACAGGGCCGCCACCACGAAGGCCGCGCTGATGCCCGAGGTGAGCACCTGGTCGCTCCACGGCTTCGGGTACTGCCCGGTGCGCTGGAAGTAGGCCATCTGTTCGGGGTTGGCCGTACGCAGGAAGCCCGCCGCCTGGTCCTTGGCCTCGTTGCGGCTGGCCGTGCCGAAGACGGTCACCAGGATCGACAGGCCGAGGGAACCGCCCACCTGCTGCGTCGCATTGAGCAGCCCGGACGCCGCGCCCGACTCCCGGTCGGGGACGTTGGACAGGGCCATCAGGGTCAGCGAGACGAACTGCAGGCCCATACCGAGGCCGAAGATCAGGAGCGGGCCCAGGATGCTGCCCACGTACGTCGAGTGGATGTCGGTCTGCGTCAGCCAGGCGAGGCCTGCCGCAGAGCAGAGCGCGCCGGCGACCATGAAGGGCTTGGGCCCGAACTTCGGAAGGAGTTGGGAGGTGATGCCGGCGCCCACCGCGACCACCGCGCTCACCGGAAGGAAGGCGAGGCCGGCCCGCAGGGGGCTGAAGCCCAGCACGATCTGCACGAAGAGCGTCAGGAAGAAGAACATGCCGAAGATCGCGCAGGCGAGCATGAGCATGATCCCGTAGGTCCCGGCCCGGTTGCGGTCGGCGAACATGTGCAGCGGGGTGATCGGCTGCGGCGAGCGCCGCTCGTTGAGGACGAACAGGGTCAGCAGGACCACGGCGAGGCCGAAGGAGCCGAGCGTCCAGCCGTCGCGCCAGCCGTCCTGGGAGGCGCGGATGAAGCCGTAGACGAGCGCGACCATGCCGGTGGTGCACAGCAGCGCGCCGATGAGGTCGAAGTGTCCGGGGTGGCGTTCGGACTCGCGGATCACCTTCTTGGCCAGCACGGCGATCAGCACGGCGATGGGGACGTTGACGAAGAGCACCCAGCGCCAGTTGAGCCATTCGACGAGCATGCCGCCCGCGAGCAGGCCGATCGCGCCGCCGCCGGCCGACACTCCGGCGAACACGCCGAACGCGCGGTTGCGCGCGGGTCCTTCGCGGAAGGTGGTGGTGATCAGCGCGAGGGAGGTCGGGGAGGCGATGGCTCCGCCGACTCCCTGGAGGGCGCGGGCCGCCATCAACTGGCCCGCGTTCTGGGCGAGTCCGCCGAGCAGGGAGGCCAGCCCGAAGAGCAGGACGCCGAAGATGAAGACGCGCTTGCGCCCGAGGATGTCGCCGGCGCGGCCACCGAGGAGCAGCAGCCCGCCGAAGGCGAGGGTGTAGGCGTTGACGACCCAGGAAAGGCTCTCGGTCGAGAAGTCGAGGGCGGTCTGGATGTGCGGCAGCGCGATGTTCACGATGGTGATGTCGAGAACCACCATGAGCTGGCAGGAAGCGATGACGAACAGCGCGAGACCGTTCCCGCTTCCTCGGACCTTGCCGTCGGTCCCGTTGGTGCTCGGCGATACGTTCGGGTCCACCTTTTCGACGCTAAGCCCGCACCCTCGGGGTCACCACTCGAACGGCCTAGTGGTGGTGACATTTCACATGTCACACTACGATCATGGATGATTTCCTCAGGCTCTCCGCGACCACGGCCCGATTCTCCTACGGCGCCCCGCGCGCGCTCTCCTTCGGGGACGGCGGCCGGCTGCTCTGGTTCCTCCGCTCCACCGGGCCCACCGACGCCTTCGACAGCCTCTGGGTGCTCGACACCACCACCGGCGCCGAGACCCGGCTTGCCGACCCCCGCGAGCTGTGCCCCGAGCCCGGGCCCCTCCCCGACGCCGAGCGCCGGCTGCGCGAACGGATCCGGCTCGTCGCCGCCGGGATCGGTTCGTACGCCCTCTCCGGCGACGGCCTGCGTGCCGTCTTCGCGCTGTACGGGCGGCTCTACGAGGTCACCGCGGGCGGAGCCGGGGCGCCCAAGGAGATCCCGGCCGCCGGGCCCGCCGTGGACCCGAGGCCGAACGCCGACGGCTCCCGCACCGCGTACGTCGCCGACGACGTCCTGTACGTCGCCCCGGGCGGCCGGGTCAGCCCGGACGACGGGGCCCGTTGGGGCCTTGCCGAGTTCGCCGCCGCCGAGGAGCTGGACCGCTCCCGCGGCCACTGGTGGTCCCCGGACGGGGTCACCCTGCTGGCCGCCCGCGTCGACGAATCCGCGCTCCAGCGGCGGTACTTCGCCGACCCCGCGCACCCCGAGCTCCCGGGCGAGGACTTCGCCTACCCCGAGGCGGGCGGGCCCAACGCCGACGTCCAGCTGTGGGTGCTCGGCCAGGACGGCACCGGGCAGACCCGGATACGGCTCGACTGGGACGCCGAGACCTACCCGTACGTCTCCGACGCGGGCTGGGAGTCGGCCGGGGAGATCCTGCTGACCGTCCACGACCGGCTCCAGCGATGCGTCCTGCTGCTCTCCGCCGACCCGGCCACCGGCCGGACCCGGGAGCTCTCCCGCACCACGCACCCGCAGTGGGTGGACCCGCTGGTCCCCGGCACCCCCGCCCGGCTCGCCGACGGCCGGATGCTGACCGCCGCCGACACTCCGGGCGGAGCCGCCCGCGCCCTCGCGGTGGACGGCGAACTGCTCACCGGGGACGGGATCCAGGTCCGCCGCGTGGCCGGCGTGCACGAGGACCGGCTGCTGATCGAGGCCGCCCTGCGCGACCCCTCCGAGCAGCAGGTGCTGCTGCTCGACCCGGCCACCGGGGAGCTGACCCCGCTCGCCGACGGGCCCGGAATGCACTCCGTGTCCGCCTCGGCCGGGATGCTGCTGCTGACCTCCGCCGACGCCGACGGGATCCGGCGCGTCGTACGCACCCCCGACGGGCGGGAGCTGGCCCCCGCCGACCTCTCGGCGCCGATGCCGTACCGGGTGGTCCCCGTCCTGGAGCGGGTCACCGAGCGCGGCATCCCCACCGCCCTGGTCCTCCCCCGCGACCACGTCCCCGGCCGCCGGCTGCCCGTGCTGATGGACAGTTACGGCGGCCCCTGCGCGCAGGACGTCAGCGCCGACCCGCGCCGCTGGCAGCCCCGCCAGTGGTGGGCCGACCAGGGCTTCGCGGTGGTGACCGTCGACAACCGCGGGACCGCGCACGTCTCGCCCGCCTTCACCCACGCCATGTACCGCGGCTTCTCCGAGGTCACCCTGGAGGACCAGGTCGCCGCGCTCCAGGCGCTCGGCGCGCGGCACCCGGACCTCGACCTCGGCCGGGTCGGCATCCGCGGCTGGTCCTACGGCGGCTACCTGTCGGCCATGGCGGTGCTGCGCCGCCCGGACGTCTTCCACGCGGCGGCGGCCGGGGCCGCGCCGACCGACTTCCGGCACTACGACACCGCGTACACCGAGCGGTACCTGGGTCTGCCGCAGGAGAACCCGGAGGTCTACGAGCGGGACTCCCTGATCGCCGACGCCCCGGGCCTGACCCGCCCGCTGATGCTGATCACGGGCCTGGCCGACGACAACGTCCACCCCTCCCACACCCTGCGCCTGTCCCAGGCCCTGACGGACGCGGGCCGCCCGCACCAGCTGCTGGCCCTCCCCGGCGTCACCCACATGACCCCGGGCGGCACCCGGGAGAAGCTGATGGCGCTGGAGCTGGAGTTCTTCCGTCGCGAACTGGCCTGAGTACGGCCGCGAACGGCGCGAAGGGCCCCGGAGACGCCATTGTCTCCGGGGCCCTTCCCCTTTCCCTTGGATCCCGTCAGTCACCAGGGCCCCTCTAGTTTCACCGAATGACAGGCCACCTCCGTCGAGGCGGCGAGCTGCAGCAACGGCTGCTCGGGGCGGCGGATCTCCTGCGGGCGGTAGGGGGCGATTCCGCGTGTCCGGACCTGACTAGGCTGCCCCCATGACGATTAGCGCTGTGGTTTTCGACGTCGGTGAATGCCTCGTGGACGAGACTCGGGAGTACGGCACGTGGGCTGACTGGCTTGGCGTTCCGCGTCACACGTTTGCCGCGATGTTCGGTGCCGTCATCGCCCAGGGCCGCGACTACCGCGACGTGTTCCAAGAGTTCCAGCCCGGCTTCGACCTGTACGACCAGAGGGAGGCACGCGCAGCGGCCGGCCAGCCGGAGCACTTCGACGAGTCGGACCTGTACGCCGACGTCCGGCCGACGCTCGCCAAGCTCCGTGCCGACGGGCTGTGGCTCGGCATCGCCGGAAATCAGACGGTGCGCGCGGGCGGAATTCTGCGCGAACTCTTCATCAACGACGTGGACCTGATTGGCACGTCGGACGACTGGGGCGCCAGCAAGCCCGACCCGGAGTTCTTCGTCCGGGTGGCCTCCGTGGTGCCGTTCGCGCCGGAGGAAATCCTCTACGTGGGCGACCGCGTCGACAACGACCTCCGCCCCGGCAAACAGGCCGGGATGCACACCGCTCTCATTCGCCGCGGCCCGTGGGCCACGATCCAGTGGGACTCCGAGGAGGCCCGCACGCTGCCCACGTTCCGCGTCGAGAGCCTGGCGGACCTGCCAGGCCTGATCTCGGAGTTCAATTGGCCAGAGCGCTGACCACCGCTCCCCAACCGTAGAGCCGGTCGTCGAGGTCTCGGATGATCTGCTCGTGCTGCCACGGCACCAGCGCGCGCCGCACCTCCCGGACCCGCTCCAGGCCGGTGGCGTACCAGTGCGTTTCCAGGAGTTCCAAGGCGCGCACCGCGTACTCGGCGGCTGCCCTCGGGGCGCCCGCCGCGGCTTCAACCGCGGCCAGGTCACCGAGAACTACGGTGCGCTGCTTGTCGTCGTCCGCAGGCAGCTCCTCCAGCACGTGGAGCAAGGTCTCTCGGGCCTGAGGCAGATGCCCGGCACGCAGTTGCGTGTTCCCCTTGAACGCCTGGAGCCTGACCGGGCTGAACCAGTCCATCCATTCGGGGTTCAGGTGCTCACCGCCGACCGCGAGCAGATCCTCGCCATGCACGATGAGGTTCAGGGCAGTCCTGGTGTCGCCACAACGGGTCTCGCACTCGGCCTCGACCGCATCGAGCCATGCCAGCAACTCGGCGGAAGCCGGGCCGCGCCGGGCGTAGGTTCGTGCGGCCACCATTCGCTCAGCCGCGGACTGCTGGTTCCCGGCCCATCCGGGGATGAATGCCATGTGAGCAAGGGTGGCAGCTCCGAGCAGCGTGTCATCTGCGTCCCCGGCGGCCTGAAGTGCGCGCACCCACGTGTCCCCCGCACGGTCGGGCTCGCGTAGGTCGAAGAACTCGATCCGGCCGGCCAAGAGCCAGGACTCTGCGAGGGCCGCACCCACAGTCTGTCGCGTACGACCTGTGGTGGCCTCCAACAGAGCTGCGCCGAGCGCCGCGTGAGCACTGACCGCAGGGTGCAACGTGGCTGGAGCAACGGTCCAGTACAGGCGCCGGTGAGCACGGGTGACGGAGAGATAGTCAGCAGCGGAGCTGGCCGGTTGAAGCGCATTGGGCGTCCGGATGGGCCCCCGATTCGGTGCCGGCAGCGCACTTACAGCCGCGCGGCGTCCCGGTACCGCCCCGCTCGGCAGCGTGAATCCGAGTTGTGCCAGTTCCTGGCCGAGGAGTTCGGTGAGAGCCTGCCGGACGTCGGGGTAAGGCAGGGGTGGGTTCTCGGACTCCCACCGGCGGACCTGCCGGATTCCGACCGTGACGCCGCGGGCGGCGAGGGCGTCCACGAGGTCCTGTTGAGAGCGGTAGCCAGCAGCCGTTCGGGCGGCCCGCAGTCGGGTGTTGCCGGTCGGTCGGGTCATCTCAACCTCCATAGCGGCATGGGTAGATGGCTATTGTCCCAGGAAGACCCCTTGACGACCATGATTCACCTGTTCGGATGCAGAGAAGTCCCTTTCACTACGACAGAAGTCCCATAAAGAGTCCTCGAAATGGGACTTCACTGGCGCCATGGTGTCTCCACCACCCACTGATGACGACAGGGAGTGACCCACGTGGCCCACCGCACCATTCGTAGCCGCGCTCGCGGCGTGCTCTGCATCGACACCCCGGACGCCCCTTGGGCGGGCCTGCTCGCGGTGTCCGAGCCGAGCGCCGAGCTCCTCGACCGCGCACTCGTCGGCTGGGAGCGCTTCATCGCCGACGGCGAGGAGCTGTCGGATGACTGAGCGGTACGAGGACGTGCCGCATCGGCTGCTGCGCCGACGTGTTCGCGATGTCGCGTCCGGCGTGGAGGGTGAGCTGATGGCCGTCGTCAACGAGAACGTGTCCGCTACCGGGATCGAGCGCTGGGTAGAGCTCGCCTACATCCGTGGTCCCTCCGGCCGAGAGATCTCGACCGCCGTCGACAACATCGAGCCGGCGTGATGAAGGCCATGCGAAGGGCCCCGGAGACGCCATTGTCTCCGGGGCCCTTCCCCTTTCCCTTGGATCCCGTCAGTCACCAGGGAAGTGACAGGCCACCTCCGTCGAGGCGGCGAGCTGCAGCAGCGGGCGCTCGGTGCGGCACATCTCCTGCGCCTTGGGGCAGCGCGGGTGGAAGGTGCAGCCCGGGGGTGGGGCGGCCGGGCTCGGCGGGTCGCCGAGCAGCACGATCCGCTCCCGCCGCCGTTCCGCCGCCGGGTCGGGCAGCGGTACGGCGGACAACAGCGCCCGGGTGTACGGGTGCTGCGGGTTCTCGTAGAGGGACTTCTTGTCCCCGATCTCGACGATCCGGCCGAGGTACATGACGGCGACCCGGTCGCTGACCCGTTTGACGACGGAGAGGTCGTGCGCGATGAACACGTAGGCGAGGCCCAGTTCGGCGCGCAGCCGCTCCATCAGGTTGACGATCTGGGCCTGGACCGAGACGTCCAGGGCGGAGACCGGCTCGTCGGCAATGATGAGGCGGGGGCTGGTGGACAGCGAGCGGGCGATGCCGATGCGCTGGGCCTGGCCGCCGGAGAACTCGTGCGGGTAGCGGTCGATGTGCTCCGGGATCAGCCCGACGAGCTCCATCAGCTCGGCGGCGCGGCGGCGGGCGTCCGCCGCGCTCCAGCCCTGCACCAGCAGCGGATCGGAGATGATCCGGGCCACGGTCTGGCGGGGGTTGAGGGAGGAGTGCGGGTCCTGGAAGACCATCTGGATGTGCTTGCGCAGCGGGCGCATGGCGCCCTGGGAGAGCCGGCTGATGTCCTTGCCCTGGAAGGCGACCCGGCCCGAGGTGGGCTCCAGCAGCCGCACCAGCATCCGGCCGGTGGTGGACTTGCCACAGCCCGACTCCCCCACCAGGCCCAGCGTCTGGCCCTCCGCCAGGTCGAAGGAGACCCCGTCGACGGCGCGTACGGGCGCCCCCCGGCGCCCGGTCACGGATCGCTTCCCGGGGAAGGTCATGGTGAGGTCCTGCACGGACAGCAGCGGTGTGGCGCTCTTCGCGGCGGTCGCGTCCGCGGCCCCGGCCGCGGTGGCGGTCTCGGTCTCGGTCATCGGGCCGCCTCCTCGGCGGTACGGGCCCCGGCGAAGTGGCAGGCCACCATGCGGCCCGGCTCCTCCCCGTACGCCTGCGGCTCCGGGCGTACGTCGGTGCAGCGCGCGGCCGCCCGCGTACAGCGCGGGGCGAAGGCGCAGCCCCGGGCCGGCGCGAGCAGGGACGGCGGGGAGCCGGGGATGAAGGGCAGTGGCTGGTCGTCGGCGGTGTCGAGGCGGGGCAGCGAGTCGAGCAGCCCCCGGGTGTAGGGGTGGGCGGGGTCGGCGAACAGATCGTCGGCCGAGGCCTGTTCGGCGGCCCGGCCGCCGTACATGACCAGCACCTCGTGGGCGACGCGGGCGACGACGCCCAGATCGTGGGTGATCATCACGACGCCGAGTCCGCGCTCCTGCTGGAGCCGGGCGATCAGCTCCAGGATCTGCGCCTGCACGGTGACGTCCAGGGCGGTGGTCGGCTCGTCGGCGATCAGCAGGTCGGGCTCGCAGGCCAGGGCCATGGCGATCATCGCGCGCTGGCGCATGCCGCCGGAGAACTGGTGCGGGTACTCCCCCGCGCGGCGGGCCGGTTCCGGGATGCCGACCTCGCCGAGCATGTCGACGGCCCGTTTGCGCGCGGCGGCCCGCCCGGCCTTGAAGTGGACCCGGAAGTGCTCGGCGATCTGCTCGCCGACCGTGTAGTAGGGGTGCAGGCTGGACAGCGGGTCCTGGAAGATCATGGCCATCTTGCGGCCCCGTACGTGGGACAGCTCGCGCTCGGACAGGCCGGTCAGCTCGCGTCCGGCGAGGCTGACGGAGCCGCTGACCTCGACCGCGCCCCGGTGCAGGCCCATGACGGCCAGCGAGGTGACGGACTTGCCCGAGCCGGACTCGCCGACGATACCGAGGGTGCGTCCGGCCTCGACGGTGAAGCCGATCGAGTCGACGGCCCGCACGGTCCCGCGCCCGGTGGTGAACGTGACGCGCAGATCGCGTACTTCGAGGAGGGGAGCGGCCACGGAGGCTGTCATCAGTACCTCACTCTCGGGTCGATGACGGCGTACAGGAGGTCGACGAGGAGATTGGCCACGACGATGAAGAAGGCGGCGAGCAGGGTGACTCCGAGGACCACGGGCTGGTCGGAGTTGACCAGGGCTCCGTAGAACAGCCGCCCGATGCCCGGGAGTCCGAAGATGGATTCGGTGATGACCGCCCCGGCGAGCAGTCCGCCGAGGTCCATGCCGAAGATGGTCAGGATCGGGGTCATCCCGGACCGCAGCCCGTGTTTGACGACGACCGTGCGCTCGGGCATGCCCTTGGCGCGGGCGGTGCGGATGTACGGCTCGGCCATCGCCTCGATCATCGAACCCCGGCTCTGGCGCGCGTACATGGCGGCGTACAGCAGTGCCAGCGCGGTCCAGGGCAGGAGCAGGTTCGAGGCCCAGCCGAGCGGGTTCTCGGTGAACGCCTGGTAGGTGGGGTAGGGCAGGAGGCCGGCGATGCGGATGAACCCGTAGATGAGCATCACGGAGGTGAAGTACACGGGCAGCGAGGCGGCGGCGACGGCGCCGACCATCAGGGCCTTGTCGGTGACGGTGTCCTTGCGCAGGGCGGCGGTGACGCCGGCGCCGAGGCCGAGGACCAGCCACAGCACGGCGGCGCCGACGGCGAGGGAGGCGGAGACCGGGAGCCGGTCCATGAGCAGGTCCCACACGGGCAGGGAGTTCTCGTAGGAGTAGCCCAGGCAGGGGAAGTCGCACTGGACGGCGTACTGCCCGGTGCCCAGGGTGCGGCCGGTGAAGATGCCGGTCAGGAAGTCGGCGAACTGCCGCCACAGGGGCTGGTCGAGGCCCAGGTACGCCCGTACGTCGGCCAGGCGCTCGGCGCTGCAGGTCTTGCCGCAGGCGGCCGCGGCCGGGTCGGAGGGCAGGACGTAGAAGATGACGAAGGTGACGGCGGCGATGGCGAGGAGCACGCCGGCGAGGGCGAGCAGGCGGCGGGCCAGGTAGAGGATCAACTGCGGCCGCCCCTCGGGTCGAGGATGTCGCGCAGCGCGTCGCCGAGCAGGGTGAAGGCGAGCACGGCGAGGAAGAGGAAGACGCTGGGGATGACGAAGTACATGGGGTCGGTCTCGTAGTAGGCCACGGACTCGGCGATCATCTGGCCCCAGGAGGGGGTGGGCGGGCGGACCCCGACGCCGAGGTAGCTCAGGGCGGCCTCGGTGCTGATCATGCCGGGGATGAGCAGGGTGGTGTAGGCGATGACCGGGCCCGAAACGCCCGGGAGGATGTCGCGGGTCAGGATCCGCCAGGAGCCGGCGCCGCCGACGCGGGCGGCGTCGACGTACTCGCGGTGCTTGAGGGAGAGGGTCTGGCCGCGGACCACGCGGGCGACGCCGGGCCAGCCGAACAGTCCGATGACGGCGGTCATCAGGACGATCCGGTTGACGTCCTTGGCCACGGACAGCATCGCGATCATGAAGATGAGGGACGGGAAGGACATGGTCAGGTCCATCAGCCGGGACAGGATCGCGTCGGTGCGGCCGGCGAAGTAGCCGGCGGCGATTCCGGCGGCGGTGCCGGCGAGGACCACGATGGCGGTGGCGGCGAAGGCGATCAGGAGCGAGACCTGCGCGCCGTGGACCACGCGGGCGAACAGGTCGCGGCCGGTGACGGGTTCGACGCCGAGCCAGTGCTCGGGGCTGATCCCGCCGAAGGAGCCGAGTGGCTGGCCCCCGAGGTAGGGGTCGATGGCGGTCTTGTCGAACTCGTTCGGGCCCCAGCCGCCGAGCGCGCCCAGCCAGGGGGCGGTCACGGCCATGAGGACGAAGAGGAGGACGACGCAGAGGCTGACGCGGACGGCGGGGCGGCGGCGGAGTTCCCGCCGGGCGAGCTGCCAGGGGCTGCTCCCCGGGGGGACCTCCTTCACCTCCGGCTCGCCGGCGGCTTCGGGTGCGGCCGGTGCGGTGGCGGTCATGGCGAGGGGATCCTCCGCGCTCTCAGCCCTGGCTCTTCGAGGGGTCCTTGAGGCCGACCGTGCCGTAGTCGATGGTGCCGGTCCACACGGGGTGGCCGAAGGCGCCCGCGATGTTGGGGCCGACGAGCAGCGGCTTGCGCTCCAGCAGCAGCGGGATGGCCGGGGACTTCTTCATGATCTCGGCGTCGAGCTCGATCCAGGCCTGGTTGGCCTGCTTGGCGTCGGCCATGGCGTTGATCTCGTCGATCCGCTTCATCGTCGCGTCGTCGCGGAACTGGGCGTTGTTGCCCTGGTTGCCCTTCTCCTTGATTGTGCGTCCGTCGAAGACGAACGGGATCCAGGTGGAGCCGGACGGGTAGTCGGGGCACCAGCCGGCGAGGGTCATGTCCGGGGTGGTCGACAGGTCTCCGATGACGTCGTAGTAGGCGCCCGGGTCGATGGTGTCGATGACGACCTCGACGCCCGCGCGGGACAGGCCCTGCTGGATGGCCTCCGCCTTGGTCTTGTCGCCGGTGGAGACGGCGAGGGAGACCTTGAGCTTCTCCTTGCCGGCGGCCTTGAGGAGTTCCTTGGCCTTGTCCGGGTCGCCGGCCGGGGCGATCTTCAGGGTGTCGGCCTGCTTGCCGCCGGACAGGGCCGGGGGCAGGTAGGCGGTGGCCACCTCGTTGAGGGCGGGGCCGCCGCCCGCGGTGACGACGGCCTCCTTGTCGACGGCGTACTGCATGGCTTCGCGGACCTTGGGGTCGTCGAAGGGGGCGCGGGAGTTGTTCAGGTGGAGCATCTCGGTACAGCCCTGGGACTCGGCGAGCAGGCGCGCCTTCACGTCGGGCTTGGGCAGCACCTTGGGCGCGCTCTCCGGCCGCATGTCCATGTACTGGACGGCGGAGGCGTCGGCGCCCTCGCCCGCGATGATCCGGTCGTCGATCTGGCCGCCCTTGAGACCCATGACGACCACGAACTTGTCCGGGTAGGCCTTGCGCACGGTGTCGGTCTTGGCGTCCCAGTGCTCGTTGCGGACGAGGACCAGCTTCTTGTCGCGGTCGTACGACTCGATCTTGTACGGGCCTGAGGAGAACGGGCGGGCGTCGTACTGGGTGCCCTTCTCCTGGGACTGGGGCACGGGCGCGAAGGTCGGCAGGGTGGCGGTCGCGGAGAACTCGGCGACGGGCCGCTTGAGTTCGAAGACGATCGTGCGGTCGTCGGGGGTCTTCACCGAGTCGAGGTGCTGCCCCTGGAGCGGGCCCTTGTAGCCCTCGGTGCCGGCCAGGTACTGGGCCGCGTAGTCGGGGCCGCCGGTGAGGTCGGGGGCGAAGGAGCGCTCGACGTTGTACTTGACGTCCTGGGCCCTGATCGGCGAGCCGTCCTCGTACTTCACGCCCTCCTTGAGGGTGAAGGTCCAGGTCTTGCCGCCGTTGGAGGGGGTGCCCAGGTCGGTGGCGAGGTCGGGGACCAGCTCGCTGCCCGCCTTGCCGGGCTCGGACTTGAAGGTGACGAGCGTGCGGTAGAGCAGCCGGGTGCCGAAGTCCATGGCCGGCATGACCCAGTTGCGGGCGGGGTCGAGGTGGGCGAAGTCCTGGTTGGACAGGACGGTGAGGGTGCCGCCCTTGACCGGGGTGCCGCCGAGGGTCTTGCCGTCGTTGGCGGCCGCGGGGTTGGAGGCGCCCGCGCCCGCCGAGCCCTTCTTGGTGTCGGAGCAGCCCGAGGCGCCGAGTGCGAGAGCTGCCACCAGAGCGGTGGCGAGGGCGAGTTGGGTGCGCTTGGTCATGGGTCACTCCAGTGAAGGGCCGCGCTCTATGATGTGACCGGTAACATAGTAATGTGAAATTGTACTGACAAGGGGTTGGCGCCGTCGTTATCCAGCCGTGTCCAAATGCGCGCCGCACAAAGCGAGTTGGGCCCGGACCAAGAAGGTCCGGGCCCCGAGGAGGATGTGGCGGCCTGACGAGGATGCGGCGGGGGTCAGCCCTTGGCGGCGCCGCCGAGGCGGCCCGGGGTGCGGCCCACCGGCTCGTCCCGGCCCTGGGCCCAGAGGGAGCGGACGTGACCGAGGTGGCGGGTCATGCACGCCTGCGCCGCCTCGGCGTCGCCGCTCAGCATCAGGTCGAGCAGCTCGATGTGCTCCTGCGCCGAGGACACCAGCTTGCCGGCCTCGTCCAGGCCGGTCAGTCCGTACAGCCGCGAGCGCTTGCGCAGGTCGCCGACGGTCTCGACGAGCCGGTCGTTGCCCGCGAGGCCGAGCAGCGTCAGGTGGAAGCGGCGGTCCGCCTCCAGGTAGCCGATGAGGTTGTGCTCGCGCGCGCTGGTGACGATCTCCTCGGCGATGGGGCGCAGCGCCTCCAGCTGCTCGACCGTGGCGATCTTCGTGATCCGGCCGATGGTCGGCACCTCGATCATCGTGCGCAGCTCGGTGTACTGGTCCAGGTCGCGCTCGCTGACCTCGGTGATCCGAAATCCCTTGTTGCGGACCGGCTCGACCAGGCCCTCCCTGGCCAGATCGAGCATCGCCTCGCGCACCGGGGTGGCGGAGACGCCGAGTTCGGCCGCGAGACCGGGGGCCGAGTAGACGCTCCCCGGGCGCAGCTCGCCCGCTATCAGGGCTGCTCGGAGGGCGTGGCCGACCTGGTCGCGGAGCCGTTCCTGGGCCTTGATGAGACTGTGCTGCTTCAGGTCACCCATTGCATTTCCTCCGAGACGCCCGACACCGGCGATGGGCAGAGGAACAGCGTACAATGTCACGTTGTGCCACGTGCCCCGGCGGCCTCGAACAACGCGACCGCCACGGCAAGATCTTCCCAGGCCATGCCCACACTCTTGAAGAGCTGTGGACAACTCTGCGTCCCACCCGCCGGCATCCGCCCGGCGACCAGATCGGCGAGGGTACCGGTGATGTGGCCGGGCCCGATGGCCCCCTCCGCCTCCGGGACCAGCAGGTCCCCCGCCTCGCGCAGGGCCGCCGCACGCGACTCCACGTACACCGCCGCGCGTCGCACGAGGGCGGTGTCCGTCTCCCGCGCCGTCGGGTCGTGCGAGCCCACCGCGACGACGGTGGCTCCCGGCCCCACGAGGCGCCCGTCGAAGAGCGGTTCCCGGGCCGTGGTGCAGCAGATGACCAGATCCGCGTCCGCCACCGCCTTCGCGGTGCCGGTACGGGCGGCCGGGCCCAGGGAGCGGGCGTGCGCGACGAGCCGGTCTGCCCGCCCTGGGTCGCGGGCGACCACCACCACCTCCGCCAACTCCCGTACGGCGAGGGTCGCTTCCAGATGCCCGTACGCCTGCGGTCCGGAGCCGAAGAGCACCAGCCGCAGCGGCCGCCCGGCCGGGGCCAGGTACCGCAGCGCGAGGGCCGAGACGGCCGGGGTGCGCAGGGCGGTCAGGGCCGCGCCGTCGAGCAGGGCGAGCGGACGCAGGGTGGGCCCGTCCAGCAGCAGGTAGGAGCCGGTGATCCGGGGCAGCCCGCGGGCCGGGTTCCCGGGCGCGACCCCGGCGATCTTGACCCCGGCGTACGCACCGGACGCGGCCGGCATCAGCAGCAGTTCACCCTCGGGTACGGGGACGTTGGTGCGCTGCGGGCAGCTCTCCGGGTCGAGGCCGCCGAGCAGGGCGGCGGCCAGCACGTCGACGGCCTGGGCCGGCGTCAGGAGCCCGGCCAGGTCGGCGGCGCCCAACTGCGGGAGCCCGCCGGCGGCAGGCTCCTTCGCAGCAGGCCCCTTCCCGGCAGGCTCTTTCGCAGCAGGCCCCTTCCCGGCAGGACCGTTCACAGCAGGAATCCGGTGCCGAGCGCGTCGTGCGCGTCGACCGTGAAGGCGTGCTCACCGGTGCGGTAGGCGGTGCCGGTGACCTCCGTGAGGCCGCCGTCCAGGATCCGCCCGGTGAAGACCGTGCCCGTGACCGACTCGTGCAGCAGGTCCTCGCCCGGTCCGAGCCGCCCGTCCTCCGCGAGCAGCGCGAGCCGCGTGGAGGTGCCGGAGCCGCAGGGCGAGCGGTCGATCTGCCCGTCGGCGAAGACGGTGACATTGCGCTGGTGCGGCCCGAAGGGGGTGTCGGGCAGCTCCTCGTGGAGGATCACCCCGTAGACCCCGGACAGCAGCGGTCCGCCCGGGTGCCAGGTGGCGGGGTGGGTGGCCAGCGCGGCGCGGATCTCCTGCCCGGCCCGCACCAGGTCGGGCAGTGCGGCCCGGGACACGTCCAGGCCGAGGTCGCGGGCGCGCACGGAGGCGTAACAGGCCCCGGCGTGCGCGATGTCCACCTCGGCGAGCCCGAGCGTGGTGGCGACGGGGACCTTGCGGGCGCTCACCCGCGCCGGGACGTTGCGGAAGGTGACCCCGGTGGTGCGGCCCCCGTCCCGGTGGACGGTGGCGGTGACCCGCCCCGACGGTACGTCGATGCGCACCTGGGCGTCCCCGTCGTCCGGGGCGGCGACCCGCCCGGAGTCCACGGCCCACACCCCGAGGGCCATGGCGCCGTGCCCGCAGGCGGTGGAGTAGCCGTCCTTGTGCCAGAACAGCACGCCGAAGTGGGCCCCGTCGTCGTCGGCCGGGACCACGAACCCGCCGTACATCCCGGCGTGTCCGCGCGGCTCCTGCACGAGCAGGCGCCGTACGTCGTCCAGCACGCCCCGGCGCGGAGCGGTCCCGGATCCGCCGGGGCCGATGGCGGTGGCGCAGCGCTCGGCGACGGTGTCCCCGGGGACGGGCGGAAGGCCGTCGGAAACGATCCGGAAGGGCTCGCCGGCGGTGTGGTAGTCCACCGTGCGGACGGTGTTCAAAGGAGGAAACCTCCGGGGAAGGGGTCGGTGGGGTCGAGGAAGAACTGGGCCGTGCCGGTGATCCAGGCCCGCCCGGTGACGGTGGGGATCACGGCCGGGAGCCCGCCGACGGTGGTCTCGCCGATCAGCCGGCCGGTGAACTCGGTGCCGATGAAGGACTCGTTGACGAAGTCCGTGCCGAGTTCCAGGAGGCCGCGGGCGTGCAGCTGGGCCATGCGCGCGCTGGTGCCCGTACCGCAGGGCGAGCGGTCGAACCAGCCGGGGTGGATGGCCATGGCGTGCCGGGAGCGGCGGGCGTCGGAGCCGGGGGCGGCGAGGTAGACGTGCTTGACCCCGCCGATGGAGGGGTTCTCCGGGTGGACGGGACGGTCGCCGGAGGAGTTGATGGTCTCCATGATCGCGAGTCCGGCGGCGATCAGGTCTTCCTTGCGGGCCCGGTCGAAGGGCAGGCCGAGGTCGTCGAGTTCGACGAAGGCGTAGAAGTTGCCGCCGTAGGCCAGGTCGTAGGTGACCGTGCCGAAGCCGGGCACCTCGGCCTTGAGGTCGAGGCCGACACTGAAGGAGGGGACGTTGGTGAAGGTGACGGCGGTGGCCGCCCCGTCCTCGACCCGGACGTCGACGCTCACCAGTCCGGCCGGGGTGTCGAGCCGGACGGTGGTGACCGGCTCGACGACGGGCACCATGCCGGTCTCGACGAGGACGGTGGCGACCCCGATGGTGCCGTGCCCGCACATGGGGAGCAGGCCCGACACCTCGATGTAGAGGACGCCGAAGTCGGCGTCGGGGCGGGTGGGGGGCTGCAGGATGGCGCCGCTCATCGCGGAGTGCCCGCGCGGCTCGTACATGAGCAGGGTCCGGACGTGGTCCGTGTGCTCGATGAAGTGGAGCCGCTTCTCGGCCATGGTGGCACCGGGGATCACCCCGACGCCCCCGGTGATGACCCGGGTCGGCATGCCCTCGGTGTGCGAGTCCACCGCGTGGTAGACGTGGCGCGTACGCATGGAGTCCCCTCCGGACAGTGACTAGTTGAGACCCTCGGCGAGGGCCTTCTCGGTGGCGGCGCGGACCGCGGCCTCGATCTCCCCGGTGAGCGGGAAGCGCGGCGGGCGGGTGGCGCCGCCGGGGCGGCCCGCCAGGTCCATGGAGAGCTTGATGGCCTGGACGAACTCGGTCTTGGAGTCCCAGCGCAGCAGGGAGTGCAGGGACTTGTAGAGCGGCAGGGCGGTGGCGAGGTCCCCGGCGACGGCGGCGCGGTAGAGGGTGGCGCAGGACTGCGGCAGGGCGTTGGGGTAGCCGGCGATCCAGCCGACGGCGCCCGCGAGGGCGAGTTCGAGGAGGACGTCGTCGGCGCCGATGAGCAGGTCGAGGCCGGGGGCGAGCTCGGCGATCTCGTAGGCGCGGCGCACGTCCCCGCTGAACTCCTTGACGGCGACGATCGAGCCGTCGGCGTGCAGCCGCGCGAGGAGGGCCGGGGTCAGGTCCACCTTGGTGTCGTACGGGTTGTTGTACGCGACGACGGGCAGCCCGGCGCGGGCGACCTCGGCGTAGTGGGCGCGTACGGTCTCCTCGTCGGCCCGGAAGGCGTTGGGGGGCAGCAGGAGTACGGAGCCGGCGCCGGCCTCGGCGGCCTGTTCGGCCCAGCGGCGGGCCTCGGCGCTGCCGTAGGCGGCGACGCCGGGCATGACGCGGGCGCCGTCGCCGGCGGCCTCGACGGCGGTACGCACGACGCGCGCCCGCTCCTCGTCGGTGAGGGTCTGGTACTCCCCGAGGGAGCCGTTGGGGACCACGCCGTCGCAGCCGTTGGCGATCAGCCAGGCCACGTGCTCGGCGTAGGCGTCGTAGTCGACGGTGAGGTCCTCGCGCAGGGGGAGCGCGGTGGCGACCATGATTCCGTGCCAGGGGCGGGTGCGGTCGTCCGTACGGGGCGCGGGGGTGGGCGCGTTGGTCATGTGAGGCTCCCTAGAGTGATGTGTGACATTTTACTAGCGGGTGTGGGGCGGCCACAAGAGCCGTGGCGCCCCGATCAGTGGTCGGCGGGGGGAAGTTCGGCGAGGTGGCGCAGGGGGACCGGGCAGGACAGCGGCCGGCGGTCGGGCGCGGGCTCTTCGCCGGCGAGGGCGGCGACGGCCGGGCCGCACATCCGTCCCTGACACCAGCCCATGCCGGCCCGGGTCAGGAGTTTGACGGTACGGGCGTCCCGCGCGCCGAGCTCCCCGGCGGCCTCGCGGATCCGGCAGGCCGGCACCTCCTCGCAGCGGCACACGACGGCATCGTCCCGGAGCCAGCCGGTCCACCCTGCACCGGGGCGGTGGGCGGCGGCCATGGCGTCGGCGAAGGCGCGCAGCCGGGCGCGGCGGCGGACGAGGGCGGGCGGCGCGGGCCGCGCGGCGATCGCGTGGGCCGCGATCTCCCCCTCGGCCAGCGCCAGTTGGGCGCCGCCGATGCCGCCGGTCTCCCCGGCGGACCAGATGCCGGGGACGGAGGTGCGCTGCCCGGCGTCCAGCTCCAGGGCGACGGTGCCGTCGGGGCTGCGGCGCGTGGCGCAGCCGAGGCCGGTGGCGAGTTCGAGCTGGGGGACGAGCCCGTGGCCGACGGCGAGGGCGTCGCAGGGGATGCGGCGGGAGATGCCGGGCAGCGGACGCCAGTCCCGGTCGAGCCGGGCCACGGTGACGGCCTCGACCCGGTCGGTGCCGTGGGCCTCGGTGACGGCGTGCCGGGTCAGGAGCCGGACGTGGTGCCTGGCCAGCGCCCCGCCGTAGGTGGCCGCCTCTACGATCTTGCCGGGGTTGCGCAGCAGGGCGGGGACCTGGCCGGCGTACGCGGTGTAGGCGGCGGCCTCCACCACGGCGGGCACGGTGGCTCCGGCGGCGGCGAGGGACCCGGCCACGGCGAGCAGCAGCGGGCCGCTCCCGGCGACGACCACCCGCCGGCCCGGCAGGACGAGCCCGCCCTTGAGCATGGCCTGGGCTCCGCCGGCCCCGACCACCCCGGGCAGGGTCCAGCCGGGGAAGGGCAGTTGCCGCTCGTAGGCGCCGGTGGCGATGAGCACGGCAGAGGCGTGGACCGTGGCCGCCGCCTCCTCGGCTCCGCCGACGGCGTGCAGGGTCCAGGCTTCGCCGTCCCGGACCACCGTCCACACGTGGTGCTGCGGGAGGTACGTGATCCGGCCGGCCGCCTCGTGGGCGCGCAGGGCGGCTTCGCGGCGGGCGAACTCGGCCCAGCCGTGGTGGAGGGCCTCGGGGCGGGCCGCGCCCAGGCCCGGGGCGGGGTGGCGGTAGAACTGCCCGCCGGGCAGCTCCGCCGCGTCGAGCAGGGTGACCCGCAGCCCGAGGTCGGCGGCGGTGACGGCGGCGGCGAGCCCGGCGGGACCGGCCCCGACGACGGCGAGATCGACCCGCACCGGCGCAGGCCCCATCCCGGAGGCGGACACGGCGGCAGGCACCGGCGCGGGCGCAGCGGCAGACGCGGCAGCGGGCGCCGGCGTGGGCTCAACAGCGGGCACCGGTAGGGGCGCAGCAGCGGGACCCGACGTGGGTGCGGCGGCAGGCGCCGGTGCGGGCACGGCGGCGGGACCCGACGCGGGCGTGGCAGCCGGCGCCGGTACGGGCACGGCAGCGGGACCCGGCGAACCTGCGGGATCCGCGCGGCCCGCGCGACCGGCGGGCTCAGACGGCGAGCTCGGCATGGCCGGTTCCCTCCTGGGTGGTGACGATGTCGCCGGCGCGGGCCGGGACCAGGCAGGCGCGCTGGTTCGGGCGGCCGTTGACGGTGACGAGGCAGTCGTAGCAGCTGCCGATCCCGCAGAACGCGCCGCGCGGGGCGCCGCCCTCGCGGGTGGTCCGCCAGGCGAGGATCCCGGCGGCCCAGAGGACGGCGGCGAGGCTCTGGCCCTCCTGCGCGGGCAGTTCCCGGCCGTCGAAGGTGATCTCGTACGCGGCCACCGGGGCGCCGCCGACCAGTGCGCGGGGGTTTCTCTTCATCGGTCGGCCTCCGCGAATCGGTCGGGGCGGAACGGGTGCATGGGGAGGGCGGGTTCGGCTCCCGAGAGGGCGGCCGCCATCAGCAGGCCGGTGGCGGGGGCCAGGCCGATGCCCGCGCCCTCGTGGCCGCAGGCGTGCAGCAGTCCGGGGCGGCGGGGGTCCAGGCCGATCGCCGGGAGGTGGTCGGGGAGGTAGGGGCGGAAACCGTGGTAAGTGCGCAGGACCCGGACGTCGGCCAGGACGGGGAAGAGCGCCGCCGCTTGGGAGGCCAGGCGGCGCAGGGCCTCCGTGGAGAGGGTGCGGTCGAAGCCGACCCGCTCCCGGGTGGCGCCGATCAGCACCGGGCCCGACGGGGTGCCCTCGACCACCGCCGAGGACTGCAGGGCCGCGGAGCCGCTGGCGACGTCCGCGATGTAGTCGGCGGCGTAGACCTTGTGCCGGACCACCCGCGGCAGCGGCTCGGTCACCAGGACGAAGCCGCGCCGCGGGAGGACGGGCAGGGTGACCCCGGCCAGTTCGGCGATGTGGCCGCCCCAGGTGCCGGCCGCGTTCACCACGGCCGGGGCCAGGAGTTCTCGGCGCGGGGTGCTGACCCCTCGTACGGCACCCCGGTCCAGGAGAACGCCCGTCACCTCCTCTCCGAGGTACACCTCGGCGCCCGACGCGGCCAGCAGCCGGGCCGCCGCCTGGGCGGGCTGGACCTGGGCGTCCTGGGGGTAGTGGAATCCGCCCGCCAGGCCCGGAGCCAGGTGCGGCTCCAGGTCGTACAGGGCGTCCGCCGCCACCTCGATCGCGTCGACCCCGACGGCGCGCTGGCCGTCCGCGAAGCTCCGCAGGGCCTTCAGGGTGGTCTCGTCCGGGGCGACGACCAGTCCGCCCTTGGGCTCGTACTCGATCTCGCGCGGGAGGACCGCGGCGAGTTCGGTCCAGAGCCGGGTGGACAGCAGGGCGAGGTCCAGTTCCGGTCCGGCCCCCTTGTCGGAGACGAGCAGGTTGCCTTCGCCGGCGCCGGTGGTGCCGCCCGCGACGGGGCCGCGGTCGACCACAGCCACGGACAGTCCGGCGCGGGCCGCGTAGTACGCGCACGCCGCACCGACGACGCCGGCGCCGATGATCACGGCGTCCAAGGAGTGTCTGTTGAGCACGACAGTAATATGTCACATTCTTTAGTGCCTGCCCAGACCGGTCCCGCACCCTCCTCAGGCGCGGGACCGGTCCGGAGACGATCAGCTGCGGAGGGGGCCCTCACAGCTGTAACTCGAGGTGCCGGCGACCTTGTTGGACCAGATCTCCAGCGGGCCGAAGGAACAGTTCATGTCGGCGAGGTTGTTGGAGGCCGCGCCCGCCCGGTCGAGGATGAAGTAGTCGACCGTCTCCGAGACGTCCTTGAAGTTCTGGTCGGCGCTGCGCCAGTTCTTCAGGTTCGCGGTGATCCGTCCGGTACAGGTGAAGCGGCGCTTGCCGGGGTCGCCGTTCTCCACGCAGTCCGGGGTGTTGTAGGTGGCCGTGGCGAAGGAGGACTTCACCGACGCGAGCGTCGAATCGCGCAGCTGGTCGTTCGGGGTGAAGGAGGTGTTCGGCACGAAGAGCTGGTCGACCTTGGCGATCTGCGCGTCCAGGAAGCGGTCGTAGTCGCGCTGGAGGTAGGTGTCGGAGCCCATCCGGTGGCGCCAGTCGTCGTACGCGGCCACGTCGTTGTTGCGCAGGTGGGTGTACATCTCGCGCAGGAGGGTGGGCTTCTCGGTCCACAGGAACTCGAAGAAGGTGCCCGCGTAGCTGTAGAAGCGGAAGCCGTCGCCGTCGTAGGTGGCGTTCAGCAGCTGCTCGACGCTCATGCGCGGGCCGCCGCCGGCCGTGTCGCTCATGACGCTCTTGACGAGGGACTTGCGGACGGCGATGCCGTTGTCGCGGGTGGCGCCGTCGAAGAACTCGGCGGTGCCCTCGTCCATCGCGGTCGTACGGTCGCTCTCGTACCAGGGGCCCTGGCCGAAGAAGCCGGGGACGGCGAAGCGGCCGTTGAGGTAGTGCGTGTACTCGTGGCGGAAGAGCTCCTCGAGAGTGAGGGAGGAGTCCTGCGGGACGCGCCGCTGGTACGTATAGAAGGTGGCCCCGTTCTCGATGTACATGCCGCCGTTGTTGGTGCCGTAGCCGGTCAGCATCGTCTGGTAGGTCACGTAGTCGGCGCGGGAGGCGTACAGCACGATGTTCAGCGTGGCGTTGGGGTCGCCCGCGAGCGGCTGCTCGGTGCCGAGCACGCGGTGGTACTGCGCCTTGACCTGCTTGCTCGCGTAGTACAGCTGGTCGACGGTGGCCCGGTCGAGGGCCGTGCGCACCTTGATGGCGCCGTTGTCGTAGACGTAGGTGTTCGGGAAGAGCATCTTCTCGATGTCCTCCTTGCACACCCCGTACGGCTTGCAGGCCTCGTAGAAGTTGAGCCAGGAGACGACCGCGGCCCACGGCTCGCTGCCGTTGCCGAAGTTGGTCTTCGTGGTCTCCAGCAGGCCGCCGAGGTCCGCGACGATCTGGCCCTTGAGGCCGTCGATCTGGCCGAAGCGGCCGTACTCGGACATCGCGTCGCGCACCAGCCAGGCGTTGGCCGTGCCCTTGAGGTGGGTGTAGGTCGCGAAGGCCTTGAAGGTGGCGCGGTACGAGGCGTCGCCCGCGGCCGCGGCGTGGAAGGCGGCGTCCTGGTTGCCCGGGTAGACGCCGAGGTAGTTGACGGAGAGCGCGGCCAGCGCGGCGCCCGCCCAGGCGGTGTCGTGGTGGGTGGCCGGGTGGGCCGCGTCCATGGTGGCCAGGACCTTCTTGATGAGGCCGAGCTGGTGCTGGCGCAGGCCCGGGGCGCTGGCGGCGTAGAGGGCCTCGCGCAGGGTACGGGCGTTGGACGGCGTGACGTCGAAGGTGCGGGCCGCGTTGCCGAAGTCGGCGATGGCCTGGCGCATGGCGTTCACGGTCGGGGCGTCGGTGACGTCGATCTCGGAGCGCGAGTAGTCGTGGTAGGCGACCGCGTGCAGGTACGTGAACATCTCCTCCAGGTGGGAGGAGTTGCGGCCGTCGTGCGCGGCGGCCAGGCCGGATATCCGGCGGGAGACGGCCTGGACGTGCGCGTCGGACATCACGGGCGCGAGCCGGGCGTCCCAGGTCCAGATGAGCCCGCGCAGGCAGCCGTCGGCGGTGACGGCCTGGTCGGCGAGGAAGTCCGCGAACTGCTCCGGGGTGAGGTTCTTGATCCCGTCGAGGGTGCAGGGCACGCCCGCGGCGACGCTCCGCGCGGTGGGGACCGCCTGGACCGCCTTGCTGGTCTTCTCCACGGCCTGCTTGGACACGGCGTCGGCGGCGGCCGTCGACGCGCCGGGGACCTGCCCGGTGAGGGCCTGGCCGCCGGGGGCAGGGGCGGGGGCCGGGGTGCTGTCCTTCGCGTCGGCGAGGCGGTCGACCTCGTCGAAGGGATTTCCGGTGGGTCCGGAGGCCGGGGCGGCGGGGGCGGCCTGGGCTCCGGCGAAGGCGGCCGGGGCCGCGGACTCGACCGCCTGCGTCGTGGCCTGTCCCGCGGTGGCGAGGAGGGTCACCGCGACGGCGGAAGCGAGAAGGGAAGAGCGCACAGCTCTGTGCTTGAGCACCGAGAACTCCTGTTTGGAGAGGCAAAGGTGGGGGGTGGTGCGTGAACTGCCCTGGGTCAACTGCTCTGTGTCACACGGCGTTTGACGGGAGTTAACGTGCCGCGATGTGAGCTGTAACATAGTAATGTGAAATTGCACTGACAAGACCTGTGCGCCCACCAGTTCGCATCTTTCTTGAAGGAGCCTCGTGACCGACACCGCCGCCCGCCTCAACACGGGCAGTCACGACCGCCCGGTATCCACGGAGTTGTCCCGCTTCATGGCGGGCAACTGGGCCGCGTCCCCCCTGCCCGACTCCACACGCGTCCCGGCCCACGCCGTCACCCCGGCCCGCCGGGCCCGGCTCTCGGCCCGCTTCCCCGGCGAGCGGCTGATCATCCCTGCCGGTGAGCTGAAGGTCCGCTCCAACGATTGCGACTACCGCTTCCGCCCGCACAGCGCGTACGCCTGGCTGACGGGCCTCACCGGCGAGGACCAGGCCGGCCACGTCCTGGTCATGGAGCCCTCGGGCCCTCACGCCCACGAGGCGGTGCTGTACCTGCGCCCGCGCTCACCGCGGGCCGAGGGCAGCGGGGAGTTCTTCCGCGACCGCCGCTACGGGGAGTTCTGGGTGGGCCGCCGTCCCGACCTCGCGGAGGCGGAGCGCCTCACCGGCATCCGCTGCGCGCACCTGGACGGGCTCGGCACCCCGGCGGGCCGCGACGCGGCCCACGACGCCGAGCTCGCCTCCGCGCTGTCGGAGCTGCGCCTGGTGAAGGACGCGTGGGAGGTCGAGCAGCTCCAGCTGGCCGTCGACCACACCACGGCGGGCTTCGAGGACGTTGTACGGGCCCTGCCGCGCGCCCTGGCGCATCCGCGCGGGGAGCGGTGGCTCGAAGGGGTCTTCGGCCTGCGCGCACGGGCCGAGGGCAACGGCACCGGTTACGAGACGATCGCGGCGTCGGGCGCCCACGCGTGCGTCCTGCACTGGATCCGCAACGACGGCCGGCTCAGCGGGGACGAACTCCTCCTGCTGGACGCGGGCGTGGAGACGGACACCCTCTACACGGCGGACATCACCCGCACCCTCCCGCTGTCGGGCCGCTTCTCCCCCGTCCAGCGGCAGGTCTACGAGCTGGTCCTGGCCGCGCAGGATGCGGGCATGGCGGCGCTGCGCCCCGGGGCGAGCTTCGGGGACTTCCACCGGGCCGGAATGCGGGTGATCGCGGAGGGCCTCGCGGAGTGGGGCGTCCTGAAGAACGCGGAGGGCGACCTGCACCGGCGGTACACGCTGTGCAGCAGCGGGCACATGCTGGGCCTGGACGTGCACGACTGCGCCAAGGCGCGGGCGGAGACGTACCTGGACGGCGTCCTGGAGGAGGGCCAGGTCCTGACGGTGGAGCCGGGCCTGTACCTCCAGCCGGACGACGAGACCCTCCCGGCGGAGCTCCGGGGCATCGGCGTCCGCATCGAGGACGACCTGGTGATCACCGCGGACGGCGCGCGCCTGATGTCGGGCGCGCTGCCGCGCACGGTCGCCGGGATCGAGGAGTGGATGGGCACCCTGCTGGACACTCCCTAGGGGGCCAGCAGGGCGGGGTGGGTGCCTACTGCTTCGTCCAGCGCTGGGACGCGTCCCCGGCGCAGCTCGACGTCACCAGGCCCTGGGCCATGCCCAGGTCGAGGCAGCCTCCGCTGAAGTCGTTGCGCAGGCTGCCGTCCGAACCGTTGCGCCACACCCGGCCGGTGTCCTGGGCGCAGTCGCCCACGAAGACGGCCTGGCCGAGCATGTTGGCGTACAGGCACCCGCCGCTCTGCTGGTTGACGAGTTTGAAACTGCCGTCGGACCTGCTCTGCACCTTCCACTTGGCGGTGGCGTCCGAGCAGTCGCCGTGGTCCGACGAGCCGTAGACCTGGGTGATGCAGTGGCCGTTGTCGCCGTTGCGGTAGCGGTAGGTGCCGGAAGCGGGGGGCGGGGCGGCCGTGGTCGCCCCGCCGCCGGAGGGCGGCGGAGTGCCGGCGCCGGTCGAGCTGCCGGAGCTCGCGGAACCGCCCGAGCCCTTCGGCGTACCGCTGCCGCTGCCCGTTCCGGTGCCGGTGCCGACGCTGGTACCCGTACCTCCGGCGCCCGAGACGTTGGTCCCGGCGGACCCTCCCTGGCCCTGGTTCGCGGCGCCCTCCTCGACCTTGCCGTCGGCGGGCGGCGGCGCCGGTGAGGCCGCGCCCGGCGGGCTGCTGCCCGCGGTCGACGCCGTCGGGTCGGCGGGCGCCCCGACCGAGGTGGACGGGGAGGCGCCCGCCTCGGCCTGCGGCGAGGACGTGTGCGGCAGGTACTGGATGGCGAGCGTCGTACCGCTTCCGACCAGGACGACGGGGACGACCGCGAGGAGCACGCGGGTACGGCGGCGGCGTTCGGGCCGCCGCGGTGCTTCCGGTTCCGGACGGGACCCGACCTCGGGCGCCGCGGGTTCGGCCTTCTTCGCGGGCTCCTTCGCGGGCCCGTTCTCCGGTTCCTTCTCGGACTCCTTCTCCGGCTCTTCCTCCGTGCCCTTCTCCGGCCCCTTCTCCGATCCCTTCTGCGGTTCCGGTCGTGCGCCGGCGAGCGGGAGCGTCGGTACGTCGACCTCCTGTACGTCGGCGGCGAAGGCGGCCCGCTCCGACAGTCGCTCGGTGATCGCCGCCGGCCACAGCGGGGCCGCGAACGGGCCGTGCAGCGACGCGCGTTCGAGGAGTTCGGCTGCGGTGGGCCGCTCGTCGGGGTCCTTCTCCAGGCAGGCCGCGACGAGGTCCGCGAGGGCCGGCTCCAGCTCCCGCAGCGGCTCCAGATCGGGTTCCTCGTGGACGATGCGGTACAGCACGCCGTGCCCCGACTCGTCCCCGAAGGGCGGCCGGCCGCTCGCCGCGTACGCGAGCACCGACCCCAGCGCGAACACATCGGTGGCGCCGCTCAACCGCCGCTTGCCCGAGGCCTGTTCGGGCGCCATGTAGGCGGGCGTGCCCACGACCATGCCGGTCCGGGTCAGCTGGCTCTGCTCGGCGGCCCGGGCGACGCCGAAGTCGATGAGGGTGAGACCGTCGAGGGTCAGCATGACGTTGGACGGCTTGAGGTCCCGGTGCACCATGTCCAGCGCGTGCACCGCCGCGAGGCCGGCCGCCGCCTCCCGCAGCAGCAGCCACAGCGCCTGCGCGGGCAGGGGCCTGCCGTTCAGGTCGAGGGCCTCCCTCAGGGTGAGCCCGGGGACGTACGCGGTGACGAACCACGGCGGCCGCGCGGTGCGGTCGCTGTCGAGCAGCGGCGCGGTGGCTCCTTCGGGCAGCCGGGCGAGGTTGTCCAGCTCGTGCCCGAAGCGGCGCAGGAAGTCCTTGTCCTCGCCGACGACGGAGGGCAGCAACTGCTTGACGGCGACATACCGGCCCTCTCGGACACCGAGGTACACCCGCCCCATACCGCCGGCCCCGAGCCGGCCCGCCAGCGGTATCGACCCGATCTGATGCGGATCCCCCGCCTCCAGCGGCCCGGCCCCGCTCCCCCTCAGCTCCAACACGTCAGCCCCGCCTGAATTGGAATCAGTTTCTAGAAATCTACCCGATGAACCTCAAACCCAACGCCTCCTGCAAGCCTAGGACTTGACGGACGGGACTTGGCCGTGGGGGGTCTTGAGACGGGCCATGAGCTCCTCGACGAAGGCCTCGACGTGCGGCGGACGCGGGCCCGTGCGGGTGGCGCAGAACCAGGTGCGGGTCAGCGGCTGCGCGCCGATGCGGACCAGGGCGAGGCCGTGCGAGGCCACGTACGGGGCGGCCACCCAGTTGGGCAGCACCGTCGCGCCCTGGCCGCCCGCGACCATCTCGACCACCAGGTCGGTCACCACCGGCATGGTGGTGATCCGGGCCGGCCGGGCCCCGGCGGGGAGCGGCAGCGGCATCGACGGAATGCGCTTCTGGTCGTAGAACTCGTAGAGGACCAGATCGGCGCCGTCGAAGTCACGGGCGGTCAGGTGCGCGCGCGAGGCCCACGGGTGCCCGGCCGGCACCACGGCCATCATCTCGTCGTCGAACAGCCTGGTCAGGGACACCCGGTCCATCTGCAGATCGGGCTTCGTGACGAGCGCCACGTCGACCCGGTCGGCCAGCAGCGCCGGGATCGGCGCGTCGTCGGGGACGGTCTCGATGCGCACGTCGACGTCCGGCTCGCGCTCGCGGAAGGCGCGGAGCACGGGCGGCAGCCACGGGAAGGTGGTGCTGCACTGGGCGGTGAAGCGCACCCGCCGGTCGCGCCCGTCGCGGATCTCCCGCAGGTCGCGGGTGGCCGACTCCAGTTCGCCGAGGACGTGGCGGGCCGCGACCAGCAGCCGGCGGCCCGCGGCGTTGGGGACCAGGCGGCGGCCCTTGCGGTCGAAGAGGGGCATGCCCAGGCGGGCTTCCAGCCGGGTGAGCCGCTGGCTGAGGGCGGGCTGGCTCACGTAGAGCCGCTCGGCGGCCGCGGTCAGCGAGCCGGCTTCGGCGGTGGCGTCCAGGAGTTCCAGGTCACGCAGGTCCACATCCATAACGCAGGATTATGACATGCTCCAATTTCCGTCGTGGTGTTATCGGTTGAAGGTTCGTAGGTTTCTGGTGTCAGCAGGACGAACCAAGCCGCCACGAAAGGCACTTGCATCATGACCGACACCGCCACCACGACCACCTCCACGACCGCTCTCGTCACCGGATCCTCCAGCGGCATCGGCCTGGACATCGCCCGCGCCTTCCTGGCGAGCGGCGCGAACGTCGTCCTCAACGGGCGGGACGCCGAGCGCCTCACCAAGGCCGCGGCCGGTCTCGGCCACCCGGAGCGGACCGCGTGGGTCGCGGGCGCCATCGCCGAACCGGCGACCGGCGAGGCGCTCGTGCGGACCGCGCTCGACCGCTTCGGCGGCATCGACGTCCTCGTCAACAACGCCGGCACCTTCGCCCCCAAGCCCTTCACCGACGTCACCGAGGAGGAGCTCGACGGCTTCCTGACCGGCAACCTCAAGGGCACCTACCTCACCACCCAGGCCGTGGTGCGGGCGCTACGCACGCAGGGCCGGGGCGGAAGCATCGTCAACATCGGCACGGTCCTGGTGGACCACGGGCTGGCGGGCTTCCCGTGCACCGCGCCGGTGGTCAGCAAGGCCGGTGTGCACGGGCTGACGACGAGCCTGGCCGCCGAGCTCGCCGCCGACGGCATCCGCGTCAACCTCGTGTCGCCCGGCATCATCCGCACCCCGCTGCACGCGGGCTCCGACGTGGACTCCTTCGGCGGGCTGGCCCTGCTGAACCGGGTCGGCGAGGTCTCCGAGATCTCCGAGGCGGTGCTGTACCTCGCGGGCGCCACGTTCGTCACGGGCCACGCCCTGCGGGTGGACGGCGGCCACGTCACCGGCCGCGCCTGAGCCTCGCCCTCGATCCCACTCACCGGAAGGACATCCATCACCATGCCGTACGTCAACGTCAAGATCACCCGTGAAGGCGCCACCGCCGCCCAGAAGGCCGAGATCATCGCCGGTGTGACCGACCTGCTGGTCAAGGTCCTGGACAAGGACCCGGCCACCACGTTCGTCCTCATCGACGAGGTCGCCCTGGAGGACTGGGGCGTGGGCGGCGTCCCGACGGACGAGTACCGCCGCCGCGCGCGGGGCTAGGCGGTCCGGGGCCGCTGCGCGGGGGCTCCCGGGCGCTGCCCGGACCCGCGCCTCAATCGCCGGCGCGGCTCGAGGACCGGGGCTCCGCCCCAGACCCCGCGCCTCAAACGCCGGCGAGGCTGAAATGCAGTCCCGCCCGGCGTTTGAGGCGCGGGGGTTCGGGGGCAGAGCCCCCGGCAGCGGCCGCAGGGCTACGCCAGGACCGCGACGCCGTCGAGTTCGACCATCGCCTGGTCGTCCCACAGGCGGACCACGCCGATGACGGCCATGGCCGGATAGTCCCGCCCCGCCAACCGCCGCCACACGCGGCCCAGTTCGGCCGCGTGCACGCGGTACGCCGCCACGTCCACCGCGTACACCGTCACCCTCGCCAGGTCCGCCGGGGCGCCACCCGCCGCGGCGAGGGCCGCCAGGAGGTTGGTCAGGGCCACCTCGAACTGCTGCGGCAGGCTCTCCCCCACCACCTTGCCCGAGGCGTCCAGCGCGGTCTGGCCCGCCAGGAACACCAGCCGCGAGCCGGTCGCGGCCACGGCGTGCGAGAAGCCCGTGGCGGGGGACAGCGACGCCGGGTTGATCCGCTCGAGGCTCATCCGGCCGCCACCTCCCCCGGCAGGGCCCGGTACAGCTCGCGCGCGATCACGGTCCGCTGCACCTCGCTCGCCCCTTCGTAGATCCTCGGCGCCCGCACCTCCCGGTAGAGGTGTTCCAGCAGGTGGCCCCGCTGGAGGGCGACCGCCCCGTGCAACTGGACCGCGTGGTCCACCACGTACTGGGCCGTCTCGGTGGCCAGCAGTTTCGCCATCGCCGCGCGCCCGGGAACATCCGCCGCGCCCCGGTCGTAGGCCCCGGCCGCCGCGTACACCAGCAGCCGGGCCGCCTCCGTGCGGGTGGCCATCTCGGCCACCCGGTGCGCCACCGCCTGGAGGTCGCTCAGCTTCCCGCCGAACGCGGCCCGGCCCGCCGTGTACGCGAGGGTCGCGTCCAGCGCGGCCCGGGCCATGCCCACCGCGAACGCACCGACGCTCGGCCGGAAGAGGTTCAGGGTGTCCATCGCGACGCGGAAGCCCCGCCCGGGCTCGCCGAGCAGGTCCCGCGGGCCGACCGGCACCCCGTCGAAGGACAGGGCCCCGATCGGGTGCGGGGAGAGCATGTCCAGCGCTTCGCCGGAGAGTCCGGGGCGGTCCCCCGGGACCAGGAAGGCCGAGACCCCCTTCGCCCCCGGCCCCTCACCCGTCCGGGCGAAGACGGTGTAGAAATCCGCCTCCGGGGCGTTGGAGATCCAGCGCTTCTCGCCGTTCAGCACCCAGCCTCCGCCGGAGGCCGGCGCGGCCTCCAGTTCCAGCGCCGCCGCGTCCGAGCCCGCCCCCGGCTCGCTCAGCGCGAAGGCCGCCACCGCCCGCCCGGCGCGCACCTGCGGCAGCCAGCGCTCCCGCTGCGCCCGGCTCCCCGCCCGCAGGACCGGGTACGCCCCCAGCCCCTGGAGGGCGAGCGCCGTCTCGGCCTCCGTGCAGCCGTAGGCGAGGGACTCCCGCAGCAGGCACAGTTCCAGCGCGCCGGAGGCGAACACCCGCTCCAGCAGGCCCAGCTCCCCCAGCGCGGCCAGCAACGGCCGGTTGACCCTCCCCGGTTCCCCCTTCTCGGCCAGCGGCCTCAGCCGCCGGGCCGACAGTGCGCGCAACTGCCCGCACCATTCCTCCTGGTCCACCCCGAGCGCGAATCCGGTCATCCGAATGTCCCCGCATCTATCGCGTCCTGTTGACTGCCGTCACCATCACGATACGCTCGTGATGCAGTCGCACGGCCGGATCCACCTCACCCGGGACCGTCGCAAGGGGGCGAACCCGCCTTGGAGCTCAAGCCTTCCGCTCACACCGACACCTTCGCCCGTGACCATCTGCCCCCCGTGGACACCTGGCCGGAGCTGCTCTTCGAACTGCCCGAACTGGCCTACCCGGACCGCCTGAACTGCGGGGCCGAGCTGCTCGACGCCACCATCGCCCGCTTCGGTCCCGCCGGCGCCGACCGCCCGGCCTTCCGCAGCGGCACGGGCGAGGTGTGGACGTACGGGGCCCTGCGCGAGCGCGTGGACCGCCTCGCCCACGTGCTCACCCTCGACCTCGGCGTCGTCCCCGGCAACCGGGTGCTGCTGCGCGGCCCCACCGGCCCCTGGCTCGCCGCCTGCTGGCTCGCGGTGATGAAGGCGGGCGCGGTGGCCGTGACCGTACTGCCCCAGCAGCGCGCGCAGGAGCTGGCCACGGTGTGCGCGATGGCCCGGGTACGGCACGCCCTGTGCCATGCGGACGTCCTGGACGACCTGGTCAAGGCCGAGGTGCCGGGGCTGCGGATCACCGCGTACGGGGGCGGGGCCGAGGACGATCTGCTTCGGCTGGCCGAGCGGCACCAGGAGCCCTTCCCGGCCGCCCCGACCTCCGCGGACGACGTCGCCCTGATCGCCTTCACCTCGGGGACCACCGGGCGGCCCAAGGGCTGCATGCACTTCCACCGCGACCTGCTCGCCGTCGCCGACACCTTCTCCCGCAGCGTGCTGCGGCCCCGCCCGGACGACGTCTTCGCGGGCAGTCCGCCGCTCGGGTTCACCTTCGGCCTCGGCGGGCTGGTCGTCTTCCCGCTGCGGGCCGGGGCGTCCGCGCTGCTGCTGGAGGAGGCGGTGCCGCGGCGGCTGCTGCCCGCGCTCGCGGAGCACCGGGTGACGGTGCTGTTCACCGCGCCCACCGCGTACCGGACGATGCTGGACGCCCTGGGCCCGTACGACGTGGGCATGTACGACCTGTCCGCGCTGCGCCGCTGCGTCTCGGCCGGGGAGAACCTGCCGGCCGCCACCTGGCGGGCCTGGTACGAGCGCACCGGCCTGCGGATCATCAACGGCATCGGGGCGACCGAGCTGCTGCACATCTTCATCTCCGCCGCCGACGAGGACATCCGCCCCGGTACGACCGGCCGGGTGGTCCCGGGCTGGCAGGCCCGGGTGGTGGACCCGTCCGGCCGGCCCGTCGCGGACAACGAGCCGGGGCTGCTGGCCGTGCGGGGCCCGGTGGGCTGCCGCTACCTGGCCGATCCCCGGCAGGGGGAGTACGTACAAGGCGGCTGGAACCTCACCGGCGACACCTACGTGCGCGATCCGGAGGGCTACTTCCGCTACGTCGCCCGGGCCGACGACATGATCATCTCGGCCGGGTACAACATCGCGGGCCCGGAGGAGGAGGAAGCCCTGCTGCGCCACCCGGACGTGGTCGAGGCGGCGGTGGTGGGCCGCCCGGACGAGCGACGCGGGCAGATCGTGGTGGCGTACACCGTGACACGTGACGGAGTGGTGCTGACGGAGGAGGCCCTGCGCGCCTTCATGCGGGCGGAACTGGCCCCGCACAAGTGCCCGCGCTCCTTCGTCTTCCTGCCCGCGCTCCCCCGTACGGCGACGGGCAAGCTCCAGCGCTTCCGGCTGCGCGATCATGGGGCGGCCGGAGAGGTCTTAGAGTGAAACCGTGGTCGAGCAGCACACCCCGCGATCCCTGATCGTCACGTTCTACGGAGCCTACGGACGGGCCTTCGATGGCCCGGTCCCGGTCTCCGCGCTGGTCCGCCTGCTGGGCGCGGTCGGCGTGGACGCCCCGTCGGTCCGCTCGTCGGTGTCCCGGCTGAAGCGGCGCGGCTTCCTGCTGCCCGAGCGCGCGGCGGACGGCTCCGCGGCGTACGGGCTCTCCGAGGAGGCGCGGCAGCTGCTGGACGACGGCGACCGGCGGATCTACGGCAGCCCGGAGCTGACGGACGAGTGGCTGGTGGCGGTGTTCTCCGTCCCGGAGCAGGAGCGGCACAAGCGGCACCTGCTGCGCTCCCGGCTGGCCCGGCTCGGTTTCGGCGCGGTGGCGCCGGGCGTGTGGATCGCCCCGGCCCGGCTGTCCGAGGAGACCGCGCACACGCTGGAGCGCCTGCACCTGACGCCGTACGTGGAACTGTTCCGCGGCGCCCACCTCGGTTTCGCCCCGACCGCCGAGGCGGTGGCCCGCTGGTGGGACCTGGCGTCCCTGGCCAAGCAGCACGAGGAGTTCCTCGATCTGCACGAACCTGCCCTGCGCGCCCTCCAGTCGGGACCGGAGCCCACCCCGGAGGAGGCCTACCGCGGCTACCTCCTCGCGCTGGACACCTGGCGCCGGCTGCCGTACGCCGACCCGGGCCTGCCGCGCGAGCTGCTTCCGGCGGACTGGCCGGGCGACCGGGCGGCGGCCGTCTTCGCCGAACTCCACGTGCGGCTACGGGAACCGGGCGGGCGCTTCGCGCGACCGTGACGGCGGTCCGGACACCGTGCCGCCGCCGTGGTGGCCGGGGTGGCCGCCCGCCTGAGGCGGCCCCCGCGGAAAGCGGGTGCGCGCGGGGCCGACGGGGGGTCAGGATGTGCCATGACTTGGACTTTCACTTCCGATCTGGCCGCCTATCTCGCCGCGGCAGGGCCGGCCGTGGCCGCGCAGCCCGTGCCCAACACCCTCCTTCTGACCGTCGCCGACGCGCTGGAACGGCGCGGG
This sequence comes from Streptomyces sp. NPDC030995, assembly GCF_055571215.1. Lineage (NCBI taxonomy): Bacteria > Bacillati > Actinomycetota > Actinomycetes > Kitasatosporales > Streptomycetaceae > Streptomyces > Streptomyces sp. NPDC030995. The sequence goes on from NZ_JBVIFS010000015.1 coordinate 155,879, forward strand.
CCGCACGCCTACGGGCCGGCCGACCCCTTCTTCGGCTGGTGGACCGGGGCCGATGGAACCGTTTCCGGGGCCCTGCTGTGCACCCCTCCGTATCGCTTGCAGCTCGGTGCAGTGCCCGACCAGGCGGTGCGGGCGCTGGCGGACGCACTGGCCACCGAGCCGCTGCTCGCCGGGCTCAGCGGCATCAGCGCCCGGCGCCGCGACGCGGACGTGCTGGCCGGGGCCTGGGGGCGGCCGTTCCGGGTCGGCGAGGAGAGCCGCCTGTACCGGCTGGCCGGGCTGATCGCCCCGGATCCGGCGCCGGCCGGGCGGGCCCGGCCCGCCACCGAGGCGGAGCTCCCGCTCCTGCTGGCGTGGATCCGGGATTTCAACCAGGAGGTCGAGGAGCCGGGCGAGCCCTCCGAATCCGCCCTGCGCGACCGGATCTCGTACGGCGGCATCGTGCTCTGGGAGCACGAGGGGAACCCCGTCTCGCTGGCCTCCTTCTCCCGTCCGATCGGCTCGGCATCCCGGGTGGGCCCGGTCTACACCCCGCCCGAGCTCCGCGGCCGCGGCTACGCCGCCGGGGTCACGCACGCGGCGAGCGAAGCGGCGTACGCGGCGGGCGCCTCGGAGGTCCTGCTCTTCACGGACCTGGCCAACCCGACCAGCAACGGCATCTACCTGCGCCTGGGCTACACCCCGGTCGAGGACCGCGCCGAGATCCTCGACGCATGAGCACGCAGAGCACGCAGAGCACGCGGAGCACGCCCGGGCCCCGCCCGGGCCACGAGCGGCTCAGCCACGGCCGGTAGGCGGTGGGCGGCTGCCCGCGCGGTAGGGGGCGGGCCAGGGCGCGGCCGGACCTTCGTAGGACTGCTCGGCGGCCGCGTGCAGGGTCCAGTGCGGGTCGTAGAGGTGGGGGCGGCCCAGGGCGCAGAGGTCGGCGCGCCCGGCCAGCAGCAGGGAGTTGACGTCGTCCCAGGAGGAGATGGCGCCGACCGCGATGACGGGGACACCGAGGGCGGCCCGGATCCGGTCGGCGTACGGGGTCTGGTAGGAGCGCCCGTACTCGGGGGCCTCGTCCGCGACCACCTGGCCGGTCGAGACGTCGATGGCGTCCGCGCCGTGGGCGGCGAAGGCGGCCGCGATCTCCACCGCCTCCTCGGGCGAGGTGCCGCCGGGCGCCCAGTCGGTGGCCGAGAGGCGGACCGTCATCGGGCGGTCCTCGGGCCAGACCGCGCGGACCGCGTCGAAGACCTCCAGCGGGAAGCGCAGGCGGTTCTCCAGGGTGCCGCCGTAGGCGTCGTCACGGTGGTTGGTCAGCGGTGACAGGAACCCGGAGAGCAGGTAGCCGTGGGCGCAGTGCAGTTCCAGCAGGTCGAAGCCGCAGTCGGCGGCGCGGACGGCGGCGGCCGCGAACTCGGAGCGCAGCGCCGCCATATCGGTGTGCGTGAGGGCCCGCGGGCGCGCCGAGACGCCCGGCCGGTAGGGCAGCTCGGAGGCGGCCACCAGCGGCCAGTTGCCCTCCGGGAGCGGATCGTCCATGCCCTCCCACATCACCCGCGTCGAGCCCTTGCGTCCCGCGTGCCCGAGCTGGACGCCGAGCGCCGTACCGGGGGCGGAGGTGTGGACGAAGTCGGTGATCCGCTGCCAGGCCGCCGCCTGCTCCTGGGTGTAGAGGCCGGCGCAGCCGGGCGTGATGCGGCCCTCGGCCGAGACGCAGACCATCTCCGTCATCACCAGTGCGGCCCCGCCGAGGGCCCGCGCGCCCAGGTGTACGAGGTGGAAGTCCCCCGGCACGCCCTCCTCGGCCGAGTACATGTCCATCGGCGAGACGACGACCCGGTTGCGCAGGGTCAGGCCGCGCAGCCGGAAGGGGGTGAACATCGGCGGGGTCGTGCGCTGCCCCGGGCCCTCCTCCGGGCAGCCGAACTCCCGTTCCACCGCCCGTGTGAACCGCTCGTCGCGCAGCCGCAGGTTGTCGTGCGTGACCCGGCGGCTGCGGGTGAGGAGGTTGAAGGCGAACTGCCGGGCGGGCTGGCCGACGTATCCGGCGATCTCCTCGAACCAGTGCCGGCTCGCGGCCGCGGCCCGCTGGGTGCTGGCGACCGCCGGGCGGCGGGCCCTCTCGTACGCGGCGAGGGCGGCCGGTACGTCCCCGTCCGCGCCGGCCACGGCTTCGGCGAGGGCGAGCGCGTCCTCCACCGCCAGTTTGGTGCCGGACCCGATGGAGAAGTGGGCGGTGTGCGCGGCGTCTCCGAGGAGCGCCACGTTTCCGTGCGACCAGCGCTCGTTCACGACGGTACGGAACCGCGTCCACGCCGAGCGGTTCCCGTGCAGCGGGCGCCCGCGCAGGGCCTCGCCGAAGATCTTGGCGCAGCGGGCCGCCGACTCCTCCTCGTCGCACAGGTCGAGGCCCGCCGCCCGCCAGACCTCCTCCCGCATCTCCACGATCACGGTGGAGGCGTCGGCCGAGTAGGGGTAGGCGTGCAGTTGCATGACCCCGTGCTCGGTCTCCGCGATCTCGAAGCGGAAGGCGTCGAAGGCGAAGTCGGCGGCGAGCCAGATGTAACGGCAGCGTCCGCTCGTCACCGTCGGCCGGTAGTGCGCGGCCCCGGCCTCGCGGATCGCGCTGTGCACCCCGTCCGCCGCGACCACCAGGTCGTAGGAGGCTGCGAGCGCGCGCACGTCGGGGGCCTCGGCGCGGAAGCGGAGCCGGACGCCGAGCCCGGCGCAGCGCTCGTGCAGGATCTCCAGGAGCCGGCGCCGTCCGATGGCCGCGAAGCCGTGGCCGCCGGAGGTCAGCAGCCGGCCCCGGTGGACGATGTCCACGTCGTCCCAGCGCACGAACTCCGCGCTCAGGGCCGCGTGGACGACGGTGTCGGCCCGCTCGATGCCGCCGAGGGTCTCGTCGGAGAGCACCACGCCGAAGCCGAAGGTGTCGTCCGGGGCGCCGCGCTCCCAGACGTCCACCGTGTGGCCCTGCCGGGCCAGCAGCGCGGCCGCATACAGGCCGCCCGGTCCCCCGCCGACGACGGCCACCCGCATGGAGCCCGCGGACATCCCGCTACCTGCCCTTCCACTGCGGCGGCCGCTTCCCGGTGAAGGCCGCGTGGAACTCCGCGTAGTCCTCGCCGTGCATCAGCAGGGCCTGGGTGCTGGCGTCCAGCTCCACCGAGGCGGCCAGCGGCATGTCGAGCTCGGCGGTGAGCAGCGCCTTGGTCTGTGCGTAGGCGAGGGCGGGGCCCGCGGCCAGGTGCGCGGCGAGTTCGGCGGCCCGTACGTGGGCCTTGCCCTCCTCGGTGAGCTCGCTGAGCAGGCCGATCCGCTCGGCCTCGGGGGCGCGTACGGGCTCTCCGAGCATCAGCAGCCGGGTGGCGTGGCCGAGGCCGACGACCCGGGGCAGCAGGTAGGCGGCGCCCATGTCCCCGCCGGAGAGGCCGACGCGGGTGAAGAGGAAGGCGAAGCGGGCGCTGGGGTCGGCGATCCGGAAGTCGGCGGCGAGCGCGAGGACGGCGCCGGCCCCGGCGGCCACCCCGTGCACGGCGGCGATCACCGGGAAGGGGCATTCGCGGATGGCGCGCACCACCTGGCCGGTCATCCGGTTGAAGTCGAGGAGCTGGGCGGTGTCCATGGCGAGGGTGGCGCCGATGATCTCGTCCACGTCCCCGCCGGAGCAGAAGCCGCGCCCCTCCCCGCCCAGCACGAGGGCGCGTACGGAACGCTCACGGGACAGTTCGGCGAGCAGATCACGCAGGTCGGCGTAGGCGCCGAAGGTGAGCGCGTTCAGCTTCTCGGGGCGGTCGAAGGTGACGGTGGCGACGCCGTCCTGCCGGGTGATCCGGAGGTGCTGCCACCGTTCGGTCGCTGCTGTGGAACCGGTGAAGGGGCTCACACGATCGACGGTATCACCAGATCCTGACCGCCGTCACAGAAGCGCGACATACGGGTGTCGACGGGGCGGCGTATGACTATGCGTCACTCCGGCCGGGCCTGGCGAGCGTGGCGACGAGCACGGCCTTGATGGTGTGCAGCCGGTTCTCGGCCTCGTCGAAGACGATGGAGTGCTCGGACTCGAACACCTCGTCCGTCACCTCCAGGGAGTCGAGCCCGTGCCGCTCGTGGATGTCCCGGGCGACCTTGGTGCCGAGGTCGTGGAAGGCGGGCAGGCAGTGCATGAACTTCACGTCCGGGTTCCCGGTGGCGCGCAGCACGTCCATGGTCACGGCGTACGGGGACAGGGCCGCGATCCGCTCGTCCCAGACCTCCTTGGGCTCTCCCATGGACACCCAGATGTCGGTCACGACGAAGTCCGCCTGGGCGACGCCCTCGGCGACCTCCTCGGTCAGGGTGATCCGCGCGCCGCTCTCCGCCGCGAGCTGCCGGGCCGCGGCCACCACGGCCTCAGCCGGCCAGTAGGCCCTGGGCGCGACGATCCGTACGTCCATGCCCAGCAGCGCACCGGTCACGAGGTACGAGTTGCCCATGTTGAAGCGGGCGTCGCCAAGGTAGGCGAAGGCGATCCGGTGCAGCGGCTTGGTGCTGTGCTCGGTCATGGTGAGCAGGTCGGCCAGCATCTGGGTGGGGTGCCAGTCGTCGGTGAGGCCGTTGAAGACGGGGACGCCCGCGTGGGCGGCGAGCTCCTCGACGGCCTGCTGGCTGTCGCCCCGGTACTCGATCCCGTCGAACATCCGGCCGAGCACGCGTGCGGTGTCCCGGACCGACTCCTTGTGGCCCATCTGGGAGCCGGCGGGGTCGAGGTAGGTGGTGTGGGCACCCTGGTCCGCGGCGGCGACCTCGAAGGCGCAGCGGGTCCGCGTCGAGGTCTTCTCGAAGATCAGCGCGATGTTCCGGCCCTGGAGCAGGCGCTGCTCGACCCCCGCCTTCTTGGCCGCCTTCAGGTCGGCGGCGAGCTCGATCAGGCCGCGGAACTCGGCGGCCGTGAAGTCCAGCTCCTTGAGAAAACTGCGGCCTGCGAGGTCGGTGGCCATGGGGTTGCTCCAGCGTCACGGTGACAGGGGATGATGGAAGTCTATACGACGCTCCGTATTGATATACGGAGCGCCCTCCCGGCCCTGCTCCGCGCGCTTCTCGTCGGCCCTTCCCCCGACCCGCCCCGGCCCCGCTCCGGCCCCGCCCTGCCCCTCCCCTAGCCCACCGCGTCCCGCTCGACCGGACAGCTCATGCAGCGCGGTCCGCCCCGGCCCCGGCCCAGCTCGCTGCCCGGGATCTCGATCACCTCGATGCCCTGCTTGCGCAAGTGGGTGTTGGTCGTCACGTTCCGCTCGTACGCGACCACCACCCCCGGCTCCACGGCCAGCACGTTGCACCCGTCGTCCCACTGCTCGCGCTCCGCCGAGTGCACGTCCTGGGTCGCGGTCAGCACCCGGATCGAGTCCAGGTCGAGCGCCGCCGCGATGGCCCGGTGCATGTGCTCCGCCGGGTGGTCGGTCACCTTCAGCTCCTGCGGTCCGGAGCCCGGCTCGATCGTGTAGGAGGGGAGCATCCCGAGTCCCGCGTACTGAATGAACGTATCTCCGTCCACCATCGTCATCACCGTGTCCAGGTGCATGAAGGCCCGCCGCTTCGGCATGTCCAGCGCCACGATGCAGGTCGCCGAACCGGTGGCGAACAGGCCCCGCGCCAGCATCTCCACCGCCTGCGGCGTGGTCCGCTCGCTCATCCCGATCAGCACCGCCCCGTTGCCGATGACGAGCACGTCCCCGCCCTCGATGGTCGAGGGGTAGTCCGCCTGCCCCTGCGACCAGTAGTGGAAGGCGCCGGAGGTGGTGAAGAGCGGGTGGTGCTTGTAGATCGCCTCGAAGTGGACGGTCTCGCGCTGCCGGGCCGGCCAGCGCATCGCGTTGATGGACACCCCGTCGTAGATCCAGGCGGAGGTGTCCCGGGTGAAGAGGTGGTTGGGCAGCGGCCCCAGCAGGAAGCCGTCCAGCTCCAGGGCGTGGAAGCGCACCGACACCGGCTCGGCGTGCCCCTCCAGGAACTCCCGCTTCGTCATCCCGCCGACCAGCGCCTCGGCCAGCTCCGCCGAGGGCAGCCCGTCGAAGGCCGACCGCAGGTGGTCGGTGGCGAGGGGCCCGTACTCCTTCTCGTCGAAGACCCGGTCCAGTACGAGGTGTCTGGCCTCCGGGATGTCGAGGGCCTCGCACAGCAGGTCCCCGAACAGGTGGACCTCAACCCCCCGGTCCCGCAGCACGTCCGCGAAGCCGTCGTGCTCCTGGCGGGCCCGGCGCACCCACAGCACGTCGTCGAAGAGGAGCGCGTCCTTGTTGCTCGGTGTGAGCCGCTTCAGCTCCAGGTCGGGCCGGTGAAGGATGACGCGGCGAAGCCGCCCGGTCTCGGAGTCGACATGGAATCCCATGCCGTACACATTCCCAGACCGGACGGCTTTTTGACGTGGCGTCTGCTCAGCGGGGCATGGCGAGGCCGAGGACCGCCTGCGGTGCACCGGTGAGCTCCGGGGCGATCAGGCCCAGCTCGGGCGTCTTCAGGTTCGGCACCCCGGAGTTGGAGGCGTCCGGCATCGTCAGCAGGCCGCCGGCGACCAGCCCGGGGGTCCGGGCGAGCAGGTCGGTGGCCGGGGCCTCCAGGGAGCCCTCGCCGTCCGTCTCCGGCTCGCCCAGCAGGTTCGGCACCGGGGAGGTGACGAGGGTGCTGCCGAGCTCGGTGCCGATCGGGACCACCGGGACCAGGGACGCCGGGAGCAGGCTCCCCTTGTGGAAGCGGGGCGCCTCGGGCGCTCCGACGGCGGGAATCGGCACCCCGGTGGCCAGGCGCGGGGTGTCCACGCCCAGCGTGGTCTTCACGGTGTCCAGCGGGACACCGAGCGGCACCGAGTCGGCCACGGCCGGGGTGGCCGCGCCGGCCGCGGCCATACAGGTCATGAGTGCCGCAATGCTTCCGCGCGCGGTCATCTTCATAGGTGACGTTCCGTCCTTCCAGGGTCGCGGACATTCCGCTGCCCTGGTTGAACGATCCCGCCGGGGGCTTTCCCGGAGTTCTCCGGGAAGTTCCCCCATACGACCTAATTACGGGCCGTACGGGGGTGTCCGCTTTACTTCACAGCCGGGGGTCGACCGGCTCCGACTCCAGGGCGAGCACCGCGAAGACGGCCTCGTGCACCCGCCACAGCGGCTCCTCGGCCGCCAGCCGGTCCAGTGCCTCCAGCCCGAGCGCGTACTCGCGCAGGGCGAGCGAGCGCTTGTGCCCGAGGAACCGGTCGCGCAGCCGCTCCAGGTGGTCCGGCCGCGTGTACTCCGGACCGTAGATGATCCGCAGGTACTCCCGCCCGCGCACCTTGACCCCGGGCTGCACGAGGCGGCCCTTGCCGTCCCGGGCGTACGCCTGGAGCGGCTTGACGACCATGCCCTCGCCGCCGGCGGCCGTCAGCTCCAGCCACCAGTCGGTGCCCGCCCGTACGGAGTCCTCGTCCGCGGTGTCCACCAGGATGCGGCCGGTGCGGCGCAGCAGCCCGGTGCCGGCCGCCTCGTCGGCGGCGCACAGCCGGTCCAGCCAGAACAGCTGCTCGTCGTGCGGGACGGCGGCCAGCGACCGCCCGGCCGCCGCCAGCAGCTGGAAGGGCGCGAACCGTACGCCGTCCAGTCCGTCGGTGGTCCAGCAGTAGCGGCGGTACGCCTCGGTGAAGGCGGCCGCGTCGGCGGCCCGGCCGCGCTGGCGCTCCAGCAGCTCGCCGGTGTCGACGCCCCGGGCGGCGGCGGCCTCCAGGGCGGCGATGGCGCCCGGGAAGACGGCGCCGGAGGCCGCGCCCACGGCGGCGTACTGGTTGCGCAGCAGGCCGGCGGACTTCAGGGACCAGGGCAGCAGTTCCCCGTCGATCAGCAGCCAGTCCGTGCCGAGCTCCTCCCAGAGCCCGGCGTCGGTGACGGCCGCCCGGAGCCGGGTCAGGACCTCCTCGGTGACCGCCGGATCCTTGAAGAAGGGCCGCCCGGTGCGGGTGTAGACGGACCCGGTCGGGCCGTCGACCCCGAACCTCTCGCGGGCGGCGTCGGCGTCCTTGCAGACCAGGACGGTGGCGCGGGAGCCCATGTGCTTCTCCTCGCACACCACCTGGGCGATGCCGTCCTTGCGGTACTGGGCGAAGGCCTCGGCGGGGTGCTCCAAGTAGCCCTCCTCGCGCGAGGTGGCGGTCGGCGCCATGGTCGGCGGGAGGTACGGGACCAGCCGCGGGTCCACCGCGAAGCGGCTCATCACCTCCAGGGCCGCCGCCGCGTTCTCCTCGCGCACGTTGACGTTGCCCAGGTGCCGGGTCTCCACGACCCGGCGCCCGTGCACGTCGGCCAGGTCCAGCGGGCGGACGCCCCGTGACGGATCCGATGCGGCGCCGCCGGGCACCTCGGTGACGAGCGGCTTGACCGGCTCGTACCAGACCTTCTCGGCCGGTACGTCGACCAGTTCGCGCTCCGGCCAGCGCAGGGCGGTCATCCTCCCGCCGAAGACGGCGCCGGTGTCGAGGCAGATGGTGTTGTTGATCCAGGCGGTGTTCGGGACCGGGGTGTGGCCGTAGACCACGACGGCCTTGCCGCGGTAGTCCTCGGCCCACGGGTAGCGCACGGGCAGGCCGAACTCGTCCGTCTCGCCGGTGGTGTCCCCGTAGAGGGCGTGCGAGCGGACCCGGCCGGAGGTGCGGCCGTGGTACTTCTCGGGCAGGCCGGCGTGGCAGACCACCAGCTTGCCGCCGTCGAGGACGTAGTGGCTGACGAGGCCGCGGATGAACTCCCGTACCTCCGCGACGAACTCCTCCGGCTCCGCCGCCAGCTGCTCGATGGTCTCGGCGAGGCCGTGGGTCTGCTGGACCTTGGAGCCCTTCAGGTAACGGCCGAGCTTGTTCTCGTGGTTCCCGGGCACGCACAGGGCGTTGCCGGACTTCACCATGCCCATGACGCGGCGCAGGACGCCCGGGCTGTCGGGGCCGCGGTCGACGAGGTCGCCCACGAAGACGGCGGTGCGGCCGTCGGGGTGGACGCCGTCCTCGTAGCCGAGCTTGGCGAGCAGGGTCTCCAGCTCGGAGGAACAGCCGTGGATGTCACCGACGATGTCGAAGGGGCCGGTGAGGTGCGTGAGGTCGTTGAACCGCTTCTCCAGGACGACTTCGGCGCTCTCGGCCTCCTCGACGGAGCGCAGCACGTGGACCTTGCGGAAGCCCTCGCGCTCCAGGCCGCGTAGCGAGCGCCGCAGGTCGCGGCGGTGCCGCTGGATGACGGCGCGGGGCAGGCCGGCCCGGTCGGGGCGGGCCGCGTTGCGCTCGGCGCAGACCTGTTCGGGCATGTCCAGGACGATGGCGATGGGCAGCACGTCGTGCTCGCGGGCGAGCTGGACCAGCTGACGGCGGGCGTCGGCCTGGACGCTGGTGGCGTCGACGACGGTGAGGCGGCCGGCGGCGAGGCGCTTGCCCGCGATGTAGTGCAGGACGTCGAAGGCGTCCCGGCTGACGCTCTGGTCGTTCTCGTCGTCGCAGACCAGGCCCCGGCAGTGGTCGGAGGAGATGACCTCGGTGGGCTTGAAGTGCTTGCGGGCGAAGGTGGACTTGCCCGATCCGGTGGCCCCGATCAGGACGACGAGGGACAGGTCGGTGACGGGAAGTGTGCGCGTACGGTGGGTCTCGGTGCTGGTCATGCTGCCTCGCCCTCCTTCGGGGTGCCGGTGGTCGCACTGGCGTCGGTGGTATCGGTCTGGGTGAAGACGGCCATCTGCGTCGGCGGTCCGACCTCGGGGTCGTCGTCCCCGACGGGGACGTACTCGACGCCGTAGCCGTACCGGTTCGCGACGGCCCCGGCCCAGGCGCGGAACTCCTCGCGGGTCCACTCGAAGCGGTGGTCGCCGTGGCGGACGTGCCCGGCGGGCAGGGTCTCCCAGCGGACGTTGTACTCGACGTTCGGGGTGGTGACGAGGACCGTGCGGGGCCGGGCCGAGCCGAACACGGCGTACTCCAGGGCGGGCAGCCGCTCCAGGTCCAGGTGCTCGATGACCTCGCTGAGCACGGCCGCGTCGTAGCCGGCCAGCCGCTTGTCGGTGTAGGCGAGCGAGCCCTGCAGCAGCGTGACGCGCGCGGCCTGCCGCTCGCCCATCCGCTCCGGCCGCAGCCGCCTGGCCGCGATGTTCAGGGCCCGGACGGACACGTCCATGCCGACGATCTCGGTGAAGAACACGTCCTTGAACAGGGCCTGCACCAGCTGCCCCTGACCGCAGCCCAGATCGAGGACCCGGGCGGCTCCGGCGGCGCGCAGGGCGGCGAGGATCGCGTCGCGCCGCTGCACGGCGAGCGGTACGGGCCGCTCCTGCGTGTCACGCGATTCGTCGACGGCGTTGTCGAGCTCCTCGACCTCGCTGCCGTCGGCCTCGGCGAGGCGGACCAGCTCCAGGCGCTCGATGGCGTCCTGGGTCAGCCGCTTGTGGCGGGCCAGGTAGCGGGAGCTGATCAGCCCGTTCTCGGGGTGGGCGGCGAGCCAGCCGTCTCCGGCGCGGAGCAGCTTGTCGACCTCGTCCGGGGCGATCCAGTAATGCTTGGCGTCGTCGAGCACCGGCAGCAGTACGTACAGCTGCCGCAGTGCGTCCGCGAGGCGCAGCTCCCCCTCCAGTACGAGCCGTACGTAGCGGGAGTCCCCCCACTCGGGGAACTGCTCGTCGAGCGGTACGGGCTCGGCCTGTACGAGGTCCCAGCCGAGCGGGTCGAACAGCCGGTGCACGAGCGCCGCGCCGCCGCGTGCGGGCAGCACCGGGATCTCGACGCGCAGCGGCAGCGGCTGCTCCGCCAGGTCCGGGCGCAGGGCGCACTGGCCCTTGAGCGCGGTGCGGAACACCCCGCTGAGGGCGACGGCGAGCAGCGAGGACGCGGCGTACGGGCGGTCGTTGACGTACTGCGCGAGTGCGGCGTCGGGCGCCCCGCCCCGGCCCTTGCCCTGGCCGCGCCGCACGAGCGCGACGGGATCCACCTCCAGCAGCAGGGCCGCCGTGCACCGTTCGGCCGTGGCCTCGGGGTAGAACACGTGGGCGGTGCCGTAGGAGGTGGAGAACGCCTGCGTCTTCCCGGCGTGCTTGTGCAGCAGGTAGCCCAGGTCGGTGGCGGGTCGTTCGAGGGAGCCGATGGTGGAGATCGTCAGGAACACACGGCCGATTGTTGCTGGTCACCGGTCCTGTCTGCGCCTTATTTTCCGGCGGCCGGATCGCCGGGCGGCCGCGCGGCGAGCTCCGCGATCCGGTCGGGGCCGATGCGGCAGCAGCCGCCGATGAGGCGGGCGCCGGCGCGGTGCCAGGCCGCGGTGGGCCAGGGGGCCGGGACCGCGGGAGCGTGCCAGGTGCCGGTGGCGGCGTCCCAGACGGAGCCGTCGTTGGGGTAGGCGAGGAGCGGCTTGCGGGTGACGGTGGCGGCCGCTTCGAGGGCGGGCAGGACCTCCGCCGGGTCACAGCAGTTGACGCCGAGCGCGATGACCTCCGGGGCCCGTGCGGCGAGGACGAAGGCCTCGGGGAGGGGCCCGCCGGAGCGGGTGCGGCCGTCGGCGACGGTGTAGCTCAGCCAAGCCCGGGCGCCCGTGTCCGCGAGGACGGTGAGCACAGCCTCGGCCTCGTCCGGGTCGGGGACGGTCTCCACGGCCAGGACGTCGGGGCCCGCGGCGAGCAGGGCCTCGATGCGGGGGCGATGGAAGGCGGCGAGCTCGCGCACGCTCAGGCCGTACCGGCCGCGGTACTCGGAGCCGTCCGCGAGCACCGCCCCGTACGGGCCCACGGAGGCGGCCACCCACACCTCGTGGTCGGCGGCCTCGGCGGCCCGGGCGGCCAGGGCGACGCTGCGGTGCAGCAGGGCGGCGGCCCGGGGGTGACCGGGGCCGACCTGGTAGCTCGCGGTGATCAGCACCTCGGCGCCGGCCCGGGCGTACGCCGTGTGGGCGGCCTCCACCTGGTCCGGCCGCTCGTCGAGCACCCGGCCCGTCCAGAGGCCTCCGGACAGGTCGCAGCCCTGGGCGGCGAGCTGGTTGCTGAGCCCGCCGTCCAGGAGCACGGTCCTGCCGCCCAGGGCCTCGGCGAGCGGGCCGGACGCACGTGGCATCGGAGAACCGGTCCTTCGTCAGCCGAGCTGGGAGAGCACCCGGGCGGAGACCAGCTCCAGGTGGTCCAGGTCGTCGAGGTCGAGGAGCTGGAGGTAGACGCGGGAGGAGCCGGTGGCGGCGTAGGCACCGAGCTTCTCCACGACCTCGGCCGGGGAACCGGCCAGACCATTGGCCTTGAGCTCGTCCACCTCACGGCCGATGGCGGCGGCCCGGCGGGCCACCTCGGCGTCGTCCTTGCCCACGCACACCACGAGGGCGTTGGAGTAGACGAGGTCGTCGGCCTTGCGGCCGGCTTCCTCGGCCGCCTGCCGGACCCGGCCGAACTGCCGCTCGCTGTCCGCGATCGAGGCGAACGGCATGTTGAACTCGTCCGCGTACCGCGCGGCGAGCCGTGGGGTGCGCCGGGCTCCGTGGCCGCCGATGAGGACGGGGACCTTGGCCTGGGCGGGCTTGGGGAGCGCGGGCGAGTTCTCCACCTGGTAGTGGCTGCCCGCGTAGTCGAAGGTGGCGCCGGGCTCGGTGGCCCACAGGCCGGTGACGATGGCGAGCTGCTCCTCCAGCCGGGACATCCGGTCCGCCGGGAAGGGGATCCCGTACGCCTTGTGCTCCTCCTCGAACCAGCCCGCGCCCAGGCCCAGTTCGACGCGGCCTCCGGACATCTGGTCGACCTGGGCCACCTGGATGGCGAGGACGCCGGGCAGCCGGAAGGTGCCGGCCGTCATCAGGGTGCCGAGGCGGATCCGCTTGGTCTCGCGGGCCAGGCCGGCGAGGGTGATCCAGGCGTCGGTGGGCCCGGGCAGGCCGTCGGCGGATCCCATCCGCAGGTAGTGGTCGGAGCGGAAGAACGCGTCGAAGCCGAGGTCTTCGGTGGCTTTGGCGACGGTCAGGAGGGTGTCGTAGCTCGCACCCTGCTGGGGCTCGGTGAAAATGCGAAGATCCATGCCCCCATCCTGCACTTCCCGCCCCGGCAGGGTGAATCTTCGTCAACCGGACGTGTCCGCCGCCGGGCCCGCCAGTGACCAGCCCGGACGGGGATCGTTTCCCCGGACGGAGCCGGACCGCCCGGCCCGCGTGCCGGCGGCCTCTCGCCGGTGCGTCCACCGCCCCCTTCCGCCTCGGAAGGGCCAGGGCCGAGGAGGCCGCCATGTCCCACGAGGCCGTGCCGCAGACCCCCCGACAGAACGGAACGACCGGACAGGCAGCACACGATCACGCAGGCCAGGAGTCCGCGGTGTCCGCCCAGGCCGGCGGCGCGCCGAAGGGCCTGCTGCAGCAGATGGAAGAACTCATGGCGGCGCTGAACGCCGACCTCTCGCAGCTCGACGCCGATCTCCAGTCCTCCGCGGAGCGCGCCCCGGCCGGCCCGGAGAGCGAGCGCCCGTCCTACCGGTCGTCCTGACCGCGCGGGTCCCGTCGCGCATGGCGGGACCCCAGCCCCCGGCACCACCCGTTACACGCTCCACGCCACTTCAGGCGTCGCCTCAGGCCACGCCCGAGGCGGACCCCCGCTCGCGGACCGCCATGCGGCGCAGGATCGACCGCACCCGGTCGCTCGACTCGTCAGCCGCGTCGATCGACTCTATGCACTGCCAGTAGAGGGACTCGTCGTCCGTCCCGCAGGCCACCCCGACCAGGGCTATCCCCACTTCGCCCAACAGCGCCTGGAGTCCGAGCAGCGCCTGCCGGACGTCCGACACCTCGCTCAACTGCGCGGCCCGCGGCGGATACTCGGGCGCGCTGCCCTCGCCGCGCAGGGCCGCCAGGTCGAGCACCCCGCACCCTCTGCCTCCCGCTTCCCCCAGTCCCCGTGCCTCCGATCTCAGCTCCGGCGGCCCGGTGACCGCCAGATATCCCCCGATGCCCTGCGCGAGCGCCTGGGCCTGCCAGGCCTCGCCCACGATGTCCCACGCAGCCCCGCTCTGTGCCAGCGCGTGCCGGCCGACCGCGATGAGCCGTACCGCATCCATATGCCGTCCCCCGTCCGCACGACATTCCGCCATCCTCACCACTACCCAGAGTGAGGGCAACGAGTCAGTAAAGCCAGGGGTATTCGGAAAATGTGGACAGAAACGTGATTGTGGATGAGCTCGTCACTCCGAAGAGTGACGATTGGATGTCGAAGTGCCCTTCACAGGGAAGCGGAGTTCGTTCCTCTCGATCTTCGCGGCGAGCGCATCCAGCACATCCACCCCGAGGACCTCACAGAACTGCAGCAGATACGCGAGCACGTCCGCCACCTCATCGGCCACCCGGTGGGCGGACTCCGGCTTCTCCATGACCTTCGCCGACTGTTCCGGTGTCAGCCACTGGAAGATCTCGACCAGTTCGGCCGCTTCCACGCTCAGCGCCACCGCCAGGTTCTTGGGCGTGTGGTACGGCTCCCAGCCGCGCGCCGCGGCGAAGTCCGCGAGCCGGCGCTGCAGTCGGTCCAGCCGCTCCTCGGGCCGTCCTTCGGGCCGCTGCTCGGGCTGCTGCTCGGGCTGCTGCTCGGGCTGCTCCTGCGTCTCGTTCATGGGCTCAGGTCTACCACCGCGACCCCCGGGAGGCGGCGGGCGGCCGCCGCGGTCTCCTCCCCCACCGCCGCCACCAGCCGGATGTGGCCGCGGCCGCAGGACAGCAGGGCCAGGCGCAGCAGCTCGGCGCTCTGGCGCCGGTCCAGGCCGCGGTCGAAGCCGTCGGCCAGTACCGTCAGCGCCTGCTGCGCGGAGGGCAGTTCGGCGGCCGGTTCCATGGCCAGCACTCCCGGCCCGGTCAGCAGGACCAGCGCCAGCGCGAGGAAGCGCAGCTCGCCCGCGCCGAGGCGGGCCAGTTCCGTGGCGGGCCGGGCGGGACCCCGGTCCAGTACCGCCGTGACCGGGCCGCCCGCGGAATCCCGTACGTCCAGGCCCTCGACGGGCCCCGCACAGCCGGTACGGGCCGCCTCGGCCAGCAGCGTGTGGCGGGTGCCGCATTCGTGGCGGGTCCGGCGCAGCACGTCGGCCAGGTTGGCGCAGTCGCCCAGCAGCCGCCCCGGCCCCGGCGGGACGGCCGCGCGCATCCGGTCCGGGCGGGGGTCGCAGGGGAACACCGAGCGCAGGGCCACCACCACCTGCTCGGCGGCGGCCAGCACCTGGCGCTGCCCGGCCGTGGCCCCGGCTACGCGGAGCGGGAGCAGGGCCGTGCCGAGCCGGTCGTCGGGCAGCGGGGCCCTGGTGACGCCGATGGCGCCGCCGGTCAGCCAGGCGGCCTGCACCGAGCGCCGGCCGGGGTCGCGCAGGGCGGTGGCGAGCAGGATCTGCCCGTTCTGCGAGAGCCGTTCGCCGACGATCCGCAGCGCGGGCTCGGCCTGGACGGCGAGGTCGAGCCGGACCGGCCCGGCGGGGCCGTCGACCGTGCAGCCCAGGCGGAAGCCGCGTCGCCGCTGCGCGTCGGGGACGGCCCCGTCGGGGATGCGGGCCCGCGGGTCCGGGAAGGCCTGCTCCAGCGTGGCGCCGGAACCCAGCCCGGCCAGGGCCTCGTAGGCCGCCAGGGCCTGGGACTTGCCGCTGCCGCTCGGCCCGGCGACGAGGGTGAGGGGCCCGAGCGGGAAGGCCGCCGACCGGTGCGGGCCGAAGGCGGACAGCCTCAGCTCGGTGAGCACAGGGCGGTGCTGCGGGGCAGCGCTCGGCGCCGCGGCCGGGGAGGCCTGGGCGGGAACGGTGGGGGTGTCGGCTAACGCGGCGGTGACGGCGGTGCGCCCCGCCGCCGCGTCCAGGGTGGCGTCCATGCGCGGGACGGTACGGGCCGCCGGACCCCCCTTGGGCCCGGCGAACCGTTCCCGCGCGGGGACCTTCCTACGATCGGGGGACGGCCGCGGCCGCGATCCCCTCGACCTCGGTCCCGACCGGGGCGAGCAGGAAGACGTTCCGGTCCACCCGGTGCATCCCGCTGCCCAGCCCGAAGACCACGCCGCTGCTGAAGTCCAGGATCCGCTTCGCCACTTCACTGTCCGCGCCGGTGAGGTCGAGCAGCACCGGGATCTGGGCGATCAGATACTCCGCCACCTCCCGCGCGTCCGCGAAGATCTGAACTCTGATCACCACGAAGCGCCGCTGCTCCGCCGTCGACGCTCCGGGCGCCGTCGGGATCGTGCGGTGGTCCACCCGGGAGGGCCATTCGTTGCGACTGCGCAGGGGGACCACCTGCGCGAGCCCCTCCCACTGTTCGTCGGTGACGTCGTACCTGCTCACCGGGCCGCCTCGGCCGTGCGCTTCATGTGCATCCCCCCATCCTCTCGCGTTTCACCCGTTCAGCCCAACAACGACACGAACCACGACGGGTACTCTCGGAGCGCCGGATGGGTGAGGTTAGGCATACCTAACCTACTCGGACGAGGGAGAGATCCTCATGCGCATGTCCGGTGCCCCCGCCACCCCGGCCGCCAGGCCCACCGATGCCGAGCGGATCCGGTCGATCCTGACCGCCGCCCACTCCATGACCGTGGTCACCGACGGACTCCGCACCGAGGTCCGCCACCTCGACGGCACCGACCCGATGGGCCGGCTGCACCTGCACCCCGTCGAGCCGGGCGGCGGAGCCGAGTACCGGCCCGCGGTCCGGCTGGAGTTCACCGACGTGGCGCCCACCCCCGTACGGGACCGGGTGCGCGCCCGCGTCACCGTGCTGGGCCGCCTGCTCACCCCGTACGCCGACGCGGCCACCGGCTCGGGCTCCGGAACCGGATCCGACTCCACGTGCATGGAATTCGACCGGGCCGTCCTCGAAACCCCGGGCGGCCGCTCGCACGTCGGCCTCGAAGAGCTGGACGCGGCCTGCCCGGACCCGCTCGCCCCGTACGAGGCGGGCATGCTCACCCACCTCCTCGACGACCACCACGACCTGGTCACCCTGCTGTTGCGCCTGGTCCGGCCGCTGCCCACCGCCGCGGTCGTGCGCGCGCTGCCGGTGGCCATGGACCGGTACGGGATCACCCTGCGCCTGGAGGAACGGCGCGGCCACCGCGACGTGCGGCTGCCCTTCCCCTCGCCCCTCGACGACGTCGATCAGTCGGGTGCGCAGATCCAGGCGCTCTTCAGCGCGGCCCGGCGGCGCTCCCACCGCAACACGCTGCCGGCCTGAGCGGACGGACCGCGGACGGAACGGGGGTGGGGGCGGGGCTGGGGACGGAATAGGTTCCGTCCGGGCCGCGTTGGGGACGATCATGAAGGCCATTACGTACAGCGCATACGGAACTCCCGAGACCCTCACGCTCGTTGACGTGCCGCGACCCAAGGTGGGACCGGGCGAGGTCCTCGTCCGCGTCAAGGCCGCCGGCGTCAACCCGGTGGACTGGAAGCTCGCCGCCGGATGGCTCGACCCGATCCTCGAAGTCCGCTACCCCGTCATACCGGGCTGGGACGTCGCCGGCGTCGTCGAGGCGGTCGGCCCGGACACCTTCGACTTCGCCGTCGGCGACGAGGTGTACGGCTACGTCCGCAAGGAGTGGGTGGAGCTCGGCACCTACGCCGAACTGGTCAGCGCCCCCGTCCGCACCCTCGCCCGCAAGCCCCGCGAGCTGACCTTCGAGCAGGCCGCCGGCATCCCGCTGGCAGGCCTCACCGCGTACCAGTCGCTCACCCGCGTGGGCCTCAAGGCGGGCGAGACCGTCCTCATCCACTCGGCGGCGGGCGGCACCGGCTCCTTCGGCGTGCAGATCGCGATCGCGCTCGGCCTGCGGGTCATCGGCACGGCGGGCGCGCACAACCACGACTACCTGCGCTCGCTCGGCGCCGAGCCGGTGCTGTACGGGGAGGGGCTCGCGGACCGGGTCCGCGAGCTGGCCCCCGAAGGCATCGACGCGGGGCTGGACTTCTACGGGGACGGCGCCGTCGAGATCCTCCAGTCGCTGGTCAAGGAGCGCGACCGGGTCGTCTCCATCGCCGACTACGAGGCGGCCTCCAAGGGCGCCCACCAGCTGTGGGTACGCCCGGACACCGCCGACCTGACCTTCCTGGCGGAACTGGCCGACGCCGGCCGGCTCACGGTCAATGTGGAGCACGCGCTGCCGCTCGCCGAGGCGGCCAAGGCCTGGGAGCTGAGCGCCGCGGGCCGCACCCGCGGCAAGATCGTCCTGACGGTCTGACGACCCGGCCGCGGACGCGGGGGCGGTCCGCCGGGGACCACCCCCGCGGTCAGACGGCCCCCCGCGTGTAGCGGCCGGCCGGACGCGGCAGGCCGTAGTGCTCGCGGAGGGTGCGGCCGGTGTACTCGGTGCGGAAGAGGCCGCGGCGCTGGAGGATCGGCACGACGTGGTCGACGAAGTCGGTGAGGCCGGTGGGCAGTACCGGGGCCATGATGTTGAAGCCGTCGGCGGCGCCGTTCTCGAACCACTCCTGGAGCTGGTCGGCGATCTGCTCCGGGGTGCCGGCGAAGGTGCGGTGGCCGCGGCCGGCGCCGAGGCGGGCGATCAGCTCGCGCAGGGTGAGGCCGTCGCGGCGGGCGAGCTCGGCGACGAGGGTGAAGCGGCTCTTGTTGCCGTTGATGTCCCGCTCTTCGGGCAGCTCGGGGAGCGGGCCGTCCAGGGGCAGGCCGCTGAGGTCCACGCCCAGCATGCCGGAGAGCTGGGCGAGGCCGTACTCCGGCACCTGGAGGTCGGTGAGCTCCTGCTCCAGGGCCCTCGCCTCGGCCTCGGTGGATCCGATGACGGGGGCGATGCCGGGGAGAACGAGGAGGTCGCTCTCGACGCGGCCGTGGCGGGCGAGGCGGGACTTGAGGTCCTTGTAGAAGGTCTGGCCGTCGTCGAGGGTCTGCTGGGCGGTGAAGACGGCCTCTGCGTACTGGGCGGCGAACTCCTTGCCGTCCTCGGAGGAACCGGCCTGCACGAGCAGCGGGTGCCCCTGGGGGGCGCGCGGGACGTTGAGCGGACCGGCGACGCCGAAGTGCTCGCCGCGGTGGGCGGCGGGGTGCAGCTTGTCGGTGTCGGCGTAGATGCCGCGCTCCTTGTCGAGGACGATCGCGTCGTCCTCCCAGCTGTCCCAGAGCTTGGTGGCGACGTCGAGGAACTCGCGGGCGCGGTCGTAGCGGACGCTGTGCGCCAGGTGCTCCTCGCGGTTGAAGTTGCGGGCCTCGTCGAGGCTGCCGGAGGTGACGATGTTCCAGCCGGCGCGGCCACTGCTGATGTGGTCGAGGGAGGCGAACTTCCGGGCCAGGTTGTAGGGCTCGTTGAAGGTGGTGGAGACGGTGGCGATGAGACCGATGTGCGAGGTGACGGCGGCGATGGCGGACAGCAGGGTGAGGGGTTCGAAACCGCCGAGGGCGTTGTAGCGGGCCTTGCCCCAGAGGGCGACCCCGTCGGCGAAGAAGATGGAGTCGAGCCGGCCGCGCTCGGCGGTGAGGGCCAGTTCCTGGAAGTACCGCAGGTCGGTGATCCGCTCGGGCTGGCTGGCGGGGTGCCGCCAGGCGGCGTCGTGGTGCCCGGCGTTCATGAGGAAGGCATTGAGGTGGAGGGTCCGGGGCGTCTGCTCGGTCATGTGGTCTCCCTAGGAAGAGGCGGGGACGCGCCAGAGGCTGAGGCGGCGTTCGATGGTGACGAGGAGCTGGTTGAAGGCGACGCCGATCGCGGAGATCGTGATGATGCCCGCGTACATCTGCGGGATCGCGAAGTTGAACTGCGAGGCGTTGATCAGATAGCCGAGTCCCGCTTTCGCGCCGATCATCTCGGCGGCCACGAGGACGAGGATGGAGACGGCGCCCGCGAGCCGGATGCCGGTGAAGATGGCCGGTACGGAGGCCGGGAGGATCACCTTCTGGAACAGGCGGGGCGTGGAGAGGTCCATCGACCGGGCGAGCCGGACCAGGGTGGGGTCGGCGTTCCGGACGGCGCTGATGGTGTTGAGCAGGACGGGCCAGAGGCAGGCGTAGACGACGATCGACACCTTCGAGGTCTCGCCGATGCCGAGGAGCAGCACGAAGACCGGGAGCAGCGCGAGGGCCGCGGTGTTGCGGAAGACCTCCAGCAGCGGTCCGAGGAGGTCGGCGAGGGGCCGGTACCAGCCGATGAGCAGGCCGAGCGGGACGGCGATGGCCAAGGCGATGCCGAAGCCGCCGAAGGAGCGGATCAGGCTGGCCTGGGTGTGGTCGGCGAGCTGGCCGTCGCCTGCCAGCTCCCACCAGGCGACGGCCACCTCGCTGATGGGAGGCAGGAAGGTGGCGTCGACCAGGCCGGCGCGCGGGGCGAACTCCCAGAGGGCGATCAGGGCGAGGATCGCGGCGGTCCGGACGGCGACGGCCTTCAGGGCGCGTACGACGGCCAGTGCGGCGATCTTCGTACGGGCGGGGGCGGTGGCCGGGGCGGGGGCGGGGGCCGGCGCCTTGCCGGCCGGGTCGGAGCCCGCCGGGGCCGGAGTCGTGCCGACCGGGGTACCGGCCGGGTCGGAGCCCGCCGGGGCCGGAGTCGTGCCGGCCGGGGTACCGGCCTGCTCGGTCCCCTCCGGGGCCGGGGTCGTGCGGGTCGGGGCCTCGGTCGCCTGGGGTGCCCCGGCGGGGCCGGCGGCGAGGTCGGCGGCGAGGTCGGCCGGGGCCGTGAGGCCCGCGGCCGCCAGGACGGTGGTGTCGGTTCCGGTGGTCATACGGCTGCCGCCTCCTTCTCCAGTTGCTGGGCGCGGGCCACCTCGTCGTGGAGGAGGTTCCAGATCTCGTGCCGGTAGCGGGCGAACTCCGGGCTGGACCGCAGGGCCTCCCCCAGCAGTCCGTCGCGGTCGCCGAAGGAGACCGGGACGACCTCCTTGACCCGGCCGGGCCGGGAGGTCATGACGGCCACCCGCTGCCCGAGGTAGACGGCCTCCTCGATGCCGTGCGTGATGAAGACGACGGTCTTGCCGGTGCGCTGCCAGATGCGGCGCAGCTCGTCCTGCAGGGACTCGCGGGTCTGCGCGTCGAGCGCCGCGAACGGCTCGTCCATCAGCAGCACGTCCGGGTCGTACGCCAGCGAGCGGGCGATGGCGACGCGCTGGCGCATGCCGCCGGACAGCTGGTGCGGGTGGCGGTCCTCGAAGCCGGTGAGGCCGACGAGGTCCAGGAACTCCCGCGCCCTGGCCGTACGTTCACGCCGTGGGACGCGCGTCGCCTCCAGGCCGAATTCGACGTTGCCGAGCGCCGTCCGCCACGGCAGCAGCGCGTACTGCTGGAAGACGATGCCGCGGTCCAGGCCCGGCCCGGTGACCTGCTTGCCGTCGAGCAGGATCCGCCCGGCCGTCGGGGCCGACAGTCCGCCGAGGAGGTCGAGGAGCGTGGACTTGCCGCAGCCGCTGGGGCCGACGACCACGAGGAACTCCCCGCTGCGGATCTCCAGGTCGATGCCGTCGAGGGCGGTGAAGTCCCCGAAGGTCTTGCGCACTCCCTCGAACACGATCTTCGCCATGTCGGGTCAGCCCTTTCCGTAGCCGTTGAACTCGTTGGTGTAGAGGTCGGACGGCTTGAACTGCCCCTGCTTGATGTCGCCCCGCTCGCCGAGCCAGTCCAGCCAGAGCTGGAACTCCTTGTCGGGTATCCGGCCGCCCGTCTCGGCGATCCCGAAGGAGCGCCAGTACTGCAGGGCCGTGGTGTCCTCGTTGCGGCCGCGCTTCTTGACGATCTCGGTCATCCGGGCGACGGCCTCCTCGCGCGGGGTGGTGCGGGACCACTCGATGGCCTTGGCCACCCCGTTCACGAAGGTCCGTACGGTGTCCGGGTTCTGCTTGATGAAGCGCTCGGTCATGATGTAGGTACCGGCGCTGAACGGGCCGAGCAGCTCCACATCGGTGAACAGCGGGCGGATGCCGCCGGAGGCGAGGGCCTTGTCGCGCAGGATGCCGGTGAGCACCCCGACCTCGATCTGCTTCGCGCGCAGCGCCTGTTCGGTGTTGACGGGCGGTACGACCAGTGCCTCGACCTTGGCCGCGTCCGCCTTGGAGAGGCCGTTGCGGCTCAGGTAGGTGTCGAGCAGCGCCTGATAGTGGGCGCCGAGGGTGTTCATGCCGACTTTCCTGCCGATCAGGTCCCGGGCGGAGCGGATCGGGCTGTCCTCCAGGACGAAGTAGCCGGCGTAGGAGTGCTGGTCCGAGCCGTAGGAGGAGATGACCGCCTTGATCGGCGCCTTGCCGGCGGCGAGCTTGATGACCGCGCCGTTGAAGGCGCTGCCGAAGTGGGTCTGGCCGGTGGCGGCGGACTGGATGTCCTGCGGGCCGCTGATGGTGTTGCCGACCCATTCGAGTTCTACGTCCTCGAAGTAGCCGAGGTCCGCGGCGAGTTCGGGGAGCGTGACGGCGCCGACCGAGCCCTGGTACTTCAGGGTCTTGACCTGCGAGCCGGAACCGGAGCCGCCGCCGTTGGCGGTGGCCGTGCCGCAGCTCACCGCGGCCGCCGAGATGCCGAGCAGGGTGAGGAACTGGCGTCGCGAGGTGGTGGTCGAGGTGAAGGCTGCGGGCATGACGGTTCCTTGTCGGTGCGGAATGCGCTGGTGGTGTTACCGGGTGACGGTGAGCGCGGCGGGGTCCGCGGCGCGCAGGGCGTCGGCGAACTCGTCGACGGCCTGGAAGAGGTCGAACTCGGCCTCGAACCGCAGCCGGTCGGCGCCGGAGCTGCGCTCGACGGAGGAGTCCAGGACGAACCGGCCGGCGGTGACGTGCCGGGCGCCGAGCGCGGCGAGCACGGGGCGCAGGGCGTAGTCGATGGTCAGGACGTGGGCGAGGCTGCCGCCGGTGGCCAGGGGCAGGATCGTCTTGCCGGCGAGGCCGTCCTGGGGGAGCAGGTCGAGGAAGGCCTTGAGCAGGCCGGTGTACGAGGCCTTGTAGACCGGGGTCGCGATGACGAGGCCGTCGGCGGCGGCGACGACTTCGAGCGCCCGGCGGATCTCGGGCTCGCCGCGGCGGGCGGCGAGGAGGTCGGCGGCGGGGAGCTCGCGCACGGCGAGGTGCGCGGTCTGGAAGCCGGAGTGGGAGTGGGTCAGATGGCGCAGCACGTGGTCCGCGACGATGGCGGTACGGGAGTGGGCGGAGGGGCTGCCGGTGATGGCGAGCAGGTTGGGCACGGGGAGGGCTCCTTGCGGGACGGTCAGGCGGAGGCGGGAGCGGGTGCGGGTGCGGGGGCAGAGGTAGAGGTAGAGGTAGAGGTGGAGGCGCCCGAGGCGATGCCGAAGGCGGGGGCCGGTACGGCTTCCGGGCTGATCAGGCGGGAGGGCACGCCGTCGGGGCCGACCGGGACGTCCCCGTCGACGGTGACGCGGCGCAGGGTGCGCTCGTGGTCGTCGGAGTCGTCCACGCCGTAGTGCTGGGTGGCGCGGTTGTCCCAGATCGCCACGTCGCCGGCCCGCCACTGCCAGCGGACGGTGTTCTCGGGGCTCTCGATGTGTGCCTGGAAGAGGTCCTGGAGGGTGCGGGAGTCGCGCCCGGTGAGGCCCTTGATGCGCTGGACGAAATTGCCGAGCAGCAGGGTGCGCTCGCCGGTCTCGGGGTGGACGCGGACCACCGGGTGCTCGGTGAGGAACGAGGTGGAGGTGAACACCTCGCGGTACTGGGCCAGGGCCTCGGGGAGGGCGTCGGGCTTGAGGGCGGCGTAGTCGTACTCGTTGGAGTGGACGGCGCGCAGGCTGTCGGCGAGGACGCGGAGCGGCTCGGGGAGGTGGCTGTAGGCGGTGGCCGTGTTGGCCCAGAGGGTGTTGCCGCCGTACGGGGGGACGGTCACGGCGCGGAGGATGGAGAAGGCGGGGTAGGAGGGGACGAAGGTGACGTCGGTGTGCCACTGATTGGCGCGGGCGCCGTGGTGGGAGTCGATGCCGAGGGCGTATCGGCCGTCCGCGGAGGGGACGGTGGGGTGCGCGACCGGCGCGCCGAGCCGCTGCGCGAAGGCCTCGTGGCCGGCCTCGTCGAGGTGGTCCTGGCCGCGGAAGAAGACGACCTTGTGGGCGAGGAGCGCGGCGCGGATCTCGGCGACGGTGGCGTCGGGCAGCTCGCCGCCGAGCCGTACGCCGCCGATCTCGGCGCCGATGCGGCCGCCGATCCTGGTCACGGTGGTCGCGGTGGTGTGGGTGGCTGTGGCCATGGGGGCTCCTTGGTCGGGATGCGGCTGCGGCTGCGGCTGCGGCTGCGGCTGCGGCTGCGGCTGCGGCTGCGGCTGCGGCTGCGGCTGCGGCTGCGGCTGCGGCTGCCGGAGTTTGAGGCGCGGGGTCTGGCGCGGAGCCTCAGGAACCCGGCTCCGCCGGGCACCGGGCTCTGCCCGGACCCGCGCCTCAAACTCCGGCGAGGCTGAATCTGCGGGCAGGGTCGTTTCCGCAGTGGAAGAAAAAGGGGGCTACGCATGCACTGGCGCATGCCCGGCGACACCGGTGCCTGCGGTGCCTGCGGTGGGGCGCGGCGGCGCCAGACAGCCACGGGGCCGACGGGCGGCGGGCCGACGGGCGGCGGGGCTCAGGCTCGGCGCAGGGCCGGACAGCGGCCCGGACACTCGCCCGGCGCGGTACAGGGGCCGGGGGTGTGGAGCCGCGGGACGAGGAGTTCGTTCGCGGACATGTCCCGGAGCGTCGCAGCGCCTCCGCCCCCGGTCAACCCCCGCCCGCAGTCGCCGAAAGCCCCTGCCCCCGGGTCTCCCGTACCCCCCGAGCACCCCTTGCGACCTGCGCTTTCCCACGTAGACCGCGCCGTGCCTCACCCCGCCCCGGCGGCCGAAAACCGTGGCCGGATTTCATGGCCCCGCAACGCGGCCGCCATGCGACCGCCGCGGCGGGACCGGGACTGCCCGGCCGGCGGGGCGGCGGACCTTCTGTCGGATGTCTTCAATCCGGCGGTCATGGTCGCGACCGCGCCGCCGGCGTCCCGCACGAGGGATCCTCCGGAGGAGATCCGGGGTGCCGCGAGGGAGCTCTCGCACCCCTGTGACGCCCCGGACCGGATCGTGATCCCCCGCGCGGGCCGGTCGCACTCCCGGAAGCGGCCGCAACGGTGCTGCTCAGCGGGTTTTCCAGGATGCGCCGGCCCACCGCGAGAGTGCGAGATCACACCCGCCGGTATGGTGCCACCTGAGCGCCCTCCCCTACATTCGAGCCATGACGGTCCTGCCTGACGACGGGCTCTCCCTGGCCGCCGAGTTCCCTGACGCGACGCATGAGCAGTGGCAGCGCCTTGTAGAAGGCGTACTGCGCAAGTCGGGCAAGGAAGCCTCCGGCGAGGCCGCAGAAGACGCGTTGTCCACCCCACTCGAAGACGGGCTCACCACGCGCCCGCTCTACACCGCGCCGCCCGACGGGTCGGCTCCCGACACCGGTTTCCCCGGTTTCGCCCCGTTCGTACGCGGAGGCAGGCCGGAAGGCACCACCGCGAACGGCTGGGACGTGCGCCAGCGCCTCGCGGGCACCGATCCGCAGCGCCTGAACGAGGCGGCCCTCGCCGACCTGGAGAACGGGGTCACCTCCCTCTGGCTCACCGTGGGCCGGGGCGGTCTCCCCGTCGACGGCCTCGCCCGGGCCCTGGACGGGGTGTACCTGGACCTCGCCCCGATCTCCCTGGACGCCGGAGCCCAATACGCCGACGCCGCCCGCGCGTTGCTGCGCCTCTTCACCGAGAGCGCGGTGGCCCCCGAGGCCGCACGGGCCTCGCTGGGCGCCGACCCGCTGGGCCACGAGGCCCGTACGGGTGAGGCCCTCGGCCTCGCCGACGCGGTGGAGCTGGCCCGGGACGCGGCCGCCCACTGGCCCGGCGTGCGCGCCCTGACCGTGGACGCCCTGCCCTACCACGAGGCCGGCGGCAGCGCCGCCGAGGAGCTGGGCCTGTCCCTGGCCACCGGTGTCGCCTACCTGCGCGCCCTCACCGAGGGCGGCCTGAGCGTCGAAGCGGCGCTCGGGCAGCTGGAGTTCCGCTACGCCGCCACCGCCGACCAGTTCCTCACCATCGCCAAGCTGCGCGCCGCGCGCCGGCTGTGGTCCCGTATCGCCGAGGCCTCGGGGGCCCCGGAGGCGGGCGCCCAGCTCCAGCACGCGGTGACCTCGCCGGTGATGATGACCCGCCGCGACCCCTGGGTGAACATGCTGCGCACCACCGTGGCCTGCATGGCCGCGGGCGTGGGCGGCGCGGACTCGGTCACCGTGCTCCCCTTCGACCACGAGCTGGGCCTGCCGGACGCCTTCGCGCGCCGGATCGCCCGCAACACCTCCACGATCCTGCTGGAGGAGTCGCACCTGGCCCGGGTGATCGACCCGGCCGGCGGCTCGTACTACGTCGAGCGGCTGACGGACGAACTGGCGCACGCCGCCTGGGAGTTCTTCCAGATCCTGGAGAAGGCCGGCGGCCAGGCGGCCGCCCTGCGCTCCGGGCTGGTCGCCGACCGGCTCGCCGCCACCTGGGCCGAGCGCTCCAAGAAGCTGGCCAAGCGCCGCGAGCCGATCACCGGTGTCAGCGAGTTCCCGCTGCTGTCGCAGAAGCCGCTCGTACGCGAGCCCGCGCCCGCCGGACCCACCGGTGGACTGCCCCGCGTCCGGCGCGACGAGGCCTACGAGGCCCTGCGCGCCCGCAGCGACGCGCATCTGGCGGCGACCGGCGCCCGGCCGAGGATCTTCCTGGCCGCGCTGGGCCCGGCGGCCGCGCACACCGCGCGCGCCACCTTCGCCTCGAACCTGTTCCAGGCGGGCGGGATCGAGCCCGTGCACGATCCGGTCTCCGTGAACCCGGCGACGGCCGCCGAGGCCTACGCGGCGAGCGGCGCGGACGGCATGGCCGTGCTCTGCTCCAGCGACGCGCTGTACGAGGAGCAGGCCGCGGCGGTGTCCGAGGCGCTGCGCGCGGCGGGCGCCACGACCGTGTTCCTCGCCGGCCGGCCGGGCACCGCAGAGGCTTCCGTGGACGAGTACGTCTTCGCCGGCTGTGACGCCGTCGCCGTGCTGTCCTCCGTACTCGACCGGATGGGAGTGCCGTCTTGAGCATCCCCGATTTCTCCGAGCTGGCGCTCGGCCCCACCGCCGCCGCCGGAGTCTCCGAGGACCAGTGGCGCGCCTCGGTGAAGGAGTCCACCGGCACCGCGGCCGCCGACCTGCTGTGGGAGACCCCGGAGGGCATCGGCGTCAAGCCGCTGTACACCGGGCGGGACCTGGAGGGCCTGGACTTCCTCCAGACGTACCCGGGCGTGGCCCCGTACCTGCGCGGCCCCTACCCGACGATGTACGTGAACCAGCCCTGGACGATCCGGCAGTACGCCGGCTTCTCCACGGCCGAGGAGTCGAACGCCTTCTACCGGCGCAATCTGGCCTCCGGCCAGAAGGGCCTGTCGGTGGCCTTCGACCTGCCCACCCACCGCGGCTACGACAGCGACCACCCGCGCGTGACCGGTGACGTCGGCATGGCGGGCGTGGCGATCGACTCGATCTACGACATGCGGCAGCTGTTCGACGGGATCCCGCTGGACAAGATGTCGGTGTCGATGACGATGAACGGCGCGGTGCTGCCCGTCCTCGCGCTCTACATCGTGGCGGCGGAGGAGCAGGGCGTCTCCCCCGACAAGCTCGCCGGGACCATCCAGAACGACATCCTCAAAGAGTTCATGGTCCGCAACACCTACATCTACCCGCCCAAGCCCTCGATGCGGATCATCTCCGACATCTTCGCCTTCACCTCGCAGAAGATGCCGCGGTACAACTCGATCTCCATCTCCGGCTACCACATCCAGGAGGCCGGGGCCACGGCCGACCTGGAGCTGGCGTACACCCTCGCCGACGGCGTGGAGTACCTGCGTGCCGGGCAGGCCGTCGGGCTGGACGTGGACGCGTTCGCGCCGCGCCTGTCGTTCTTCTGGGCGATCGGCATGAACTTCTTCATGGAGGTCGCGAAGCTGCGCGCCGCCCGCCTGCTGTGGGCGCGCCTGGTCAAGCAGTTCGACCCGAAGAACGCCAAGTCGCTGTCGCTGCGCACGCATTCGCAGACCTCGGGCTGGTCGCTGACCGCTCAGGACGTCTTCAACAACGTGACGCGTACGTGCATCGAGGCGATGGCGGCGACCCAGGGCCACACCCAGTCGCTGCACACCAACGCGCTGGACGAGGCGCTCGCCCTGCCGACGGACTTCTCGGCGCGCATCGCCCGCAACACCCAGCTGCTGCTCCAGCAGGAGTCGGGGACCTGCCGGTCGATCGACCCGTGGGGCGGCAGCGCGTACGTCGAGAAGCTGACGTACGACCTGGCCCGGCGTGCCTGGCAGTGCATCGAGGAGGTCGAGGCGGCCGGCGGCATGGCGCAGGCCATCGACGCGGGCATCCCGAAGCTGCGCGTGGAGGAGGCCGCGGCGCGCACGCAGGCTCGGATCGACTCCGGCCGGCAGCCGGTGATCGGCGTCAACAAGTACCGCGTGGAGAACGACGAGGCGATCGACGTCCTGAAGGTCGACAACTCCTCGGTGCGCACCCAGCAGATCGCCAAGCTGCGGCGGCTGCGCGAGGAGCGCGACGAGGCGGTCACGCAGGACACCCTGCGGGCGCTGACGAACGCGGCCGACCGCGGCGACGGCAATCTCCTCGCGCTGGCCGTGGACGCGGCGCGCGCGAAGGCGACCGTGGGCGAGATCTCGGACGCACTGGAGAAGGTGTACGGGCGGCACGCGAGCCAGATCCGTACGATTTCGGGTGTGTACCGCACCGAAGCAGGCGAGTCCCCGTCCCTGGAGCGCACCCGTGCGCTCATCGACCGGTTCGAGGAGGCGGAGGGCCGCCGTCCGCGCATCCTGGTCTGCAAGATGGGCCAGGACGGGCACGACCGCGGCCAGAAGGTGATCGCGTCCGCCTTCGCCGACCTGGGCTTCGACGTGGACGTCGGCCCGCTGTTCCAGACCCCGGCGGAGGTGGCCCGCCAGGCCGTCGAGGCGGACGTCCACGTGGTGGGCGTCTCGTCGCTGGCGGCCGGCCACCTGACCCTCGTACCGGCGCTGCGCGAGCAGTTGGCGGAGGAGGGCCGCGAGGACATCATGATCGTCGTGGGCGGGGTGATCCCGCCGGCGGATGTCCCGACGCTGCTGGAGATGGGTGCGACGGCGGTGTTCCCGCCCGGAACGGTCATCCCGGACGCGGCCCACGACCTGGTGACGCGGCTGGCCGCGGACCTGGGCCACGAGCTGTAGGCGGCCGTCGGTGCCGAAGATCGACATCGAGGCCTACGCGAAGGGGGTGCTCGACGGGAAGCGCGCGTTCATCGCACGCGCGATCACGCTCGTCGAGTCCACCCTGCCCGCTCACCGGGCGCTGGCGCAGGGCCTGTTGACGGAGTTGCTGCCGCACGCGGGCCGGGCGCGCCGGATCGGCATCAGCGGTGTGCCCGGGGTGGGCAAGTCCACCTTCATCGACGCGTTCGGCACGATGCTGACGGGTCTGGGCCACCGGGTGGCGGTCCTCGCGGTGGACCCGTCGTCCACGCGCACGGGCGGCTCCATCCTGGGTGACAAGACCCGGATGGAGCGGCTGTCGGTGGACCCGGCGGCGTTCGTCCGCCCGTCCCCCTCGGCGGGAACGCTGGGCGGGGTCGCCAAGGCCACCCGCGAGTCGATGATCGTGATGGAGGCGGCGGGCTACGACGTGGTCCTCGTCGAGACGGTCGGCGTGGGCCAGTCGGAGACCACGGTGGCGGGGATGGTCGACTCCTTCCTGCTGCTCTCCCTGGCCCGTACGGGCGACCAGTTGCAGGGCATCAAGAAGGGCGTCCTGGAACTGGCCGACGTCCTGGCGGTGAACAAGGCGGACGGCCCGCACGAGCGCGACGCGAAGGCGGCGGCGCGGGAACTGTCGGGCGCGCTGCGGCTGATGCACCCGGTGGACGCGGCCTGGACCCCGCCGGTCCTGACGTGCAGTGCGCGGGAGTCGGCCGGGCTGGACGAGGTGTGGAGCCGGCTCGAACAGCACCGGACGCTGCTGGACGCGGGGGGCCGGCTGGCGGCGAAGCGGGCGGCGCAGCAGGTGGAGTGGACGTGGTCGATGGTCCGCGACGAGCTGCTGGAACGCCTCCGCTCGGATCCGGCCGTACGGGAGCTCGCGCCGGACCTCGAATCGGCCGTCCGCGCGGGCGCGGTGACGCCCACTTCGGCGGCGGACCAGATCCTGGCGGCGTTCGGGCGCTGAACGGGACGGCGCCCACCCGGGCGCCGTCCGGTCACGTGCAGTGCAGTTGGACGAACGCCGGCAGCAGCTCGGCGCCTCGGATGCGGTCGCGGTCCACCGCGATGTGGATCTCTCGCAATGCGGGCAGCCCGGCCAGCGGCGCGATGTCGATGCCGGTATCGCCCTCTGCCGTGATGTCCCCGAGGAACCGGAACTCGTCAAGCTGGGGAAAGGCCACGGCCAGTCGCCGGATCGCCACCTGCAGAACTCCCTCGCCGACATTGCCTTCGAGGAACAGGCTGGCGATGTTGGGCAGCGTCGCACCCTCGGCCAGGGTATCCAGGGAAGCGGCGGACACCCGGAGGTGGTGGAGGGAGTCCAGCTTCCGGATCTCTCGCCAGTCTGCATCCGAGACCGGACCGGACTCGGCGTTGAGCACGAGGCTCGCGAGCCCCGAGAGGGCGCTGAGCCCGTCGAGCCCCTGCGCGGCATGCATCTCACCCCCCACCCTCAGCCCTTCCAGGGTGGCACCGGTGGGTAGGAACTGCGCGGACCAGTTCGTGCCGGCTGGACCGAGGACGACGAAGAACTCCAGTTCTGCCAGCTGTGCGACCGGACGCAGGTCCAGGTCCGGCCGGGTTGTCTCGATGATCAGCCGCCGGATCGGCAGGCGGCCGATCGCGGAGAGGTCCGTCAGGTCCGGGCAACGGTCGATGGTGAGGCTCTCCAGAGCAGACTGTCCCCTCAGGAAACCCAGATCAGAGACCGCGGCGCCCGCCAGCAGCACCTTCCGCAGGCTGTGGCGGCCGAGGTACGTCGCCAGTGCTTCCGGTGACACACCCCGGACGTCCAGGCCCTCCGGCCGGACTCCGATCCGATCCAGCTGGACCAGCTGTTCGTCGGACCGGACGGTGTAGTGGAGGCCGGTCGGGTCCAGGCGCGCGATGACCTCCTCGGCGTAAACGGCGCTGTCGAAGCGTGACCAGGCCCAGAGCAGCTGGGAACGGACGTGGAGCCAGGGGTGTCTGACGAACTGTGCAAGGAAGGGCACCGCGGCATCCGAGCTGAGATGGGAGGCCGCGATCACTACGTGGCGCGCACCCATCTCGTCAAGCTGCTCCGGGCCTGGGAGAAGGCCCAGGATCAGCGGTCCGACTTCCGCGAGGGCGCGCGCCTCCTCCGGATTCGCCGGCGGAATGAGGGTGGCGGTGCGCGTCTCCACGGCCGCGCGCGTCTCGGGGTCCAGGGTAGTGGCGTGTTCGAGACAGGCGGCGGCCAGCAGGTAGACGCGGGCCCGGGCGCTGGGGTTGGACGCGCCGTCTCCCAGGGTGAGCAGGTCACGGAAGATCGCGGTGCGCTCGCCGGGCCGGGCGAGGGCGACCGCCATCTGGATGACGTCCTCCCACTGGTCGTCGTCGGCGTGCGCGGTGAGCAGGCCGAAGTCGCCCTCCTCCACTGCGGCCCGCGCGCCGAGGAAGTCCTGGAAGGTGCGGTGGACGAAGTCCACCGTGCCGGGCGCCGGTTCCCGCAGGAGCCCGCTGCGCTGGAGGAAGTGTTCGAAGACCGCGGGCGCTTCGCCCAGGGCCGCTGCCTCCGGGACCGAGGCCAGCGACCGCGCGATGATGTCCTCCGCGCGGGAACGGTCCATCTCCGTACGGCCGTTCTTGATCAGCCAGTACGCGAGGCGTTGCAGCAGGTCGAGCTGCGGCTCCTCGCGCAGGTCCGGGCCCGCCATGTCGCGTTCGCGGTCGCGGCGGCTCAGCAGCATGGAGAGCGCGGCCTCGTAGAGGTCCTTGCGGCCGTGCGGGAGGTAGCCGCGCCGGTCCCGGTGGAGGGCGCAGATCAGTCCGCACATCAGGGGGCTGGTGGCCAGGCGGCCGAGGTCGGGCTTGATCCGCACGGCGGCGAGGAGCTGGGTCTCGTACGTCTGGAGGTCCGCGTCCGCGTCGCCGCCGTCGCGGGCCGCGCTGTGCCACCGCTTGATGAAGGTGGCGATGTCCGCCGGGCCCATGCTGGACAGGGTCAGTTCGGTGAAGTCCTCGTCGGCGAGCCAGTGCGCTCCCACGGCGGAGGGGCGCGAGGTGACGAGCCAGCGGTTGTCGCCGCCGTAGGTGTCCATCAGATCGCGCAGCCAGCCGCGGGCCCGCTCCCGTTCACCGTCGGGGATCTCGTCGATGCCGTCGATGAGGACGAGACCTCGCCCTGCCATGAGGACGCGGTGCGCCCAGCCGTCGGGCTGGGCGGCCCCGAGTGGGCAGCCGGCAGCGGTCAGGAAGTCCTGGGGGGCGGGCAGCCGCTCGCCGTGACGGGTGAGCGAGCGCAGGGGCAGGACGAAGGGGACGCGGTCGTACAGGTACTCCATCTGCGCGGTGAGCTCCTGGCGGGCGGCGGTGACGGCCAGCCACTGCACCAGTGTGGTCTTGCCGGAGCCGGCCTCGCCCCGCAGAAGGACGCGGGGACTGCCGGCCAGGGTCTCATCGGCCGGCCGCGGCGCGGACATCTCGCGGAGCACCCAGAGTGCCGATTCACGGAGCATGGACCCTGCCGGCGCGGAATCGATGAGGGCTGCGGCGCTGTCGGTGGCTGCCGATGTGTCGCGCGCCAGCGAGGTCGCCTCCAGACTCAGGTACGCCGCGTCCAGCGGCCACCGCGTCGGCGAATTGCTGAGGTCGATCCCGTAGATCGTCAGCTTGCCGTGCTTCTTGGCCACGTACGGCAGGTACAGCTGCTCGAAGGCGGCGTCCTCGGCGCCGGGGAGCGGGTCGCGGCGGATCAGTTCGTCGACCTTGGCCGTCAGCTCGGCGATCCCGCGCGTCTGCTGCACCAGGGCGTGCGCCACGAACGTCGAGCGCTGCGTGAAGAACTGCAGGATGTGCAGGCACGCGGCCTCGAGCAGCCGCTCGTAGAAGTGCGTGGCGTCGGTGCTCAGGTGCCGCTCGGGCCGGCCGCCGGCCCGGCGCAGCTCCCGGGCGAAGTCCGCGGAGCCGAGCCGGACGGCGTCCAGATCGGTCATCGTGACGTCGCCGAGGGCGTGCAGGGTCGTGGCGATGGCGTCGGCGACGGCCTGCTGTTCGTCCGCGGTGATCGGGCGCTCCCCGGTACGGAGCGCCTGCTTCACCAGCTTGGCGGCCAGGGCGTGGAGATCGGCTTCCGTGAGCGAGCGCTTCTCGCCCTTGAAGGACACGTAGCCCGAGATCCGCAGCGGCTTGTCGACGAGACCGGCCCCGCCGCCTTCGGCGACGAACAGCTTCCTGACGAGGGGCCCGATGACCGCCGACGCCAGTCGAATGCCGATGGTCCCTGGCTCCATGCAACCCCCCGTAGCGGCACGACCGTTGCACCGGATCCTACGGGGTGTCACACGGGCCGGCCGAAGGGCTACGCCTCGACCAGCACCGCGCCGGGCTCGCCCAGGGCGACCCTGAGGATGCGGGTCTGCTCGTCCGCGTTGTCGGTGGCGAGCAGTGCGGACAGGACCGCGATGCGGGCCTGGCCCGCGCGCAGGGTGCCCGTCGGGACGGCGCCCGCCGCGACCAGGTCCACCGCGCCGCCCTGCGTGTAGATCTCGGTGACCGGGCCGGCCATGGCCCGTGTGGTCAGCGCGACCAGCACCCCGCGCCCGATGGCGGCCTTGACGGCGTCCACGATCTCCGGGGTGGCGTTGCCCGCGCCGGTCCCGACGAGGACGATGCCGCGGGCGCCCGCCGCGACGGCGGCGTTCAGCAGGACCGGGTCGCCGTCGGTGTGGTGCACCACCACGTCCACGCGCGGCGGGAGGTCCGGCATCGCCGGCAGCGGGAGCGGCACGGGACGCTGCGGTGGGCGCAGGATGGTGACCTTGCCGAAGCCGATCTTCCCGAGCAGTTCCTTCGAGGGGTCGGCGAACGCGTCCAGGTCCACGGCCTGGGTCTTCACGGTGCCCCGCGCGGCATGCACGCGTCCGGCGAAGGCGATCAGCACGCCGAGCCCGCGCGTGTTCGCGGCGGTGAGCAGGGCGTCGTACAGGTTCCCCGGTCCGTCCCCGTCGGCGGTGCCCATGGGGCGCTGCGAGCCGGTGAACACCACGGAGCGCGGGTCGTGGTGGTGGAGGTCGACGAGGAACGCCGACTCCTCCAGGGTGTCGGTGCCGTGCGTCACGACGATGCCGTCGACGCCGGGGTCGGCCAGCACCTCGTGCACGGTGCGCAGCAGGGTGAGCTGGTGGGCGGTGGTGAGCCGGGGGCTGTTCACGCTGAACAGGTCCACGAGCTCGACGCTGATGCCCTCGGGGAGCGGCGCGGTCGCGATGACCTCGTTCCCGTCGGCGTCCGCGGCGAAGCCGGAACCCTGCCAGCGGCTGGCTATGGTTCCGCCGGTGCTGATGACGACGATCCGTCCCATGCGGTGAGGCCGCCCTTCACTCGTACACTCGCACATATGTGCTCAAAGCAGCAATGATAGAGCGATCTGCGCGCAATGGGATTGCGTCTTCCACCCGCGCCGTAACACTGGGTGGGTGATAATTGCGCCATGGACGCCATCGACCGCGATATCTTGCGCGAGCTCCAGGCCGACGGGCGGCTCAGCAACCAGGAGCTCGCCCAGCGCGTGGGCCTGACCCCCTCCCCCTGCATGCGCCGGGTGCGCCAGCTGGAACAGGACGGGGTGATCCAGGGTTACCGCGCCGTGATCTCGCCCGAGGCGGTCGGCCGCGCCTTCGAGGTGCTCGTCTCGGTCGAGGTGCGCCGCGACCGCGAGTCGGTCGAGGCCTTCGAGGCGGCCCTCCAGGACATCCCCGACGTCATCGAGGCCTACCGCCTCTTCGGCAGCCCCGGCTGCCTGCTGCGGATCGCCGTCGCGGACCTGCGCGCGTACGAACGCCTGTGGATCGAGCGGCTGACGGCCCTCACCGGCATCACCGAGGTCAACTCGCAGATCATCATGAAGCGCATCAAGGAACCGACCGGCCTGCCCGTCGAACGCTGACGCCCGGCCGCAAGCACCCCTGACAGGAAGCAGCACAACCCATGAAACCGTTCCTACTGATCTTTTCGTAAGTTCGGTGGGTGTGGTGGCGGTGTGGGTGGGAGGCTGTCGGGGTGGCTTATCGACCTTCGCCCTCTGCGGCGGGCTC
>NZ_JBVIFS010000016.1:0-181521 GCF_055571215.1 Streptomyces sp. NPDC030995
CGCCCGGTTTACATTCCGAACCCGGAAGCTAAGCCTTTCAGCGCCGATGGTACTGCAGGGGGGACCCTGTGGGAGAGTAGGACGCCGCCGAACAATCATTGTGGGAAAGCCCCGCACCAGCCCTTATGGGTTCGGTGCGGGGCTTTTCTGCGTTCAGGGCGCGCTGAATGTATACGCCGCTGTAGACTCGCCACATGTCTGATGCCATGATCCGTGTCCCGGCCGAGGTGAGAGACCGCCTCGCGGCCATCGCAGAGTCCCGCGGGACGTCCATCCGCGCTCTGGTGCAGGAGTTCGCGGAGACCACCCTGACCGCCGAGGAGCGGCGTGAGCGGGCAGAACGTGCCCGTGAGTACATGGCCGAGCACTTCGGGGTCCTGGTGACGGACGAGGAGAGCGAGGCCATGAGGCGGAAGATCCGCGAGGCCTTTGCGCGCCGGCAGGACGCTGCCGCGTGATCCAACACCAGTTCGTCCTTGACACGCCATCGCTGTTGGCGTTGTCGGGGAATCGGCAGATGTCTGCCCTGATCCACCAGGCTTTCCTCGACCCCGACACTCGATTGTGGGCGCCGGTCCTGTCCATCCTTGAGGCAGATCTGGAACACGCGGGGATCGCCGAGCACATCGGGCAACTCGACGTCATCCACGCGATCGATCTCGACTACCCGGCCGCGCTGGCCGTGGCACAGCTGTGCCGGGACGGCGTACCTGCGGGGATTGCGGCGGCTGTGCACGCCGTGCGGCACCTGCCCGATTGGGATGCGGGCGCGTTCGTCGCGACGGTCGAGCCCAAGGCATATGCGGGCCGCGGCGTGGCCGTATTCGACCTCAACCGCTGATATCGGGGAGCTGGGGATCTTCCGATGTTCAGCCGATCACCAGCACGCGGCTTCCGTGGACCTGAGCTGACGGCTCGTAGGGTTGGGTCATGGGCTACGACCTCGTCATCTTCGACAACGACGGCGTGCTGGTGGACAGCGAGCCGCTCGCCAACAGCATCCTCGCCGCCTACCTGACCGAGCTGGGTCACCCGACCACGTACGAGGAGTCGCTCCGCGACTACATGGGGGTCGCCGTGCACCGGGTGCACGACCTCGTCCTTGAGCGGACCGGGGAGCGGTTGCCCGAGGACTTCGAGGCGCAGCTGAACGCGCGGACCTTCGCCGCCTTCGAGCGGGAGCTGCGGCCCGTTCCCGGGGTGGAGGAGGTGCTGGGGGCGCTGACCGCGAGTGGGGTCGCGTACTGCCTGGTCTCCTCCGCGAGTCACGAGCGGATCCGTGTCGGGCATCGGGCGGCCGGGCTCGACGGGTGGTTCGAGGAGGAGTGGATCTTCAGCTCGCAGGACGTGGGTCAGGGCAAGCCGGCTCCCGATCTGTACCTGCACGCGGCCCGGCAGATGGGGGTGGAGCCCGCCCGCTGTGTGGTCGTTGAGGACAGCCCGCTCGGCATCGAGGCCGCCGTGGCCGCGGGGATGGACGTGTTCGCGTTCACCGCGATGCTGCCCGCCGACCGGCTCCCCGGGGCCACCGGGCACTTCGGGGACATGAAGCAGCTCACGGGGCTGCTGGGGCTGGAAGCCGGACTGGGTATGTGATCTCTCTACCCACGGGTAGCCCGCGGCCCTACGCTGTGCCGCCATGACGGACGATGTGCGGCTTCGGCGTGGGCGCGGCGCCCTGGGGTTCAGCTTCTTTTCGCAGGGTGTGGCCTTCGCGCTCCTCGTGACCCGGATCCCGGCCATCCAGGACCGGTACGGGATATCCGACGGGCTGCTGCCCGCCTTCCTGGCCGCCGTGCCGATCCTCGCGGGCGTGGCGAGCGTGGCCACCGAGCACCTGGTGAAGCGGGTCGCTCCCAGCGTGGTGCTGAGGTGGGCGCAGCCCCTGGTGCTGCTGTCGTTGCTGGGGGTCGGGGCCGGCAGCCGGATGTGGCACGTGGGGGTGGCCCTGGGGGCGTTCGGGCTTTCCGTCGGGGCGTTGGACGCGTCGATGAACATGCTCGGCGTCAGCCTGCAGCGGGCGTACGGGCGCAGCATCATGCTGGGTTTCCATGCCGCGTACAGCCTCGGCGGGATCGTCGGGGCGTCGGCCGCCTGGGCCGGGGCGCACTGGGATCTGGGGCTGTTCGTCTCCTATCTGCCGGCGGTGTTGGTGCTGGCGCCGCTCGTGCTGCTGGCGAGTCGCCGGTACGTCGACCACCGGCAGGAGGCGGTGGCCGAGAAGGGGCTGGGGGCCGGCGGCTTCAAGCTGCTGCTGCCGCTGTGCCTGGTGATGGCGTGCGCGTACATCGGGGACTCGACCGTCGCGAACTGGAGTGCGAAGTACCTCCAGGACGTGCTGGGCAGTTCGGAGCAGGTGGCGACCGTCCCGTACAACGTCTACATGGTGACCACCCTCATCGGGCGGGCGGTCGGCGATCTCGGGGTGCGGCGGTTCGGTGCCGTCGCCGTGGTGCGGGGCGGGACGGTGGTCGCGGCGGGCGGGTTCGCCGTCGTCGCGGCCGCGCCGGGGGCGTGGGTGGGGATGCTCGGCTTCACCCTGCTGGGGATCGGGCTCTGTGTGATCGTGCCGCAGACCTTCGCGGCCGCGGGGAGGGTGTTTCCGGGCGGGGCCTGCGACACGGCGATCGCGCGGCTCAACATCTTCAACTACGTGGGCTTCCTGATCGGGTCGCCGCTCGTCGGCGGGATCGGGGACGCCTGGAGCTATCGGGGCGCGATGCTCGTGCCGATGGTCCTGGTGCTGGTCACCCTGTTCTACGCCCGCTCGTTCGGACCGCGGGAGGCCCGATACGGTGTCGGGCATGAGCGGCCGCGGGTTGTTGATGTGGGACGAGGCGGTAACGAGGTATGACTTCGGACCGAGCCATCCGATGGACCCGGTGCGTCTGGCGCTGACCATGGGCCTGGTGCGCGCCTTCGGGCTGGACCGGGCGATGGAGGTACGGGCGGGCCGCG
This sequence comes from Streptomyces sp. NPDC030995, assembly GCF_055571215.1. Taxonomy (NCBI): domain Bacteria; kingdom Bacillati; phylum Actinomycetota; class Actinomycetes; order Kitasatosporales; family Streptomycetaceae; genus Streptomyces; species Streptomyces sp. NPDC030995. Next base: position 2,959 of record NZ_JBVIFS010000016.1, read on the forward strand.
CGGCCGGGGACTCGACGCTGCGGCTCGTCCACCGGGAGGACTACGTCGCCGCGGTGCGCGAGGTGTCCGCCGACCCGGGGGTCGCCGACGGGTCGTACGGGCTGGGGACGGTCGACGATCCGGCCTTCCACGGGATGCACGAGGCGTCCGCGCTGATCGCCGGGCAGTCCGTGGCGGGCGCGGAGGCGCTCTGGCGCGGCGAGGCGGAACACGCCGTGAACTTCGCCGGCGGGCTGCACCACGCCATGCCGGGCGGGGCGGCCGGGTTCTGTGTCTACAACGACGCGGCGCTGGCCGTGGCGCGGCTGCTGGAGCTGGGGGCCGAGCGGGTCGCGTACGTGGACGTGGACGTCCACCACGGCGACGGCGTGCAGGCGGCCTTCTGGGACGACCCCAGGGTGCTGACGATCTCGATGCACGAGCATCCGCGGACGCTGTTCCCGCAGACCGGCTGGCCCGAGGAGACCGGTGGTCCGGCGGCCGAGGGGTCGGCGGTGAACATCGCGCTGCCCGCCGGCACCGGGGACGAGGCGTGGCTGCGGGCCTTCCACGGAGTCGTGCCGGAGCTGTTGGCCGATTTCCGGCCGCAGGTGCTGGTGACCCAGCACGGGGCCGATACGCATTTCGAGGACCCCCTCGCGCACCTGGCGGTGTCGCTGGACGCCCAGCGGGCCGTCCAGGAGGCCTGTCACCGGCTCGCGCACGAGTACGCGGACGGGCGGTGGCTCGCTCTGGGCGGTGGCGGGTACGCGGTGGTGGACGTCGTACCGCGGTCGTGGACGCACCTGGTGGCGATCGCGGCGCACCGGCCGGTGGATCCGCGGACGGCGGTCCCGGACGCGTGGCGGGACGAGGTGTACGCGCGGACGCGGCAGTTGGCGCCGGCCCGGATGACGGACGGGCGGACGCCGTCGTGGCGGGAGTGGGAGGCGGGCTACGATCCGGCCGACCGTACGGATCAGGCCGTACTGGCCACCCGGCGGGCGGTCTTTCCGCTGCGCGGCATGCTGACCTGAGGGTCGGTGCAGGTCACCGCTGAAGCATCGTTACGCCAAGTGTGGGGCTGTTCCGCGGAATTGATGCCCCGCCAGGTGGGGTGGGGCAGCATCGGAGGGTGTTGAGCACCGGCGCGTTGCGTGCGCATCTGCTGGCCGCCCGGTTGGCCGGGCCCGTCGCCACCTCACGGGAGGAGAGCCTGCGCAGTTACCGGCTGTTCGCGGCGCGCGACCCGCGGGTGCTGCTGGGGCTGGATCCGGAGGGGGGCTGGGGCGAGGGTGATCTGCTGAGGCTGATGGCGGACAAGTGCGGGGTCTCGGCGGACCCGGCGCACGTCAGCGGGCCGGACGTGATCGACCCGGAGCGGACGGTGGCGGCGCTGGAGGCCTTCGCGGGGCGGCTGCGCGAGGCGGCGCGGGCCCGTTCGCCGGTGCTGTTCGGGACCGGTCACCCGCATCGGCTCCTGGACTTCTACGCAGGTTTGGCCGAGGCGATGTCGGCGGCGGGATGTGTTGTCCTCACTCCGGCGCAGGGGGCGAGTGTCGACATGGCGACCCGGTTCGGCGTACGCACGCACCGCATCGAATACGTACGGGGGGTCGCACTGGTGCGGGAACCCGGCGTGCGGCCGCCGGGGAGTGCGACCGGCGTGCACACCCATTCGCCGCTGCCGGTTCGGATCGCGCTGGGGGCCCTCGCGGAGGCCGGCGGGCCGCTGCCGGACCTGGTGGTGGGGGACCACGGGTGGGTCTGCGGTGCAGGTCAGCTCGGTGTGGAGGCGATCGGGCTGGCGGATACGGACGATCCCGCGCTGTTCGTCGGGGAGGCCGAGGGGCGGGTCTCGGTGGCCGTTCCACTTGATGACGCGGTGCGTGCGGACTACTACCGACCGCTTGCCCGGTACGTGCTCGGCCGGGCGAGTCTGACGGGTCGGCAGGAGTGGCCGTAGCTCCTCTTCCCCACTCGTATCACGCGCCCCTACTCTGGGGAGTGAGCGTGCGACGACGAGGAGTAACCGGAGGGGAAGCCGGTGCCCGTCATGCGCGGAAGGTCAAGGTGTGTCATGGCTGCTGGCGAGAGGCCTCTCAGTGAGGTTCAGTTCCTGACCGTGGCGGAGGTTGCCTCGGTGATGCGAGTGTCGAAGATGACCGTGTACCGGCTGGTGCACAACGGTCATCTGCCCGCAATCCGGGTGGGCCGGTCCTTCCGGGTCCCCGAGAACGCGGTCCACGAGTACCTCCGAGAGTCCTATGTGGGGGTGGAGTCGGCCTGAGACTGAAGGCCGCGGATGCCCTCGTAACTCCGGGGAAGCACTCGGATTACAGGCTCAGAGCTCGGGCGGGTAGGCTAGGCCGACGTAGGTCGTGTGGGCCCAGACGCCCCGCACCAGTGAAGAAGAAGTGAGCGAGGGTAGTCGTGGGCTCTGTTATCAAGAAGCGGCGCAAGCGGATGGCCAAGAAGAAGCACCGCAAGCTGCTCAAGCGCACCCGCGTCCAGCGCCGTAACAAGAAGTAAACGGCAGCTGTACGTGTTCTCCGCAGCCCCTCCACCAGAATGGTGGGGGGGCTGCGGTGCAGCTGGGGGACTTCTTCGAGGGAGGCGCTGAGCACGTGGGGAAGGTCGTACTCGTCACCGGGGCAGCCCGGCAGCTGGGCGGCCGCTTCGTGCGCCGGATCCAGCGCGACCCGGAGGTCGAGCGGGTGATCGCGGTGGACGCGGTGACACCGCCGCACCGGCTCGGGTCGGCGGAGTTCGTCCGTACGGACATCAGGCAGTCGGCGATCGCCCGCGTGCTCGCCGAGCACGCCGTCGACACGGTGGTCCATCTGGCGGTCACCGGGGGCAGCGCGGGGGCGGGCGGCGCCCACAGCGCCGTCAAGGAAACGAACGTCATCGGGACGATGCAGCTCCTGGGAGCCTGCCAGAAGTCGCCGACGGTACGGCGGCTCGTGGTGAAGTCCAGTACGAGCGTGTACGGGGGCACCTCCCGCGACCCGGCCGTCTTCACCGAGACCACGCAGCCGAAATCGCTGCCGGCGGGCGGCTTCGCCAAGGACGCCGCCGAGGTCGAGGGGTACGTACGGGGCTTCGCGCGCCGGCGGCCCGACGTCGCGGTGTGCGTGCTGCGCTTCGCGAACATCCTGGGGCCCTTCGCGGACTCGGCGCTCGCCGAATACTTCTCGATGCCCGTGATGCCGACCGTGCTGGGATACGACCCGCGGCTGCAGTTCGTCCACGAGGACGACGTGCTCGACGTGCTGCGGCTGGCGGCGCAGGCGCCGAAGCCCGGGACGCTGAACAGCGGGACCTTCAACATCGCCGGTGACGGCGTGCTGCTGCTGTCGCAGTGCGCGCGGCGGCTGGGGCGGCCGACGCTGCCGCTGCTGCTGCCCGCGGTGACGTGGGTCGGGCAGGCGCTGCGGGCGGTCGGGGCCACCGACTTCTCGCCGGAGCAGATAAGGCTGCTCACCCACGGCAGGGTCGTGGAGACCACCCAGATGCGGGAGGTCCTCGGCTTTGAGCCCATGTACACGACCGTCGAGACCTTCGCGGACTTCGCGCGGAGCCGGGGGAACGGGCTGCTGCCGCCGGAGCGGGTCGGGCGGGCCGTCGACCGGGTGGCCGCCATGCTGGGTGCGGACGGGCACCGTGCAGACGGACCCGGTGCCGACGTCGACGAGGCTGAAGGAGCGAAGCGATAGTGGCGGACGCCAAGGTCATTCCGTTCGACGAGGACCGGCCGCGCCGGCGGGCGGCGGGACGGCGGGTGCGGGCGGTGCCCGCGCAGGCGCCCGCACCCGAACCCGGGGGCCTGGAGGGGGCGGTGGAGGCGGCCGCTCCCGCACCGGCTCCGGCGGGTGACGGCTGGGACAAGCGGATCGCCGGCGGGCTGGCGTTCCTGCGGCGGCGGATCACCGGGGAGTACGAGGTCGACGAGTTCGGCTACGACAAGGAGCTGACGGACCAGGTCCTGATGTCCCTGATGCGGCCGCTGTTCGACAAATACTTCCGGGTCGAGATCAAGGGCATCGAGAACGTCCCGAAGGAGGGTGGCGCGCTGATCGTGGCGAACCACTCGGGGACGCTGCCCCTGGACGGGCTGATGATGCAGGTCGCCGTCCACGACCACCACCCGGCGCAGCGGCACTTGCGGCTGCTGGCGGCGGACCTGGTGTTCATGCTGCCGGTGGTGAACGAGCTGGCGCGCAAGGCGGGCCACACCCTGGCGTGCGCGGAGGACGCGCAGCGGCTGCTGGAGGCCGGGGAGCTGGTCGGCGTCATGCCGGAGGGCTTCAAGGGGCTGGGGAAGCCCTTCGGGGACCGGTACAAGCTCCAGCGCTTCGGGCGGGGCGGGTTCGTGTCGACGGCGCTGCGGGCGGGCGTGCCGATCGTGCCGTGCTCGATCGTGGGGGCGGAGGAGATATACCCGATGGTCGCCAACGCGAAGACGCTCGCGCGGCTGCTGGGGATTCCGTACTTCCCGATCACGCCGACGTTCCCGTGGCTCGGGCCGCTGGGGGCGCTGCCGCTGCCGACGAAGTGGACGATCCAGTTCGGGGAGCCGATCCCGACGGACGGGTATGCGGCGGAGGCGGCGGAGGATCCGATGCTGATGTTCAACCTGACGGATCAGGTTCGGGAGCAGATTCAGCACACGCTGTACAAGTTGCTGGTGCAGCGCAGGTCTGTCTTTTTCTGACCGTTGAGTGCCGGGGCGCTGCCCCGGACCCCGCGCCTCAAACGCCGGCGGGGCTGGATCGGGGGGCCGCGCGTGCGCGGCCCCCCGACTTTTACTGCCCTGCGTCCTCCGCGTTGAGGCCTAGGCCCGGGAGGAGGCCCGGGAGGAGGGGCGGGAGGGTGATGTCCGGCTTGGGGACGTCCGGCGTGCCCGGGGAGGGCGGGGCCGACTGTCCCGCAGACGGGTTGAGCAGGTCGCCCGTACCGCCCAGGAGGCCGCCGACCGGTGGCCGGGCGCTGCCCGAGGGGGACGGCGCGGGGCTGCCCGAGGGGGCGCCCGCGGCGGGGGCGGACTGCTGCTTGCCGCTGGGGGTGTCCGGTGTGGCAGAGGTGCCGGACGAGCTGTGGCCGCGGGTCTGCTCCGGAGGCTTCGGGAGCAGGCTCTGGAGCGGCGCCACGTCTTCGTCTATGGCCTGGAAGACCGACTCCACCTGACCGCCCACGTCCGTGAGCTGCGCCGGGAGCTTCTCGCGGAGCTTGCCCCACGCATCGCGGTGCGAGCGGGAGAACGACGACAGCTTCTGGATCGGGCCCAGCGAGCCGTCCCGTTCGTACGCGGCCTGGAGGAGCCGGTGGCCCTCCCCCGCGTCGTGCTTCACCGCCGCCAGGGCGCGGCGGATCTCGCCCAGGGATTCGTGGTCCAGGACGCCCGTCCGGCCTCGCTCCATCAGCCTGCGGGCCTCGGACAGGCGGTTCGAGGCCTGGTCGAGATAGAGCTCGCCCCGGTCCGAATCCTCGTCGGCCATGCCCAGCTTCAGGTCCTCCATGCCCCGTTTCACGGGGTAGAGGTGGTCACCGGGCAGGGCGTCGGAACTGGCAGCGGCCACTCCGCTGAAGGCCCCTGCGGCCACACCCACGGTGAGGCCGCCCGCTGCGATGCCCTTGGACCAGCGGGAGCGGGGCCGCAATTTCCGGAGCGGGGTCGCCCGGTGGGCGCCGCGGCCGGTCCGCTGCTCGGGCACCAGAGGGTCCGAGGCGGCACCGCCCCCCGCCCTCTCCTCCAGCACCATGGCCTCCATGGCGGCAACGAGCTGGGCTCGCTGCACCACTTTGACCTCGGGGTCCAGCACTGGGCGCGGCATTCTTTCGCCGAGCACGCTCGCCAGGGCCAACAACCGGTCGTGGTCGGCAGGTTCGGCAGGTGCCTCGGACTGCTCGGCCGCCGGGTCCGGTTCCGAAAGATCGGACAGGGTCCGATCCTCCAGGGCCTGGGCGAAGGCGTTCGCCCGCCGGTGCGGAGTCACGTTCGCGATCACTGGCGGCACCTCCTCTCGTCATGACGATCGACTCCCCAAGGTGTCCGGAAGGTTGCCCTCCTTGAGCGCGTCCACCCTTTCGGGTGAGCGGCTTCGGGTGGGGCGTGTCCAAAGGGAGCCTGCATTCCGCACAACGAGCGTCGCGGCACTTGGGTTACGGACGAAGGATGATCGGACCACAGCGTCATCGAGGGGTCACCGAAGGTAAGGGTGTGTGGTGTCGTCTGGTCGGGGTGTCAGCGGGCGTCGTCGGGGAGGAGGCGGGCCAGCGTGCGGACCGCCCGGTACTGGAGCGTCTTGATGGCGCCCTCGTTCTTCCCCATCGCCCGGGCCGTCTCGGCGACCGAGAGGCCCTGCAGGAAGCGCAGGGTCACGCACTCCTGCTGCTGCGGATTGAGTTTCCGTACGGCCTCCAGCAGGGCCGCGTTGGAGAGGGACTCCAGGACGGAGTCCTCGGGGCTGCGCTCGACCTCGTTCGCGTCGAGCATCTCGCCGGTGGTGACCTCCAGCCGGAAGCGGCTGGACTTGAAGTGGTCCGCCACCAGGTTGCGGGCGATCGTCACGAGCCAGGCGCCGAAGTCGCGGCCCTGCCAGGTGAAGGTGGAGATGCGGCGCAGTGCGCGCAGGAAGGTCTCGCTGGTGAGATCCTCCGCGGTCGCCTTGCCGCCGACGCGGTAGTAGATGTAGCGGTAGACCGTGTCGCTGTACTGGTCGTAGAGGCGGCCGAAGGCCTCGGCCTCGCCCGCCTGGGCGCGTTCGACCAGGTCCATCATGCGGGCCTGGTCGCTGTCCGCCGTGGGGCGGCGCGGGGTGGGGGTGGCCTGGGTGCTCGTGCCGGCTGCGCCGCTCGAACTCCCGGCCGCGCGGCCTCGTCTGCCCACGGTCGCGCCGCCGTCGGTCAGGGCGTAGCAAGGTCCGGCCGGGCCGAGGCCGGCAGGTACCGCGGCGGCGAAGGCGGGGACGGCGTACGCGGTGGGGACGAAGCCACGCAGGTGGTCGAGGACCGTTGCGCGCAGCGTAGCCAGGCCCGAGGCGTCAACCCCGACAGGTGGGTACACGGGACTCCCAGAGGCAGAGCTTCCATCACGTGCAGTGCGGGACCGTTCACCCGTCGTGGCGACAGATGGCCGGTGGCATGCGTTTGAGGAGAATAACGCTTCGTACAGGCAGCGCTACACCCAGTTGCTCAAATCACCGGTTCCGACACTTCTGTTGCGTGTCGAGGGCATATTCAGTCGCTGTTGGTGATCGATTCTTGATCACTTGGATACGCGGAATGGACGCTTCCAAGGGGGCGCGCGACCGAGTCGGGCATGGCGGAGTGCCCTGCCCCGTCCGGGGGTAGGCCTGGAGGAATGCCCCTGGGGCGGCGGGCAGGGAGCCGGCCGGGCGCCGCCCGCAGGGCGTGCGAGGGCTCCGGTGCTGGCGGCGGCCGGTCGCCGGGCCGGTCGTGGCTAGCGGCGGCGACGGTGCAGGGCGATGGCGGCGGCCGCGCCGCCCGCGATCGCGCCGACCCCGGCGGCCGCCGGGACGCCGACCTTCACGGCCTTGCGACCGGTCCGATAGTCGCGCAGCCGCCAGTCGTTGGTCCGGGCATGCTTGCGCAGTTTTGTGTCGGGATTGATCGCGTACGGATGTCCGACCAGCGACAGCATCGGGATGTCGTTGTGCGAATCGCTGTACGCGGCGCAGCGCGCGAGGTCCAGACCCTCGGCGGCGGCCAGCGCGCGGACCGCCTCGGCCTTGGCGGGCCCGTGCAGCGGCTCGCCGACCAGGCGGCCGGTGTAGACCCCGTCGACGGATTCGGCGACGGTGCCCAGGGCCCCGGTCAGGCCCAGCCTGCGGGCGATGATCGTGGCCGTCTCCACGGGGGCGGCGGTGACCAGCCACACCTTCTGGCCGGCGTCGAGGTGGGCCTGGGCCAGGGCGCGGGTGCCCGGCCAGATCCGCTCGGCCATGTACTCGTCGTAGATCTCCTCGCCGATGGCCATCAGTTCGCAGACCTTGTGGCCCTTGACGATGGACAGGGCGCTGTCGCGGGCGTCCTGCATGTGCTCGGGGTCCTCGACCCCGGCGAGCCGGAACCAGGCCTGCTGCCAGGCGAATCGGGCGAGCTCGCGGCGCTGGAAGAACTCGCGCTTGTAGAGGCCGCGGCCGAAGTGGAAGATCGCGGCGCCCTGCATCACGGTGTTGTCGAGGTCGAAGAAGGCGGCGGCGAGATCGTCGCCGGCGACCGGGAACTCGGGCTCGGCCGGAGCCTGTTCCGCAAGCGCCTCGGCCTCGGTCTCGGCTTCCGCCTCGGGCTGCGAGAGCGGTGGGGCTTCGGTGAGAGCGGTCTTGCGGGCGGCCTCGGCAGAGGCCTCGCCTGCCAGCACGCTCCGCGCGGTGGCGGAGCGCCTACGGGGGGTGAGCCATCCCAGAGCGGCCATGACGCGAGCATAGCCACTGTGTTCGGGAGTTCCCGAACCGCCGGGAAACGGAGGCGTTAACACTTCGGGAGAATGGAGCCATGAGCCCTTTGTTGCGCCGTAAGGAAAAGAAGCGTCCCGGCGACCGGATGGTGACGCTCATCGGGAAGCCGGGGTGCCACCTGTGCGACGAGGCGGAGGAGGTCGTGGCGAAGGTGTGCGCCGAGACGGGTGCACAGTGGAAGAAGAAGGACATTTCGCAGGACGAGGAGCTCTACCGGCTGCACTGGGAGCAGATTCCGGTGGTGCTGGTGGATGGCGAGCAGCACACCTTCTGGCGGGTGAACCCGGACCGGCTGCGGCGGGCGTTGGAGGGCTAGCCCTCTTCGCGGTTACCATCATGGGCGATTTGTGGGGTCTGGGGGCGTATCTGTGAGGAGAGTGCACGGTTTTGCCCCCTTTGGGATTTGAACGGGTTCGGCGTCCCGCCGGTTCCGGGTTTGCGTGCCGAGGTCGCGTGACCCCGGTCACTTTGCTCGGACAAAGCGGACACAATCTTTGTGCACGCGTTCACAAAGGCATAGCCTGCTGTCGACGGGGCGGTCCTGGGACAAGTGGCCGCCTGCAGCCCCGCTCATCCCGCAGGAGCATCGTGGCAACTGGCCGAACTCACCGACCGGCGACCCGCAGCCGAGGTATTCCCGAGGCCACTGTCGCCCGGCTTCCGCTGTACTTGCGTGCCCTCACCGCGCTCTCCGAGCGATCGGTGCCCACGGTGTCCTCCGAGGAGCTCGCTGCCGCCGCCGGAGTCAACTCCGCGAAGCTGCGCAAGGACTTCTCGTACCTGGGTTCCTACGGCACCCGCGGCGTCGGCTACGACGTCGAGTACCTCGTCTACCAGATCTCCCGTGAGCTCGGCCTGACCCAGGACTGGCCGGTCGTCATCGTCGGCATCGGCAACCTCGGCGCCGCGCTCGCCAACTACGGCGGTTTCGCGTCGCGCGGCTTCCGCGTGGCCGCGCTGATCGACGCCGACCCGGCGATGGCCGGCAAGCCGGTGGCCGGGATCCCCGTGCAGCACACCGATGAGCTGGAGAAGATCATCGAGGAGAACGGCGTCTCGATCGGTGTCATCGCGACGCCGGCCGGGGCGGCGCAGCAGGTCAGCGAGCGGCTGATCGCGGCCGGTGTCACCTCCATCCTGAACTTCGCGCCGACGGTGCTCTCCGTGCCGGACGGCGTCGACGTGCGCAAGGTCGACCTGTCGATCGAGCTCCAGATCCTGGCGTTCCACGAGCAGCGCAAGGCCGGCGAGGAAGCGGCCGCGGCCGCTGCCTCCGGCGGCTCCTCCGTGGGCGGCGCCGCACCCGCCGCGGCCGTGGTGCCGCCGGCCGGTCGGGGCGCCGCCGAGGCGCGCAAGGGCGGGCCCGAGGGCGACGTGCCGGCGGTGATGCCGGCATGAGTCTGCTCGTCGTAGGGCTGAGCCATCGCAGCGCGCCCGTGAGCGTGCTGGAGCGCGCCTCGCTGTCCGCCGATGCCAAGGTCAAGCTGCTGCACGACACCCTCGCCGCCGAGCCGGCGGCGGAGGCGGCGGTGCTCGCCACGTGCAACCGGATCGAGCTGTACGCGGACGTGGACAAGTTCCACGCCGGTGTGGCCGAGCTGTCCACGCTGCTGGCACAGCACAGTGGGGTGGCTCTGGAGGAGCTCACTCCGTATCTGTACGTGCACTACGAGGACCGGGCGGTGCACCACCTGTTCTCGGTGGCGTGCGGGCTGGACTCGATGGTCGTGGGCGAGGGGCAGATCCTCGGCCAGATCAAGGACGCGCTGGCGCTGGGGCAGGAGCTGCACACCGCCGGCCGGCTGATCAACGACCTGTTCCAGCAGGCGCTGCGGGTCGGCAAGCGGGCGCACTCGGAGACCGGGATCGACCGGGCGGGCCAGTCGCTGGTGACGTTCGGGCTGGAGCAGCTCGCGGTGCGGGTGCCCGTCGGGGAGTGGGCCGCGGGTAAGCGGGCGCTGGTGATCGGTGCCGGGTCGATGTCCTCGCTGGCGGCGGCGACGCTGGCGCGGGTCGGTGTGGCCGAGATCGTGGTGGCGAACCGGACCGCGGAGCGGGCGGAGCGGCTTGCCGAGATTCTGGTTGCCTCGGGCACCGGGGTTGCGGCTTCCGCCGTTGCGATGTCCGGTGTTGCCGATGAGCTGACACGAGTCGATGTGGTCGTGTCCTGCACGGGTGCGACCGGGCTCGTGCTGACCGCCGATGACGTTCTCGCCGCCGCGTCCTGGGGCGCTGCCCCAGACCCCGCGCCTCAAACGCCGGCGGGGCTGAAAGAGCGGGGCTCTGCCCCGGACCCCGCGCCTCAAACGCCGGCGGGGCTGGATGTGGCCCCGGCGGGGCTGGCCGTGCCCCCGGCGGGGCTGGATGGGGCCGGGCTGGATTCCGCGGTGGTGGCCAAGCTTGTTGCCGCTGCCCGGGCCGGAGGGCGGCTGGCTGATGCCGGGGCTGCGCGGACGATCAGTGCGGCCGTCGAGGCCGACGGGTGTCCCGTGGGGCCCGATGGACGGGCCGCGTTGACCGGGGTGGATGCCAGCTCGCTCGAACTGCACGGGACCTGGGCCGATCAGGGCGAGGCCGCCGCGCAGCGGCAGCCCCGCAAGAGCGCCCGGAGCCAGGCCGACGGCATGCCCGTACGGCTCGCGCTGCTCGACCTGGCCATGCCCCGGGACATCGACGCCGCCGTGCACCGGATTCCCGGTGTGCGGTTGGTGGACATCGAAAGCCTGGCCGAGGCCTCCGCCGACGCGCCGATGGCTGCCGACGTGGACGCCGTACGCGGCATAGTCGCCGAGGAAGTGGCCGCCTTCGGGGCGGCCCAGCGGGCCGCGCACATCACGCCCACCGTCGTCGCCCTGCGGGCCATGGCGGCCGAGGTCGTGGCCATGGAAGTGGCGCGGCTCGACGGGCGGGTCCCCGACCTCGACGAGCGGCAGCGGGCCGAGGTCACCCAGACCGTGCGCCGCGTTGTCGACAAACTCCTCCACGCGCCGACCGTGCGCGTGAAGCAGCTCGCCAGCGAGCCCGGCGGCGCCGGGTACGCGGACGCACTGCGCGAACTCTTCGACCTCGACCCTCAGACGGTTGCTTCCGTCAGCCGGGCGGACGCGGCCGATCCGATGAACGACGACGACCCAGGACGGGCATCATGAACACACGTCCCGACCAGCCGCTGCGGCTCGGTACGCGGCGGAGCAAGCTGGCCATGTCCCAGTCGGGCCACGTCGCCGACGCGGTACGGGCGATCACCGGCCGACCCGTCGAGCTCGTGGAGATCACGACCTTCGGCGACGTCTCGCGCGAGCACCTCGCGCAGATCGGCGGGACGGGCGTGTTCGTCACGGCCCTGCGCGACGCGCTGCTGCGCGGCGAGGTCGATTTCGCCGTGCACTCGCTGAAGGACCTGCCGACGGCCCAGCCCGACGACCTCGTGATCGCGGCCATGCCGCTGCGCGAGGACCCCCGGGACGCGCTCGTCGCCCGGGACGGCCTGACCTTCGAGCAGCTGCCCGACGGCGCCCGGATCGGTACCGGGTCGCCCCGCCGGACGGCCCAGCTCAACCACCTGGCGCTCTCCCTGGGCAAGCGGATCGAGACGGTGCCGATCCGCGGCAACGTCGACACCCGGATCGGCTTCGTGCGGGACGGTGAGCTCGACGCGGTCGTGCTGGCCGCCGCCGGGCTGAACCGGATCGGCCGCGGCGACGAAGCGACCGACCTGCTGTCCGTCGACAGCGTGCTGCCGGCTCCCGGCCAGGGCGCTCTCGCCGTGGAGTGCCTCGCGTCCGATACGGACCTCATCGCCGCGCTCGGCGAACTCGACGACCCGCACACCCGGGCCGCCGTGACCGCCGAGCGTTCCCTGCTCGCCGCCCTGGAGGCCGGCTGTAGCGCACCCGTGGGCGCGTTCGCCGACCTTCTGGCCGACGGACAGACTGTCAATGAAATGCGCCTGCGCGGCGTCGTCGGAACCCTCGACGGCACCACGCTGGTTCAGCTGTCCACCACCGGTCCCGTGCCCCAGTCGTACGACGAGGCCATGGCGCTCGGCCGCGAACTCGCGGACGAGATGCTGGCCAAGGGCGCGGCCGGTCTGATGGGGGAGCGATCGCTTTGAACCCCTCAATTCCCACCACCTCCGCTTTTCCGGCCGTCGCCGCCCACGGACGCGTCACCTTCCTCGGTGCCGGCCCGGGCGACCCGGGTCTGCTGACGCTGCGCGCCGTCGAGGCGCTCGCCGCCGCGGACGTACTGATCGCGGAGCCCGAGGTGCTCGAAGTCGTACGGACGCATGCGCGCGCGGGAGTAGACACGCCGCAGCTGACGGTTGCTGACGAAGCGTCAGCAGCCGCCGGGGTCCCGGTGATCCGGGACGCGGCCAATCTTGTCATGGAGGCCGCACGCTCCGGCAGGCGGGTCGTGCGTGCCGTCACGGGCGACCCCGGGCTCGACGGCAACGCCGCCGAGGAGATGCTCGTCTGCGCCGGCGCCGGCATCCCCTTCGAGGTGGTGCCCGGTGTCGCGACCGCGGTGGGCGTACCCGCGTACGCCGGTGTCCCGCTGCGCGACAAGCAGGGCGCGGACGTGCGGTTCGTCGACGCGAAGAACGCCTCGGCGCGCTGCTGGAGCGAGGTGGGCGCGAGCGACGGGATCCTCGTCGTCTCCGCCACGCTGGAGACGGTCTCGGCCGCCGCCGCCGAGCTGGTGAGCGCCGGGCGCAAGCCCGACACCCCGCTGACCGTGACGGTCGCCGGCACCACCACGCGGCAGCGGACCTGGTCCGCGACGCTGGGCACCATCGCCCAGGTGTTCAAGCAGGGCAAGGTGCTCCCCTCGCCCGAGGGCGCCCGGCCCGTCATAGCCGTGGTCGGTGAGCACAGCGCCGCCGCGCGGCGTGAGGACCTGTCCTGGTTCGAGTCGAAGCCGCTGTTCGGCTGGCGGGTCCTCGTACCGCGCACGAAGGAGCAGGCGGCCTCGCTCTCCGACCAGCTGCGTTCCTACGGCGCGGTGCCGCACGAGGTGCCGACCATCGCCGTGGAGCCGCCGCGCACGCCGCAGCAGATGGAGCGCGCGGTGAAGGGCCTGGTGACGGGCCGCTACGAGTGGATCGCCTTCACCTCGGTCAACGCCGTGAAGGCTGTGCGGGAGAAGTTCGAGGAGTACGGGCTCGACGCGCGTGCCTTCGCGGGCATCAAGGTCGCCGCGGTGGGCGAGCAGACCGCGGCCGCGCTGGTGGAGTTCGGCGTGAAGCCGGACCTGGTGCCGAGCGGTGAGCAGTCCGCAGCCGGACTGCTGGAGGACTGGCCGCCGTACGACCCGGTCTTCGACCCGATCGACCGCGTGTTCCTGCCGCGGGCCGACATCGCGACCGAGACGCTGGTCGCCGGGCTGATCGAGCTCGGGTGGGAGGTCGACGACGTCACCGCCTACCGGACCGTGCGCGCGTCGCCGCCGCCGGCGGACACGCGCGAGGCGATCAAGGGCGGCGGCTTCGACGCCGTTCTCTTCACGTCGTCGTCGACGGTTCGGAATCTGGTGGGCATTGCCGGCAAGCCGCACAACGTGACCGTCATCGCCTGTATCGGGCCGGCGACGGCCAAGACGGCGGAGGAGCACGGGCTGCGGGTCGACGTCCTGTCGCCGGAGCCGTCGGTGTCGAAGCTGGCGGAGGCGCTGGCCGAGTACGGCGCGGCGCGCCGCGAGGCGGCCAAGGAGGCCGGCGAGACGGTCTTCCGGCCGAGCGAGCGGCGGCCGGGCGCGCGGCGGCGTCGTACGACCTAGCCGTGGGCTGAGCAGTACGAGTACGAGTACGAGGGCGGGGTCCGGCGCGAGCGTGCCGGGCCCCGCCCTCGTCGGTTGCCCGGCGGGGCGGGGCGGGGCGGGCCGGTTCCGTCGGGGCCGGGCGCGCGCCGGGGCGTCTCCTCGGGCGCCGAACGTGGCGAGGGGTCGGAGAGTGCGGCGGTATTGCGTTCGGCGCCCTGCGGGGACGCCCCGGCACACACCCGGCCCCGCCGAAACCGCCCCGGGCCGGGCTGCGAAGTGTTCGGGCCTACGCTTGTCCCGACTGTTCTCGATGCTCGAAGAGGCGACTGACGAATGAGCGCGTACGGATCCTTCCCCGGCTCGCGGCCCCGCCGGCTGCGGACCACCCCGGCGATGCGGCGGATGGTCGCGGAGAACCGGCTGCACCCCTCGGACCTGATCCTCCCGGCCTTCGTGCGGGAGGGCATCAGCGAGCCCCTGGCGATCTCCGCGATGCCGGGCGTCGTCCAGCACACCCGGGACACGCTGCGGAAGGCCGCCGTCGAGGCGGTCGAGGCCGGGGTCGCCGGGATCATGCTGTTCGGTGTCCCGGCCGACGAGAACAAGGACGGGCGGGGGACGGCGGGCACCGAGCCGGACGGGATCCTCCAGGTCGCGATCCGCGACGTGAAGGCCGAGGTGGGGGATGATCTGGTGATCATGTCCGACCTGTGTCTGGACGAGTACACGGACCACGGGCACTGCGGGGTGCTGGATGCGGATGGTCGGGTGGACAACGACGCGACGCTGGAGCGGTACGCCGAGATGGCGCAGGTCCAGGCCGACGCGGGCGTCCACGTGGTCGGGCCCAGCGGGATGATGGACGGCCAGGTCGGCGTCATCCGCGACGCGCTGGACGAGACGGGCCACGAGGACGTGTCCATCCTGGCGTACACGGCCAAGTACACGTCCGCGTTCTACGGGCCCTTCCGGGAGGCCGTGGCCTCCTCTCTGCAGGGCGACCGCAAGACGTACCAGCAGGACCCGGCGAACGCCCGGGAGTCCCTGCGGGAGCTGGCCCTCGACCTGGAGGAGGGCGCCGACATGGTGATGGTCAAGCCGGCCGGCCCCTACCTCGACATCCTGTACCGGGTCGCGCAGGCCGTGGACGTACCGGTGGCGGCGTACCAGATCAGCGGCGAGTTCGCGATGATCGAGGCGGCGGCGGAGAAGGGCTGGATCGAGCGCGACCGGGCCATCCTGGAGACCCTGCTGGGCATCAAGCGCGCGGGCGCCGACACGATCCTCACGTACTGGGCTACCGAGGTGGCCGGCTGGCTGCGCGAGGCTCGCTGACGTTCCTCCCCTACGGCCAGTCGACCAGGCCGTAGAAGACGATGTAGTTGAAGACGACGGCCGCCGGAGCGATCACGGCGAGCCACACCCTGGCGGCGGCGTTCCGCCGCTGCCAGGGCAGCGCCCAGGCGGCGACCAGCAGGACCAGGACCACCACCAGCCCGAACCCGAAGACGGGGAAGGCGACCTCGTACGAGGCGTCGAACCGGTCACTCGCGGCGTCGCCGCAGGAGTCGCAGGCCATCGGGGACAGCCCGGCGAAGAAGAGCGCGACGGCCGCCAGGGGCAGCGTGAGCAGGGTGGAGACGAGCGGCGCGACGAAGGCACGCGGATGCCGTGCGGTGTCCCTCACGGGGTCGGTGTCCGTGTTCATGGACCCAGTCAACTCGGCCGGGGGAGCGGGCACATGAGTGCGGGTACTCAGGTATCCGGCTCGACCGGGGCTTAGGTTCACGAACATGCTCATTGACCAGGCGTCCTGGGAATCGGCGGTACGGCACCTGTACGAGGACGCGTTCACATTCAGCGCCACCGGTCCGCGCAAGCACGAGGACTGGCGGGCCGACGTGCTCGCCGTCATGGAACGCGCCGTCCCCGATCCGCGCGGCTGGGCCGGGCTCGACGACACCGCGAGCGAGCGCACGAAGGAAGTGCCCGCCTTTCCCTTCCGCCCGCCCTTCAAGGCCGATCCCCGGCGTCGGCTCACCCCGGCCGACGTCGGGGAGCGGTTGCACGAGATCGACCGTGCGAGCGCCGGGAATCTACTCCTCGCACTCACCGACGGCGGCTGCACCCTGCGGAACCTCGAAAGGTTCACCGAGAGCGTCGACGAGCTGCAGGACATGGCCCGCACCATCCTCGCCCGCTACGGGGACACGTTCACCTGCCACACCAACGTCACCGTCGGTGCGCGCAAGGACGGCACGCTGGACTTCGGGGCGTCCCACTGGGGCTATACCCCGATGACCTTCTACTGGGAGGACGCCGGCCTGGTCATCGTCTCCGACACCGAGGTCGGGCTGTTCTGGACGTTCGACTGCTGAGCCCTGAGAGGAAGAATCCATGACGACCCGATCCATCGAAGCCGCCACCTGGGAAGCCGCACTGGTACGGCTCCTGGAGGACGTCTACACCTTCGCCAGGAGCGGCCCCCGGCTGCACGGGGACTGGGCCGAGGACGTCCTCGCCGTCATGGAGCGGTCGGTCGCCGACCCGCGGGGCTGGTCCGTCCGGGAATCGGAGACGTTCAAGGTGGGATGGGAGGCCGGTCACCCCTCCTACCCGTTCCATGCGATGACCGCCGAGGACCTGCGCGCCGGGGTCCGCCCGATCACGGCGGGCGCTGCCGTCGAGCTGCTCGCCTCGCTCGCGCAGGAGTGGTTCTTCGAGGGCTTCCCGGTCCGGTTGCGGGAGGACCGCGACGCGGTGCTCGCGGACGCCCGGACCGTGCTGGACCGGTTCGGCCCCGATGCGGCGTTCTGGACCTCCTCCTTCCTCGCCCGCACCTCCGACGCGCCCGACTTCCTGGCGCGGGACCTCGAAGGCGGCCACCCCTTCACCGGCTTCATGATGGATCTCGGCCTGATCGCGGTGTCCGCGGACGAGGTCGGCGTCTTCTGGTCGTTCAACGCGCTGTGAGGATGATCCGATGGGTGGAGGGATTTTCTAGAAAAATCTTGTAGTTCCATTGTGTTCTACGCTGGCGGCATGGTGAAGCAACAGCGTGGCGAGGCCACCGTCGACCTGCTCCTGACCTCCGCCCTGCGGGTGTACGCCGAGTCGGGGCAGCAGGGCTTCACCGTCCAGGCCGTGACGGCGGCCAGTGGGGTCAGTCTGGGGAGCCTCTACCACCATTTCGGGAGCTTCGACGGGCTGGCCGCCGCCCTCTACACCCGCTGCATGGGGCAGCTCTTCGAGCAGCTGACGGAGGCCGTCACCCGGACCCGGACCGCCCGTACGGGCGTGCGGGCGCTGGTGTGCACGTACCTCCGCTTCACCCAGGAGCACCGGGACGCCGCCCTGTTCATCCATGCCTCCGCCTATTCCGGTTACCTCGCGATACACGCCGAGGAGATCCGGGCGGCCAAGGAGGTCATGCTCGCGGACCTGGGCCGCTGGATGTGGACCCGTATGGAGAAGGGCGAGATCCGGCCGCTGTCGGTGCCGTTGCTGGAGGTGCTGGTGATGGGCCCGGTCGCGGAGGCGGCCCGTCGCTGGCTGGCCAGCACGTACGAACTCGATCTGGGGGAGGCCGTGAAGGTCCTGCCCGAGCGGATCTGGTGCTCGCTCAGACCAGAATGAATTTCTAGAAAAACACTCTACAAAAAGCGCTGGGCGGTGCATGCTTGCGGCACCGGCATCTGCGGCCGCCGGGGAGTCGCAGATGCCGGGGGACGGCCCCGGGCGCGGGGTGCCTCCGGCTGCGGGTGCGCCCCCGGGAGGACAGGCGCACTCTGGAGGGAAGGGTGACCCCTGGAGGTGATGCACCATGTCCACGCTCGTCGGGTGGCATGTGGAGCTCGAATTCACCGAGGAGGGCCACCGCACCAGTGCGGCGGCCCTGGTCAGGCTCGGGGACGGCTCCGAGATCAAGGCGCGGGGCTATGCCCTGCGTCACCCCTCCGACCCGGAGCAGCTGAGGGTCGGGGAAGAGATCGCGGGCGCTCGCGCGCTCATGGATCTCGCGTCGCAGATGCTGCAGAAGGCCCACTCCGAGATCGACGAGGCGACGGGCCGTCATTCCTACCCGCTCAATCGTTGAGCGGGTAGGCGCACGGCCGGCCCGCTGACCGGCTCCGCAGGGAGCCCCTCAGCGGGTCCGGCTGCGGAAGAGGACCCCTGCCAGGGTCACGGCCACCGCCGTGATGCCGGCGCACCAGGCCAGGGCCACCCAGGGGGCGTCTTGGGCGGGCTGCGCGAGGAGCAGTGCGCGCAGGGATTCGATCACGGGGGTCAGCGGCTGGTGGTCGGCGAAGCCGTGCAGCCAGCCCGGCATGGTCTTGATGGGGACGAAGGCGCTGGACGGGTAGGGCAGGAACATCATCAGGAAGGTGAAGCCGCCCGCCGCCTCCGGGGACTTGGCGAGCAGGCCCAGTACGGCGGCCAGCCACGAGATCGCCGTGATGTACGCGAACAGCAGCCCGGCCGCCGCGAGGAAGGCGAGCGGGCCCGCCTGGGGCCGGAAGCCGATGGCGAGGGCGACGGCCAGGACCAGGGTCGTGGACAGCAGGTTCCGCAGCACGGAGGCCGTGACGTGTCCGGCCAGGATCGGGATGCCGCCGATGTCCAGGGAGCGGAAGCGGTCGATGACCCCGTTCTTCATGTCGTCGGCGACGCTGACGGCGGTGCTCGCCGCGCCGAAACCCGCGCAGAGCAGCATGGCGCCGGGCACCACGTACGTCACGTACTCGGTCCCGGTGTCGATGGCACCGCCGAAGAAGTAGACGAAGATCAGCATCAGCATGACCGGCAGCATCAGCGCGGCGATCAGCGCGTCCGGGCTGCGGCGGCTGATGCGCAGGCTGCGGCCGGCCAGGGAGAGGGCGGCGGTGCTCATGGGGCGGCTCCCGTCAGGGTGAGGAACACGTCGTCGAGGGTGGCGGTGCGGACCGCGAAGCGGTCCACGGCGGTGCGGTCCGGGTCGAGCTCGTCGAGCAGCGCGCGTACGTCGGCCGCGCTGCCGTCGGTCGGCAGGCCCAGGGTGAGCTCGTCCGGGGCGAGGTGGACCGCGCGCGGGGCCAGCGCGTCGTAGGCGGCCCGGGTGGCGAGGGTGAGGTCGAGCCGGTGCCCGGCGACGCGGGACTTCAGCTCGGCGGGCGTGCCCTCGGCGGCGATCCGCCCGTCGGCCAGGACGGCGACGCGGTCGGCGAGCCGGTCGGCCTCCTCCAGGTACTGGGTGGTCAGCAGCACGGTCGTGCCGTCGGCGCGCAGTTCCCGTACGAGGTCCCACAGGTCCTGGCGGCTGCGCGGGTCCAGCCCGGTGGTCGGCTCGTCGAGGAAGATCACCTCGGGCCGGGAGACCAGGCTCGCGGCGAGGTCGAGGCGCCGTCGCATCCCGCCCGAGTACGTCTTCGCCGTGCGCGCGGCGGCCTCGGTGAGCCCGAAGCGGTCGAGCAGCTCGTCGGCGCGGGTACGGGCGTCCCGGGGGGAGAGGCCGGTCAGGCGGCCCATCATGCGGAGCATCTCGGCGCCGGTCTGGAGCTCGTCCACGGCCGCGAACTGCCCGGTGAGGCTGATGCGTTCGCGGACGCGCGAGCGGTGGTCGGTGACGTCGTACCCGGCCACGCGGGCGGCGCCCGAGTCGGCGGCGGTGAGGGTGGCGAGGATGCGGACGGTGGTGGTCTTGCCGGCGCCGTTGGGGCCGAGGAGGGCGAGGACGCTGCCGCGCGGGACGGCGAGGTCGATGCCGTCGAGGACGCGCAGGGCGCCGTAGGACTTGGTCAGGCCGGTGGCGTGGATGCCGAGGTCGCTCGTGGTCATCAGGGGCCAAACTCCCTTCTGCGTATGGGTTACGCGCTTCTGTGTAAGTAATACACAGAACTAGGATGTGGGTCAATCACGTAGCGGAGGAGGGAGGGACGGAGATGGACGACACGGACAGCGGTACGGGACTCCCGGCGAGCCTGGAAATGGCCTGGGGCCTGCGCGAACGAGCCGGCAAGGGCCCGCGCCCCACGCTCACCCTCCCGCGGATCGTGGACACGGCGGTGGCGCTCGCCGCAGGTGAGGGCGTGGACGCCGTCTCCATGGGCCGGGTGGCCAAGGAACTGGGCGTCTCGACGATGTCCCTCTACCGGTACGTCGCGGCGAAGGAAGAGCTGTTCATCCTGATGGCGGACGCGGGTGTCGGCTGCCCGCCTGAGTTGCCTCCCGGCGGGGCGGAACGCGGCTGGCGGGAGCTCCTGTCGGAGTGGGCCTACGCGCAGCGGGCCGTCCTGATGGCCAACAGCTGGATCCTGCGCATCCCGATCACCGGGGCCCCGGTCAGCCCGAACCAGCTGGCGTGGATGGAACGCGGGCTCGCGGCGCTGGCGGACACCGGCCTGAAGGAGAGCGAGAAGCTCTCCGCGATCATCCTGGTGGGCGGGCTGGTACGGAACGAGGCCACCATGGCCGCCGACATGATGGACGCCATCGTGAAGGCCGGCGTCGCGCCGGACCAGGTGGTGGGCCAGTACGTGCGCACGCTGCGGCTACTGACCGGCCCGGACAGCCACCCGGCGGTGACGCGGCTGCTGGAGTCCGACGCGTTTGCCGGGTCGGATGAGCCGGACTTTCAATTCCGCTTCGGCCTGGGCCGCCTGCTGGACGGCCTGGCCGAGCTGATCAGCGAGCGGTCCACGCCGTAAGGGCGGCCCAGGCGGTGGGTGTGAGGGCGAGGGTCGGGCCGTCCGTGACCTTGGAGTCCCGGACGTGGACCTGGGTCGTGCCGGTGGCCACTTCCAGGCAGTCGCCGCCCTCGCTGCCGCTGTAGCTGGACTTGAACCACGTGAGTTCGGTGCTCATGGATCTCCTAGCAGCCGTTTCAACAGGTCCCTGGTTTCCTCGGGGTTGAGGGCCTGGGTCCGCAGCATCGCATACTTCATGGAGAGGATGCTGACCTCGTCGAGGTCGGAGACGACCAGGCTGCCGCGTTGCGTTTCGAGGTACGCGATGTGCTGGTGCTCCGGGGTCTCCAGCAGGACGAACGGGCCGTCCAGGGCGGGATGGCTGGGGCGGTCCAGCGGCAGGATCTGGATGGATACGCCGGTCAGCTCGGAGCAGGCGAGCAGGTGTCGGAACTGTTCCCGGAGGACCTTCCGGCCGCCGATCGGACACAGGAGGACGGGCTCCCAGATGACGAAGCTGGCGCACATCGGCTTCTCGCGCCGCAGTGCGGTCTGGCGGTCGAGGCGGGCCCTCGTCTGGTCCGCGACCTCGCCGTCGGTATAGATCGGTGCGCGGCTGCGGAAGACCGCCTCTGCGTACGACTCGGTCTGGAGTAGACCCGGTACAACCTGATTCTGGTACGAGGACAGGGTGGCGGCCTTCTGCTCCAGGTTGATCAGTGGCTCCGCCCACGGTGGGATCACATCGATCTGCGGCATCTTGTGCGCCGCCACGGTGAGGAGGCCGGGCAGTCCCAGTGCCTGGTCCATCAGCTCCGCGACATTCGGCATCAGGCTGCGGCGGCCCTGCTCGATTGACGCGATGGTCTCCTCGTCCAGCCGGACCAGTTCTCCGAGTTGCTTCTGCGTCAGGTTCTTGGCGGTTCGGGCTGAGGCCACCTGCGCACCGACCATCTTCATGGTCGTCGCATTGGGCCGTGTGCGCTTCCTCGGTGGCATGACGATGAACTCCCCGCCTGTGGACAGGTCTTACCCCGTGCCAACCCGTACTCATCAATGAGTACGGGTTGGCGCTCAGCCACACGCTAGTCACGTAACGCGACGATCGGCGGGTGAATCTGCATACTCAACCCGCCCTCGTGCAGGACCGCCTCTACCTGCGCTCACCGCAAACCGTCGCAGCTGCACGCCAGTTCACACGTGACACCTTGCACGCCTGGGGGAGACCCTCCCGCCAGGACGACGTGTTGCTCTGCGTGAGCGAGCTGGCGACCAACGCGCTGCGGTACGGGGTCCCCCGCGGGCGCGGCTACCTGCTCCGGCTGCTCACCTTCGACGGGACCGTCCGCGTCGAGGTCCACGACAGCGGGCCCGGGCTGTCGCGGCTGACCGGGCAGCCGCACGGGCGGGGGCTCACGCTCGTGGCCGGTCTCGCCGACGACTGGGGGGTGCTGCCCCGGGCGCCGGGCAAGGTGGTCTGGTGCGAGTTCCGCGGGGGTGGCTGCTAGCTTCGGAGGTTCGGAGGATCCGTCAAGGGGGGCCAGTGTCACGTCCGTTGCGGTGGGCTGTCGTCATCGGGGGCACGGCGATCGTGTTCCTGCTCAGCTTCAAGCTGGGCGAGGTGGACCCCTTCGGCTGGTTGCCGGACAAGGACTCGGACAAGGTGGCGGCCGCCGCCGGTTTCGGCGGGGCCATGGCCGCGGCCTTCGGGCTGGCCGGAGCCTGGTGGGCGAGCAGCGGGCCGGGCGCCGGTGACGGCCAGACCGTCGTACGGCAGCGGGCCCGCGCCTCCGGGACCGGGCAGATCACCCAGTCCGGCGGATCCCCCGCCCCCGGCCTGCTGGACCAGTGGGCGCGGGCCGACGGCGACTCCAGGGTGCAGCAGACCAGCGGCAGCGGCGCGGGCGAGGGTAGCGGCGGCGGTGAGCCGGGCGGCGCGTCCTAGTGGCCACCGAGCAGTGGGCGCGGGCCGAGGGGAACGCGCGGATCACCCAGGTCGCCGGGGACCAGATCACCTACGGCGCCGGCGCCGGGCCCGCGCCCCGGGCGCTGCTCGGCCTGCCCGACGCGCCCGCCGCCTTGGTCGGGCGCGACGGACCGGTCAAGGAACTGGTGGCGCTGCTCGCGGAGGGCGGGTCGCCGGTCGCCGTGGTGGCCGGGCTGGCGGGCGTCGGCAAGAGCGCGCTGGCGGTGTCCACGGCCCACCGGGCCGTGGAACTGGGGTGGTTCGGCGACCGGGTGTTCTTCCTCTCGCTGCGCGGCTACGCCCCCGACGGCGGGGTGAGCGGACCGCAGGCGGTCCAGGAGATGCTGCGCCACCTGGGCGTCCGGGACACCGACATGCCGGAGTCGCCCGAGGGCCGGGTGGCGCTGTACCGGGCGAAGCTGGCGGCCTTCGCGCAGGCGGGGCAGCGCGTGCTGATCGTGGCCGACGACGCGGGTTCGGTCGCGCAGGTGCGGGACCTCGTACCGGCCGCGGGCACGCACCGGCTGTTCGTGACCTCGCGGCACCGGCTCGTGGCGCCCGGGTTTGCGGGGCGGGTGCTCCCGCTGGACGAGCTGGCTGCGGAGCCCGCGGCCGAGCTCCTCGCGGACACTTTGCTGCGCGCGTGGCCGGACGATCCCCGGCCCGCGCGGGAGCCGGGCGCGCTGACCGAGATCGCGCAGCGGTGCGGGCGGCTGCCGCTGGCCCTGACGGTGGCGGGAGCTCTGCTGGCGGGCGATCCGGGGCTCCCGGCAGGGGAGTTGGCGGGGCAGCTGGCCGAGGCCCGGAACCGGCTGGAGGCGCTGACCTTCGACGAGGAGGGCGGGGTGCCGGTGGGGGTGCGGGCCGCCTTCGACCTCTCGTACGCGCGGCTGCCCGCGGACCAGGCGCGGATCTTCCGGCTGCTGACGGTGAACCCCGGCCCGGACTGCCGCACCGAGTACGCGGGCCTGCTCACGGACGAGGGCGAGGGCGTACGGCCCAAGCTGGCCGCGCTCGTACGGGCCAGCCTGCTGACCGAGCAGCCCGTCGGTTCGGGGCGCTGGCGGATGCACGACCTGGTCCGGCTGTACGCGCTGGAACGGGGCGAGGAGTGCGCCGAGGAGGACGGGCGGGAGGAGGTGACCGACACCTTCCTGGCGAGCCTGTGCTCCGACGTGGAGTTGACCCAGGCGGTCCTGGGCGTGAGCAGCCGGCGCGGCAGCGGGCCGGGCCTGCCTTCCATGGCGCAGGCGCTGGACTGGCTCGACACGGAGCGTCCGCTGCTGG
Source organism: Streptomyces sp. NPDC030995 (assembly GCF_055571215.1). NCBI lineage: Bacteria > Bacillati > Actinomycetota > Actinomycetes > Kitasatosporales > Streptomycetaceae > Streptomyces > Streptomyces sp. NPDC030995. The sequence goes on from NZ_JBVIFS010000016.1 coordinate 27,096, forward strand.
TCGCCGCCGTGGGTTTCGCCGCCGACACCGGCCGGCTGGGAACCGCCGTGGAACTGGCCGACCTCCTGGACCCCTACCTGGGGATCTACGGGCACGTGCAGGAACGCCTGCTGATGGCGCGCCACGTGCTCGCGGCCGTGCGCACGACGGTCGGTCCCGGCGACTTGGGTGTCGTGTTGTGCGACCTCGGCAGCGCACTCTGCCAGGCGGAGCAGTGGGCGGAAGCCACCGACCGGCTGACGGAGGCCCTCACCCTGTTCCGCGAGACCTCCCTCAGGGAGGGCGAGGCCAGGGCGCTGAACCTGCTCGGCAGCTCGTACAGTGCCGCGCGCCGTTTCGAGGAGGCGCGGCAGGCTCACGAAGGGGCGCTGGACATCTTCCGTGAGCTGGGGATCCGGCATGCGGAGGCCACGGTGCTGGCAGGCTTGGCCCTCGACCTCCAGCACCTGGGACGGCTGGACGAGGCGATCGTCATGCACCGGCAGGGTGTCGCCGTCATGCGGGAGATGGGCGACCGGCACCGCGAGGCTTCCGGGCTGCGCGATCTCGGTGAGGCGCTCTGGCGGGCGGGGCAGCGTGAGGAGTCCCTCGCCGTACGGGAAGAGGCACTCGCCATCGTGAGGGAGCTGGGCAACCGGGCACGAGTGGCGTGGACGCTGAACGAGATCGCGACCTCGCTGCTGTCCACCGGGCCGCCGGACGAAGTGCGGGCCCGTTTCGAGGAGGCGCTGGACCTCTTCAGGGCGGTTGGTGACCGGCGCGGCGAAGGCCTGGTGCTGATCAACCTGGGCCTGTTCCACCTGCAGGAGGGGCGGCCGGCGCAGGCGCTGGAGGCGCACGAGCGGGCATGTGCCCTCCTGGCCGGTGCGGGGGACCGCCCGAGCCAGGCCGGGGCGGTGCGGGCACTGGCGTACACCCTGACCGTGCTGGGCCGGTTGACGGAGGCCGAAGAGGCTTTCGAGCGGGCTGCGGAGGCCTTCGCCACGCTCGGCCACGCGGAGCAGGAGGCGGAGTGCAGGAAGGAGGCCGCGACCGTGCGCCAGGAGGCGCGGCGGCCCCGCGGCTGGTGGCGCCGGAAGAGGTGAGGGCGAGGCGGGTCGCCGCCCGGGCGTGGCTCACGTCGGCGGCCGGCCTTGCCGACGCCCGGGGCGTGCTGGCCCGGGCGCCGGGCAAGGCGGAGTGGTGCGACCTCCGCTGACCGGCGCGGGACGCGTCAGGCGGGCTGCTCCGGTTCGTTGACCTTGATCACGGCGAAGGGGGCGCCCTGCGGGTCGGCCAGGACGGCCATGCGGCCCACCGGGGTGTCGAACACGGGGGCCTTGACCTGGGCGCCGGCCTTGGTGGCCGACGCCAGGGTGCCGTCCAGGTCGTCGGTGTGGAAGTACGGCATCCAGTTCGGGGGCGTGCCCGGCGGGAGGCTGTCCAGGCCCATCATCCCGGCCACCGAGCGGCCGCCCACCTTGAACTCCGTGTACTTCGGGCCGCCTTCCGACTTGGCGGCGGCCGGCGTCATCGGCAGGACGGCGGAGTAGAACGCGCCCGCGGCGTCGGGGTCGCCCGTGCTGAGCTCGTTCCAGATCACCGCGCCGTGCTCGTTGACGATGCCCGCCCCGGCGAAGGTGCCCGGCTCCCACAGGCCGAAGAAGGCGCCGGTGGGGTCGGCGGCGACGGCCATCCGGCCGAGCTCCATGACGTCCATCGGGCCCATCACGACCTGGCCGCGCTCGGCGGTGACGGACTTGAGGGTGGAGTCGATGCCGTCGGTGGACAGGTACGTCGTCCACACGGTCGGCGGCATCGGGTCGGGGATGGTGCCGTCCGGGTTCATCGCCTTCATGATCCCGGCGACCGGCTTGCCCTTGAGGGTGCAGACGGAGTAGCCGCCCTGCTCGGGCGGGCCGATCTCGCCCTGCCAGCCGAAGAGGCCGCAGTAGAAGTCGAGGGCCGCCTGCTGGTCGGGGACCATCAGGTCGATCCAGCACGGGGTGCCGGGCTTGTAGGGGCCGTTCTTGTCGGGCACGGAGGTCTCCGGTGGTGGGTGGGGGAAGGACGGGCCGTCCCCTACCCGGGCTGTACGGACCGAATCGGGCCGTTCGGGTGTGCGGGCGAGCAGGCCGGCGGCCCAGCCGAAGGCCCCGCGAGGCCCGGCGGTCAGGGCGATTCCGGTGCGGCGGCGGGTGGTGGGCTGCATGGGCTGTGTGGGCGGTCTGGACTGTGTGGGCTTCATGCCCAAAAGGAGGGGGCCCACAGGGAGAACATTCCCTGTGGGCCCCCTCACGGCCGAGGTGGTGGCTCAGGCGGTGGTGCGGCGGCGACGGCCGTTGCCCGCGACCAGGGCGGCGCCCATGGCGAGGGCCACGCCCGCGCCGCCGAGGGCCCAGGTGGTGGCCGCGTCGGCGCCGGTGGCGGCGAGTTCGCCGCCGGTAGCGGTGCCGGTTCCGGTGCCGGTGGTGGTGTCGACCGGCTTGGAGCCGCCGTTCGGGCTCGGCTGGTTGCCGTTGCCGCCGGTGCTCGGGTCGGCGGCGACGATCTCCGTCAGGCGGCCCTGGGAGCGCGAGTGCGCCCACGGCTTCGGGGTCTCCGGACCGGTCTGGGAGGAGCCCCAGGCGAAGAGGCTGAGGGCGCCGACCGGGGCGTCGGCCGAAAGGCGGACGCGGACCTGGATGTCGAAGCTCTGACCGGCGGAGACCGGGCCGCCGGCGAGGGCTGCTCCGAAGAAGTAGCCCTCTTCCTCGGACCGGAGCTCGGCATCGTGCCAGCCGGCGTTGCCGTCCTTGTCCTTGCTCAGGACCTCGACCTTGATCTGGGAGCCCTTCATCTGGACCCAGTCGGGGCGGGACAGGGACAGGCCCACGTCGAATCCGTCCAGGGCCTTCTTCCCGGAGTTGTCCACGCGGATCGACAGGTTGGTCCAGTCGCCGCCCGCCTTGACGGTCTCCGGTACGCCGTTCACCGTCAGCGCGGGGCCCTCGATGAAGGGGTCCTCGGGGCCTTCGCCGGTCGCGCCCGCGATCCGGGTGTTGTACCAGGTGGTGGGGGAGTGGTTGGTGTCGCCGCCGACCCGGCTCTTGCCGTCCGAGGTCAGGTCGAAGGCCACCACCGGGCTGTCCGCGGCGAAGCTGATGCGGACGTCCACGGTGTAGGACGTGCCCTTGGCGACGTTCGGGGTGGTCCCGAGGCCGTACTGGAGGCCGGGGCCGAGCTCCACGCTCTGTTCGAGGGTGGCCGGCTTCCAGGACCCGTCGGCGGCCCGCCACTCGACCTTGATCTGCGAGGGCTTGAACCGGTCCTTCTCGTCGAACACGGTCACGTTGGGCGTGTAGTTGGGTACGGCGATGTGGCCGGAGTTGTCGACCGTGACCTTCAGCGGGGTCCAGCTGCCGTCGGCCTTGAAGCCGTCCTTCGGGATGCCGGCCACCGTGACCTCGGGGCCCATGAGGATCCCGTCGGACTGGGCGTCCTTCGTGTCCTCGGCGGGCTTGGTGTCCTTCGCCGGCTGGTCGGCGGGTGCCGTCGGCGTCGTCGGCGCGGGTGCGGGCGTCTCGACGACGGGAGCCGGGGTGGTCGGCGCGGTCGGCGTGGTCGGCGCCTCCGGTGCCGGAGCCGGCGTGGCGGGGCCGGTGGCGTCGTCCTTCGGCTCCACGTCCGGAACGATCACGGCCGGCTGGTCCGCCGCCATCGCGGGCGAGCTCATCAGGACCGTCGGACCGGCCACGGCGACCGCGGCCACGGCGGCAATGCGCTTGATCTTGCTCTTGTTCTTGTTCACTTGTATCCCCCACATGGTTTTTGAACGTGATCAGATTAATGGGGTTGGCGGGATTGTGTAGGCCTGGGAGATCACGAAATGCCAACGGCCCCGGCGGTGGTTGCCGGGGCCGTGCGCTATGTGCCGACGTGACCGAGTTGCGGTCAGCGCGTGACCTCACGGTTGAAGACGGCGCGCGACCACAGGTAGCCGACCAGGCTGAGCCCCGCGCACCAGGCGAGGGCGATCCAGCCGTCGTTGCCGATCGGGGTGCCGAGCAGCAGCCCGCGCAGGGTCTCGTTGATCGGGGTGAAGGGCTGGTACTCGGCGAACCAGCGCAGCGCGGTCGGCATGGACTCCGGGGTGACGACCGCGCTGCCGAGGAAGGGCAGGAAGGTCAGCGGCATCGGGGCGTTGGACGCGGCCTCGATGGTCTTGGAACCCAGGCCCATCGCGGCGGTCACCCAGCTCAGGCCGAAGGACAGGAAGAGCAGCAGACCGATGGCGGCGATCCACTCGACGGGCGAGGCGTCGGGACGGAAGCCCACCGCGAAGGAGGCTCCGGTGATCAGGACGAGGATCACCGCGGCCTGGACGACGCTGCCGAAGACATGGCCCGTGAGGATGGACCCGCGCGAGATCGACATCGTACGGAAGCGGTTGACGATGCCTTCCGTCATGTCGGTGCAGACGGAGATGGCGGTCGTGATGGCGCCGGAGGTCACGGCCATCATGATGATGCCGGGCACCACGTAGTTGGTGTAGTCGCTGCGACCGGCGCCCCCGATGCCGGTGCCGAGCGCGCCGCCGAAGACGTACACGAACAGCAGCAGCATCACGATCGGCATCATGACGATCATGACCGTCATCGACGGGTAGCGCAGCATGTGCTTGAGGTTGCGGCGCAGCATCGTCATCGAATCGCGCAGGGCGTACGAGCGGGTCCGCGCGGCGGGCTTGGCGGGCTTGGCGGGCTTGGCCGGGGTGAGGGTGGCGGTGCTCATCGGTTCGACTCCTTCTGCGCGGTCGCGGAGGTGGCGGAGGTGGCGGCGGGGGCGTTCTGCCGGCCGGTGAGGGTGAGGAAGACGTCGTCGAGGTCGGGGGTGTGCACGGTGAGCGACTCGGCCTGCAGCCCGGTGCTGTCGAGGACGTCGAGCACGGCACGGAGATCGGCGATGGAGCCGTCGCTGGGGACCTGCAGGGTGAGCGACTCGTCGTCGCGGGTGGCGACGCCGAAGGACTCGGCCGCCGTGGCGAGTTGCGCCTCGTCGGCGAACCGGAGGCGGACATGACCGCCGGGGATCCTGCGCTTGAGCTCGTCGGCGGTGCCCTCGGCGATCAGCTTGCCGTGGTCCAGGACCGCGATGCGGTCGGCGAGTTGGTCGGCCTCCTCCAGGTACTGCGTGGTGAGGAAGATGGTCACGCCCTGGTCCTTGACCAGGTCCCGGATGAGCTCCCACATGACGCGGCGGCTGCGCGGGTCGAGGCCGGTGGTCGGCTCGTCGAGGAAGATGATCCGCGGCCGGCCGACCAGGGTCATCGCCAGGTCGAGCTTGCGGCGCATGCCGCCGGAGAAGGTGGCGACGTTCTTGCGGGCCGCCTCCGTCAGCTCGAACCGCTCCAGGAGGTCGGCGGCGCGGCGGCGGCCCTCGCGCTTGCCCAGGTGGTGCAGGTCGGCCATGAGGAGCAGGTTCTCCTCGGCGGTGAGCAGCCCGTCGACGGCGGCGAACTGTCCGGTGACGCCGATCTGTCGGCGCACCGCGTCGGCGTCGGCGGCCACGTCGTGGCCCGCGATCCGAGCCTCGCCCCCGTCGGCGCCGATCAGCGTGGAGAGGATCTCCACGGTGGTGGTCTTGCCGGCGCCGTTCGGGCCGAGCAGGGCGAAGATCGTGCCCTCGGGGATCCGCAGGTCGATGCCGTCGAGCACCACCTTGTCGCCGTACGACTTGCGCAGGCCGATCGCGGAGATCGCGGCTGAGCGCGTGGCGGTGGCCGCTGTCGTCGTTGCCGTGGTCGCGGGGTTCATGGTGGGCGGGCCCTTCTCTTCGGGAGTCCGGGGCGGACGGGGATGGCCGGTGAGCCGGCCGTGGCGCAGGGATGGCGCAAGACTGGCGCAACGCGCTCGTTCCGTGCCGTGCTTGCATCACCATGATGGCACATCGATGGCGCCATGGCGAGCCGAAGTGGCGCCATATCTTTGGTTCGTGAGGCCATACCCCGTCTGGCCTGCATGGATCGCAGGTAACGCAAAGGCGCCCCCGTACGGCCAAGGACCGGTACGGGGGCGCCAGAGTGGTGCCATCTTGCGGGTGGGTGGCCGCCTTCGCGGGCCGGCGGGTGGCTCAGGCCCGGCGGATCACGATGTCGCCGACGCTGGTCCGGCCTCGGACCTCGACCGTCTCCTCGGAGCCCTGGGGCCCCTCCGCCGCGCCGAGCTCATTGCGCACACGCCCCGCGGTGGACCGCACGTCCAGCCAGGCCGCGGACCCCTCGGCGATCCCGATCTCAAGCCCTCCCGCCGCGGTGTCCAGGGCGATCCGCCCGCGCACCACCTCGGCGAGCCGGATGGCGCCGTTCGCGGACTTGGCCGTGACGGAGGAGGCCGCGTGCAGGACGCTGATGGGCCCGTTGGACGAGCTCACCTTCAGCTCCCCGCGGATCTCCCCGATCGCGGTCTCGCCGTTGAGGTTCTTGATGGTGGCCGTGCCGTCGGCCCGGCCGACCCGCACCCGCCCCGAGCCCTGGATCTCGACCCCGCCCGTCGTGCGGTCCACGAGGACGTCTCCGAGCGAGGTCTTCAGCCGTACGGCCGCGGCCTCCTCCAACTGGATGTCTCCGCACGCCGTCGTCAGGCGGCAGTTCCCGAACCGCCCCTCGCCGATGAAGTCGCCGAGGCCCGTGCTGCCGGTCAGGTCCGAGCCCGCGGGCAGCTCGACGGTCACGTCGACCGAGCCGATCTTGCCGAAGAGCGAGCGCTTCCTGGGGCCCTTGACCACGAGCTCCCCGCCCGTGCAGCTGACCTTGGTGTCTTCGGCGGCCTGTACGTCCTGCTTGTTGCCGGGGTCGCTCGGCTTCACCTCGACCACGGTGTCGGTGCGCTTGCCCGCGATGATCCGGACCTTCCCGATGTCGAATTCGAGGGTGGCGGAGAGGTGCTCGGGGGTGTCGAAAGTAGGCATGGCTGAGCCGTCCTTTGGCTGGTTTGTGTCGGCTGCTGTCGGTTGGCTGCTTCGGCTGCTGGGCTGCTGGGCTGGGAGTACGTGAGCAGTGCGGGGTGGCGCTAGCGCACCCAGCCGGTGAATCCCTGGCCGGCCGAGGGCGTCCGGCCCGGGCTGCCCGTGCCGCGGTCCGCCGCGGGTTCCAGGGCGGCGGCGACGGCCCGGACCAGCCAGGCGTTGACCGAGAGCCCTTCGCGGTTCGCGGCCTCCTCGACCCGGACCTTGAGCTGGGCGGGCGGACGGAAGTTGATGCGCGAGGTGGCGCCGTCTTCGACGTCCACCGGGGCCGGCGGTGTGGGCGCCGGGGGCGGCGCCGGGGCGTCGCCGACGCCGAAGGTGTCCGGGGCGGGCGGGGCCGTGACCACGAACTCGGGGTCGAGCCCCCGCAGTCGTACGTCGACCGAGCCCGGGGCCAGGTCGCGCGTGACCTCCTCCATCGCGTCGGACAGGGCGTTCAGCAGGGTGAGCCGGGCAGCCGACTCGAGCTGGGCGGTGAGCCGCTCGGCCAGGGCGCGGGCTTCGTCTCCCCCGGCTGCGGCGGCGACGCCGAGTTCGTGCCGGAGGTTGTCAACGTAGGGAGTGAGGTCCATAGCGCAATGATGGCACCATAGTGGCGCCATAACAAGTTGCGTGGCGCCATGGGGTGCGGGGGCAGGACAGCGGAAGGCCCCGCCTCCGGAGGGAGACGGGGCCTTCCGCGGAAACGCCGTAGGTCAGAGCTTCTCGGGGGTCCGGATGCCGAGGAGGGACATGCCCTTGCTGAGGGTGCGGGCCGTCAGGTCGCACAGGAACAGGCGGTTCTCGACCTGCTCGGGGGTGTCCGCCTTGAGGACCGGGCACTCCGAGTAGAAGGTCGTGTAGAACGAGGCCAGCTGGTAGAGGTACGCCGCCAGCTTGTGCGGGGCGTGCTCCGCGGCCGCCTCGGCGATCAGCTCACCGAAGTGGTCCAGGTGCAGACCCAGCGCGCGCTCGGCCGGCGCGAGGGCCAGCTCCGGGTGGGCGGCGGGCTTCGCGTCCCCGGCCTTGCGCAGGATGGACTGGATACGGGCGTACGCGTACTGGAGGTACACGGACGTGTCACCCGTCAGCGAGACCATCTGGTCCAGGTCGAACTTGTAGTCGCGCGCGGCGGAGGTGGACAGGTCCGCGTACTTCACCGCGCCGATGCCGACCTGAACGGCCCGCTCGGCGATCTCGGCCTCGGACAGGTCCTGGGCCTTCTCCCGTACGACGGCCGCCGCGCGGTCAATGGCCTCGTCGAGCAGGTCCACCAGCCGGACCGTCTCGCCCTCACGGGTCTTGAACGGCTTGCCGTCCTTGCCCAGTACGGTGCCGAAGGCCAGCTGCACGGCCTTGACGTCGTCGTTCAGCCAGCCGGCGCGGCGGGCCGTCTCGAAGACCATCTTGAAGTGCAGGGACTGCCGCGCGTCGACCACGTAGATCAGCTCGGTCGCGCCCAGCTTGCCCACCCGGTCGCGGATCGCGGAGAGGTCGGTGGCCGCGTAGCCGAAGCCGCCGTCCGACTTCTGCACGATCAGCGGGGTCGGGTTGCCGTCCGGGCCCTTGACGTCGTCGAAGAACACGCACAGCGCGCCGTTGGAGCGGACGGCGACGCCCGACTCCTCCAGCAGCTTGCAGGTCTCGACCAGCATGTCGTTGTAGCCGGACTCGCCGACCACGTCGGGGTCCTGGATGTCCATGTCCAGCTTGTTGAAGACGGAGTAGAAGTAGATCTTCGACTCGTCCACGAACCGCTGCCACAGGGCCAGGGTCTCCGGCTCGCCCGCCTGGAGGTCCACCACCCGGGCCCGGGCCCGCGTCTTGAACTCCTCGTCGGAGTCGAAGAGCCCGCGCGAGGCCTTGTAGAGGCGGTTGAGGTTGGACATGGCCTCCTCGCCGGAGACCTCCTCGTCCGACTTGTGGTCCAGCTCGTGCGGGTGCTCCAGCAGGTACTGGATGAGCATGCCGAACTGGGTGCCCCAGTCGCCGATGTGGTGGCGACGGACCACCTTCTCGCCCGTGAACTCCAGGATCTCCACCATCGCCGCGCCGATCACGGCGGAGCGGAGGTGGCCGACGTGCATCTCCTTGGCGACGTTCGGCTGGGCGTAGTCGATCACCGTGGTGCCCGGCTTCGCGGCGAGCGGGACGCCGAGACGGTCGTCGCCCGCACGCGCCGCGAGGGTCTCGATGATCGCCTTGTCGGTGATGGTGATGTTGAGGAAGCCCGGACCCGAGACCTCGATCTCCTGGATCAGGTCACCGGTGGGAATGCCCTCGACCACGGTCGTCGCCAGCTCGCGCGGGTTGGCCTTGGCCTTCTTCGCGAGCGCCAGGATGCCGTTGGCCTGGAAGTCGGCCCGGTCGCTTCGTCGCAGCAGCGGGTCCGCGCCACCGGCCTCCGGCAGGGCGGAGGCAAGGGCGTCCGCGACGCGCTGATTGACGGAAGAAGCGAGGGAAGGGACCGAGGCCATGAGCTGCCGTTCCTGTGAGGTCGTGCCGGTGGGTGCACTTGGTTGTTCCGACAAGTGCCGAGTATCCCACGTGGGGGCGACCCGTTTCGCGGGAGAAAACAACCGCGGAGCGACCGCAGACGTCTGGGAGAATGGCTGAAGCCAGCATTCGAGATAGAAGGACGTGTCGTGGCTCAGAGCAGCACCGAGACCGACTGGGTCTCCCGTTTCGCGGACGAGGTCATCGCCGAGGCGGAGCGCCGAGCACCCGGCAAACCTGTCGTCGTCGCGTCCGGACTCTCCCCCTCCGGCCCGATCCACCTGGGCAACCTCCGCGAGGTCATGACCCCGCACCTGGTCGCGGACGAGATCCGCCGCCGGGGCTTCGAGGTCCGCCACCTCATCTCCTGGGACGACTACGACCGGTACCGGAAGGTGCCCAAGGGCATCCCCGGCGTCGACGAGGAGACCTACGGCCAGTACATCGGCCGCCCGCTGACCGCCGTCCCCGCCCCGGCCGGGTCGGAGTACGGCAGCTGGGCCGAGCACTTCAAGGCCGCCATGGTCGAGGCGCTGGCCGAGCTGGGCGTCGAGTACGACCCCATCAGCCAGACCGAGCAGTACACGACCGGTGTCTACCGCGAGCAGGTCCTGCACGCGATGAAGCACCGCGGCGACATCGACGCCGTGCTCGACCAGTACCGCACCAAGCAGAAGCCCGGCGGCAAGAAGCCCCAGCAGAAGCAGGTCGACGAGGCCGAGCTGGAGGCCGCCGAGGGCTCCGGCGCCGCCGCCGAGGACGACGGCAGCACCGGCGAGGGCGGGTACTTCCCGTACAAGCCGTACTGCGGCGAGTGCGGCAAGGACTTCACCAAGGTCACCTCGTACGACGACGAGACGACCGAGATGACCTACGTCTGCACCGAGGACGAGTTCACAGAAACGGTCAAGCTCAGCGAGTTCAACCGCGGCAAGCTCGTCTGGAAGGTCGACTGGCCGATGCGCTGGGCCTACGAGGGCGTGATCTTCGAGCCCTCGGGCGTCGACCACTCCTCGCCCGGCTCGTCCTTCCAGGTCGGCGGCCAGATCGTGCACATCTTCGGCGGCGAGCAGCCGATCGGACCGATGTACGCGTTCGTCGGCATCAGCGGCATGGCGAAGATGTCCTCGTCGAAGGGCGGGGTCCCGACCCCGGCCGACGCGCTGAAGATCATGGAACCGCAGCTGCTGCGCTGGCTGTACGCGCGCCGCCGCCCGAACCAGTCCTTCAAGATCGCCTTCGACCAGGAGATCCAGCGGCTCTACGACGAGTGGGACAAGCTGGAGGCCAAGGTCGCCGACGGCTCCGTGCTGCCCGCCGACGCCGCCGCGCACACCCGCGCCGTGCGCACCGCCGCCGCCGAGCTGCCGCGCACCCCGCGGCCGATGCCGTACCGGACGCTCGCGTCCGTCGTCGACATCACCGCCGGGCACGACGAGCAGACCCTGCGCATCCTGAGCGACCTGGAGCCGGAGAAGCCGCTCACCTCGCTCGACGAGGTACGGCCCCGCCTGGACCGCGCGGAGAACTGGATCACCACCCAGGTCCCCGCCGACCAGCGGACCCTCGTACGCGAGGAGGCCGACGCAGAGCTGCTGTCGTCCCTGGACGACGAGGGGCGCGAATCGCTGCGGCTCCTGCTCGAAGGGCTGGACTCGCACTGGTCGCTCGACGGGCTGACCACGCTCGTCTACGGCGTGCCGAAGGTCATGGCCGGGCTGGAGCCCGACGCCAAGCCGACGCCGGAGCTCAAGGTCGCGCAGCGGACGTTCTTCGCGCTGCTGTACCGGCTGCTCGTGACCCGGGAGACCGGGCCGCGACTGCCCACGCTGCTGCTGGCGGTGGGCGCGGACCGGGTGCGCAAGCTCCTCGCGGTCTGAGCCGTCTCGTAGGCACGTAGGCACGCAGGCACGCGGAACATGTGAAAGGGCCCGCACCCCTCGGGGGTGCGGGCCCTTTCACATGGGGGCCGTTACGCGATGTGCTCGGCCTCGCGGTCCTTGTTGTAGCGCTGCTTGAACGCCGGGATCATCCGGCGGAGCAGGGAACCGCTGCGCGGGTGGGTCACGCCGTAACCGTCCGAGAGGTGTATGTCGAGCGCCTCGACCGACGGCCAGTCCTGCTTCTCGTCGGCCAGCGCGCAGAACACCTTGTACGCCACCTCGGCGAACTCGGCCTCGTCCGGGGTCGCCGGACCCTCTTCCACGGCCTCCTGGGGCTGCTCCTGGGGCTGCTCCTGGCGGGGCACCGGGATCGGGATGTCGGGCTGCGCCTGGTGCTGCTGCTGCTCCTCCGGGCCCATCGGGGGCAGGACCGGGGTCGGCTCCAGGCCCTCGACGTACTGGGGGTTGTAGCCGCCCTCGTACGCCGCCTGCGGCGCCAGCGGCGCCGCGAACCAGGCACTGTTGTGGGCCGCGGGCATGGCCGTCGGCTCCACCGCGAAGGGCGGCGGGGCGTGGCCGGCGGCGGCCGGGGGCTGGGCCTGGGACTGAGCCTGCCCGGGCTGCTGGGCGAGCTCCAGGGCCGGGGCGGAGGCGGAGGCGAGCGGCGCCTGCTGCCCCACCGGCGGCAGCACCGCCGGCTCGATGCCCGTCACCGCGAGCGCCTCCGGGGCCGTCTCCTTCAAGGGCACGCCGATCCGGGCCAGCTTCAGCGGCATCAGCGCCTCCACCGGAGCCTTCCGCCGCCACGAGCGCCCGTACCGCGCCTGCAGACGGGCCTGGTAGATCAGCCGGTCCTGCTCCATGCCGACCGCCTGCTCGTAACTGCGCAGCTCCCACAGCTTCATCCGGCGCCACAGCTTGAAGGTGGGGATCGGGGACAGCAGCCACCGCGTGATGCGCACGCCCTCCATGTGCCGGTCCGCGGTGATGTCCGCGATCCGGCCCACCGCGTGCCGGGCCGCCTCCACCGTCACCACGAACAGGATCGGGATCACGGCGTGCATGCCGACACCCAGCGGGTCCGGCCAGGACGCCGCACCGTTGAAGGCGATCGTCGCCGCCGTCAGCAGCCACGCCGTCTGGCGCAGCAGGGGGAAGGGGATGCGCAGCCACGTCAGCAGCAGGTCCAGGGCCAGCAGCACACAGATGCCCGCGTCGATACCGATCGGGAACACCAGCGAGAAGCTGCCGAAGCCCTTCTGCTGCGCGAGGGCGCGCACCGCGGCGTACGAGCCCGCGAAGCCGATGCCCGCGATGACCACGGCTCCCGCGACGACCACGCCGATGAGTATTCGGTGCGTACGAGTCAGCTGCATCGCGGCCACCCGCGATCCCCTCCCCTTGCCGAGTCCTGCGTGCTTACCGAGCCTTTACCAAGCTGCGGCAGGCACAGCGTACGGGTGACTGGATGTCAGCGTTCCGGGAGGCCCCGCCGTGGCGCCGCCCCGGGGCCGCCCGGCTCCCGCTACTGGGCGGGCTGCGGCGACTGCGGCTGCTCCGCAGGCTGCTTGTTGGCGGCGTCGACCGAGGCCACGACCTCCTTCGCCGCGGCGATCGCGTCCTCGAGCAGCTTGGCCTGGTCCGGAGCGCCGGCACCCTCGTAGGCCGCACCGTTGTAATCGAGCGTGATCACCACGTTCTGGGTGCGCGCCACGATCGTCGTGTTGAAGAAGTCCACGTCCTTCTTCACGGAGTAGACGACCGACGTGCCCTGATCGCCGATGCCACCTGCCGCGGCCGCCGTCGGGTTCTGCGCACCCTCGGTCGCCTTCGCCGCCTCGATCTGCTTGTTGTACTGCTCCTCGGCGCGCGTGTTGGCGCCGCCGAGCGAGGCGTGCGAGTCGTAGCGGAAGAAGGAGATCGAGAGCCAGCGGTACTGCGAGCCCTTCAGACCGTCCTCGTCCAGACCGTTCCACGAGCAGCTGGCACGGGTGGTCAGGTCGTTCGACTTCGTCGCCGAGCCGTTCTTGTCCTTCGCCTCCGGGACGAGGCTTTCTATCGTCGCCGTCTGGACCGACTTGCAGGGGTCCGGCAGCGTGGCGAAGGCCGCCTTCTCCAGCGCGGCGGAGGACTTCGCGTTGGGCTTGGCAGAAGAGGAGGAATCGGACTTCTTGCCGCCGTTCGAGCCCGAGTCCTTGCCCGAGTCGGACGAACACCCGGCGACGGTGAGGATCACCGGGACGGCTGCGCAGGCGAGAACGCGGGTGAGGCGCGAGGCTGATCGGTGCATGATTCCTTCAGTACGTTCGTGGGTCTGCTTCGGACCCTGCTTCGGGCGGTCATTCGGAGGGCGCCGTTTCGGGCGCGGGACCCTGGCAACGGTAGCCCGAGCGGGCGTCCGCGTGCTGTGCGCGCCGTCACGCCGGGGCGCGGCGCGCACCACTCACTCGTTGAAACGCTCGACCAGGGCCTGCGCCAACTGCCGTGTCTTGTCCTGGGTTTCGGCGCTCGACGGGACCGTACCGGGCAGGGCGGGCTGCACGCTGTACTCGACCGTGACGATGACATTCGAGGTACGGAACACAATCCGCACGGTGCGCGACTGCGCCGCCGTGGCCCCGGCGGGGCTCAGCTTGTCCTCGACGAAGGCCTGGGTGCCGAGGTCTTCCAGGACGCGGGATCCGAGCTCGACCGGGACGGTCGGGCTCGTACTGGGGGAGGGCGCCCCGGGGGAGGGTGCGCCTGCGGCGGGCGGGGCCGCGGGCGGCGGCGTGGTGGCAGTGGCCGGAGTGGGGGCCGGGCTCGCCGTCGGGCCGGGGAAGGGCAGGTGCGCGTCGGTGAGCCGGCGCACGTAGACCTGCTTGGCCTTGTCGTCGTCGCTGGTGGCGGCCCGGTCGTACGAGACCACGCGCTCGAAGCCGACCGACAGCAGCCGCGTCTCCTCCGGCGTCTGCGCGGTCCAGCGGCAGCCGACGTGCCGGTCGCCGTCGTACGAGGCGTCCGCGACGCCGGCGTACATCTGGTCGCGCTGCTCGGGGGCGAGGGCGTCCGCGGCCGGGAGCATGGCCTTGAGCTTCTTGCTGTCGACGCCGGCCTTGCAGGGCGCGGGCAGGCTGCGGTACTTGCCGGGCTGGGCGGGCGCGGGGGTGTTGCCGCCGGCCTTCGAGTCGCTGGGGCTCCCGCCGCCGCTCCCACTGGTGCACCCGGTCAGGCCGGCTGCGCCGGCCGCGAGCGCGACCAGCACCGCGATGCCTGGCAGGACCCGCGATCCTCGCCGTACCGCCTTGCGCTGCACGTCCACTGGCTCCCTTCGACCGGCGGGCCCCCCGACGGTCAGGAAAATGCGTTGCCGCGACTTGGGCGCGGATGGACACAATGTCTATCGCACACGCTGGTGCTGGCGCCGGTCCCCTGTCGTATTTGGGATCAAGAGCGAGGCTTTTTGCGCATTCTGACTTTTCTGTGGTTTTCGGGGGATTGATTCCGTATGTCGTATGTAGAGGTACCCGGGGCGAAGGTTCCGATCCGGATGTGGACCGACCCGGCGTCGGTCGAGGACGGCGCGATGCAGCAGCTGCGCAACGTCGCCACCCTCCCATGGATCAAGGGCCTGGCCGTCATGCCGGACGTCCACTACGGCAAGGGGGCCACGGTCGGCTCGGTGATCGCCATGAAGGACGCGGTGTGTCCGGCGGCGGTGGGCGTGGACATCGGCTGCGGCATGTCGGCGGTGAAGACGTCGCTGACGGCGAACGATCTGCCGGGGGACCTGTCCAAGCTCCGCTCGAAGATCGAGCAGGCGATTCCTGTGGGCATGGGCCTGCACAAGGAGGCCGTGGACCCGTCGCGCCTGTACGGCTTCTCGGAGGCGGGGTACGAGGACCTCTGGACGCGCTTCGACTACCTCACCGACTCGGTCAAATTCCGTCATGAACGAGCCATGAAGCAGATCGGAACCCTCGGAAGTGGCAACCATTTCATCGAGTTCTGTCTCGATGAGTCAGGTTCGGTCTGGCTGATGCTGCACTCCGGATCCCGGAACATCGGCAACGAGCTCGCCGCGCACCACATCTCCGTGGCCCGGAGCCTGGACCACAACCAGGGCCTGGTCGACCGCGACCTGGCGGTGTTCTTGGCGGCGACCCCGGAGATGGACGCGTACCGCAACGACCTCTTCTGGGCGCAGGAGTACGCCAAGTACAACCGCGCGGCGATGATGAGCCTGTTCAAGGAGGTCATCCGGAAGGGGTTCCGGAAGGCGAAGGTCTCCTTCGACCGCGAGATCAGCTGCCACCACAACTACGTGGCGGAGGAGCGGTACGACGGCATGGACCTGCTGGTCACGCGCAAGGGCGCGATCCGGGCCGGCAGCGGTGACTACGGGATCATCCCGGGCTCCATGGGTACGGGCTCGTACATCGTGAAGGGCCTCGGCAACGAGAAGTCCTTCAACTCGGCCTCGCACGGCGCGGGCCGGAAGATGAGCCGTACGGCGGCGAAGAAGAAGTTCTCGGCGCGGGACCTGGCGGAGCAGACCAAGGGCGTGGAGTGCCGCAAGGACTCGGGCGTCGTGGACGAGATCCCGGGTGCGTACAAGTCGATCGAGCAGGTCATCGATCAGCAGACCGACCTCGTGCAGGTCGTGGCGAAGCTGAAGCAGGTCATCTGCGTGAAGGGCTGATGCCCGGGCGCAGTGGTGGGGGGAGTGGAGGAGCCCGGACCGATCGTGATCGGTCCGGGCTCCTCCATGTGGATCGGTCAGTCGAGCAGCATGTCCACCGACAACTCGACGGTCACTCCGAGGTAGTCGGGAAGGGTGAGTTTCGTGCCGCGCTTGAAGGTTCTGCGCAAGCGGTAGGACGTGCCGCGAGGATCCGTATAGATCACGACTTCGTCGTGGTGCCGGTCGGCGATGACGTAGACGGGTACGTCAGCCTGGGCGTAACTCTCCACTTTGGTGCCGGTGTCGTCCGCCCAGTTCGAGGAAGTGACCTCCAGGATCATGCGGAAGACGTCGTGCCGGTAGCAGTTCTTGGCGGCCTTGTGGTCCAGGAAGTCCGCCTCGACGAGGGCGAAGTCCGGGACGGCGTAGTCGTCCTCGCCGGTGGGCAGCCAGATGCCGATGCCCTGGAGGAATTCCAGGCCCGCCTTCTCGGCCCCCGCCTCGTGGAAGGCGACGGTGAGCCGGGTCAGGGTCCGGGCGTGTCGCCCGTCGGCGGGTGGAGTCACGGTGAGCCTTCCCTGGAGAATTTCCACTCGGTGCCCGGGAAGCTCCTTGGAGAGACGATCCGCGGCCTCCGCGATCGTGGTCTCGTGCTGTATCACGGCCATAGCTTCCTCCTTTTCGTGGCTCACCCTCCCGGAGCGTAGCTGTGGCAGCCGACATTCCGTGTGCATTCACCCATACGGGCCCCGAGGTGCGTCTGAGTGCAACTTCCGCTTCAAGCGCGGGGGTTGACCGTAGAGTTGGTCTAGACCAGGGTGGCGGCATGTGGAGATCCCGCGTGGTTGTTGCCGCGCTCGCGTCGTTGTCGCTCGCCCTCGGGGTCGTCGGGTCCGCGCAGGCGGGGGTGGGGTTGCCGCCCGTCGTGGCGCATGTGCCGACTCAGGAGAAGGTCGTCTTCATCACGATCGACGACGGGTGGAACCACGATCCGGAGGCGGCCCGGATCCTGTTGGAGAAGCGGGTGCCGGTCTCGCTGTTCCTGCTGCCGGGGGCGACCTCGTACGACACCGCGTACTTCACCCGGCTCACGGAGGAGGGGCGGGCCGGTGTGGAGAACCACACCGTCAACCACCCGGATCTCACGACGCTCGACGCCGTCGGCAAGGACGCCGAGGTGTGCGGGGCCGGGGAGCGGATCGAGGCCACGTTCGGGCGCGCGCCGAAGCTGCTGCGGCCGCCGTACGGGGCCGTGAACGACGAGGTGAGGGTGGCGGCCAAGGCGTGTGGGGTGAAGGCCTTGGTGACGTGGACGCATGACTTCACCACCTGGGGGGAGACGCCGGCCACGCCGCAGCTGAAGGCCGGGGACATCGTGCTGCTGCACTTCACGCCGACGCTGGCGGCGGATCTGGAGAGGGCGCTGGGTGCGGCCAGGGCCGCGGGGCTGAAGCCCGCCGCTCTCATGCCGCACCTGAGGAGCGCCGGGCTCGTCTAGGCCGTCTCTTTCGGATCTTGTCGGGCCCGCGACGCCTGGCACCGCACCTGGCGGCGTTGTCGGGGCGCCCGAGTACGTCCAGTACGCGGCACGCCCCTCCGCCTTGCCATGCACGGCACCAGACGCCGCGGGCTCGGCCGACAAGATCCGAAAGAGACGGCCTAGCCCTGCCGCCGCGAGCTGATCGCGGGGGCGTTAAGGTCCTGGTCAGCCATGGGGGAGGGGGTCTTCCTTGTGAGCGTG
This sequence comes from Streptomyces sp. NPDC030995, assembly GCF_055571215.1. NCBI lineage: Bacteria > Bacillati > Actinomycetota > Actinomycetes > Kitasatosporales > Streptomycetaceae > Streptomyces > Streptomyces sp. NPDC030995. The sequence continues at coordinate 44,842 of NZ_JBVIFS010000016.1, forward strand.
TCCAGGGGGGCTTCTGGTGGGTTGGGTCAGGAAGGTGGCCGTCGGGGCGGCCGTGGTCGGCGTGGTGGCCGTGGTCGCCGGGTGTGGTGGCGGGGACGGCGGGGCGGCCGGTGCGGCCGGTGCGGCGGCGAAGCCGTCGGTGGCGCCGCCGCCGCCACTGGTGATCACGCAGGCGGAGGCCGAGAAGGTCTTCAGCCGGTACGAGTGGGAGCGCCGCAGCTCCGCGGACGGGAAGGACGCCGAGGGCATCGCCCAGGTGACGACCGGTCCGCTGATGGCCGAGCGGAAGGCGGACAGCGACCTGCGCAAGGCGAAGGGGGACCACAGCGTCGTCGTGGCCGGGCTGGTGAATCCGGCGTTCGCGATTCCCGCGGAGCGGGACCAGCCGTCGTACCCGAGGTCGTTCGCCGTGTTCAGCAAGGCGAACGGGCGGGAGGACGGTCAGGCCACGGCGGTGCACTACTTCGTGCAGGAGGCGCCGGGCGGGGAGTGGCGGGCGGCGGTGGAGACGTGGGTGCCCATGGCGGCGCCGGTGCCGCTGGACACCGGGGACGTCCGGCCGTTCGCGGGAGTGCGGGTGAAGCTGCGGAAGGCTCCGGTGGCGGCGGTCAGCCGTGACGCGGCGGGGGCGGCCGTGCTGTCGCCGACCGCGGAGGCGGACCGGGGCGTGTGCGGCCGGTTCGCGGAGTACCTGAGCTTCACGACACCGGACGGGGAGCCGAAGAGCGCGGAGTTCGCGCCGGGCCCCCTGACCGACGAGGTGGTCAAGGAGCTGAACGCGAAGGAGGACAGGCCGAAGCTCAAGGGGCTGCTCGAGTTCACGTTCACGCACGAGCCGACCGGTCCGCAGCTGCCCGTGCTGAAGCTGGACAACGGCGGGTCGCTGGTCGCCTGCCCGCTTCTGCGCACGGAGCACGCGGAGGGCAAGAGGGAGACGGTCTCGTTCACGTTCACCGACTCCTCCGACCAGAGCATATTGCTGGACGCCGAGGGCAAGAAGTGGCGCCGTACGGACGTGAAGATGAGCCTGACGGCCGTGATCGAGCTCCCGGCCGCCGGTACCGCCGGTCCTGTCGAGGTGGCGGCCTGCAACTGCAGCCGGCCGCAGCTGTTGGAGGCGACCGGGGAGCTCGCCGACTGAGCCGTGGGCTCAGAGCTCGCGGTGGACCTTGGTGTTCGAGGCCTGGGCGCGGGGGCGGACCACCAGGAGGTCGATGTTGACGTGGCTGGGGCGGGTCACCGCCCAGGTGATGGTGTCGGCCACGTCGTCGGCGGAGAGGGGGTCCGCGACGCCCGCGTAGACCTTTTCGGCCTTCTCGGTGTCGCCGCGGAAGCGGGTGGTCGCGAACTCCTCGGTCTTGACCATGCCCGGGGCGATCTCGATGACGCGTACGGGCTGGCCGACGATCTCCAGGCGGAGGGTTTCGGCGAGGACGCGGGCGCCGTTCTTGGCGGCGACGTAGCCCGCGCCGCCCTCGTACGTGGAGTGGCCCGCGGTGGAGGAGAGGACCACGACGGTGCCGTCGCCGGAGGCGGTGAGGGCGGGGAGCAGGGCCTGGGTGACGTTGAGGGTGCCGATGACGTTGACCTCGTACATCGTGCGCCAGTCGGCGGGGTCGCCGGTGGCGACGGGTTCGGCTCCGATGGCGCCGCCGGCGTTGTTGATCAGGACGTCACAGCGGTCCAGGGAGGCCGCGAAGGCGTCGACGGCGGGGCGGTCGGTGACGTCGAGGGCGTGGGCGGCCGCGGAGTGGCCGGCGCCGGTGATCTCGGCGGCGAGGGCCTCGATGCGGTCCTTGCGGCGGGCGGTGAGGACGACGTGGTAGCCGGCCGCGGCGAGCTGTCGGGCGGTGGCGGCGCCGATGCCGCTGCTCGCTCCGGTGACGACGGCGGTTTTGGTGGCCGGTGCCGTGCTCATGTGCGGGGCTCCTCGGTCGTTCGTGGGTCGTTCGTACGGGCGATTACCCGCCAGCATAGGCGGGGGTCAGCGGCCGCGCGGTGCGTGCGTGATCGCGGCCGTCCCGGCAGATGGGGGTGGGGCGCGCCCTCGTTCGTGTGATGGTCCGACCGGTCGGGGGCGCCGGTGGCTAGCGTCCGCGCGAGGAGGTGGTGTCGGTGCGCCGTGGTGCCGTACGTGGTGTGGTGGTGGCGGGAGTGCTGGCGCTCGGCGCGGGTGCGCCCGCGTGGGGGTCGCCGTCGGCCGGGGGGTCGGCGTGGGAGACGGCCGGACCGGAGGCCGATGTGGCGTACCACGGACGGGTGGCCCTGGCCGGGTCGCAGCTGCGGATCTGGATGGTCCCGGAGAACGACGGGCCGGCCGCGCTGCCGAACGCGACGGTGCGGGTGCGGCTGTCGGCCGAGCTCGCGGACCGCCAGCAGTTGGCGGAGGGCTGTGCGCGGGCGGGTCTGCGCGAGGTGGTGTGCGAGACGGGGCCGCTGCCGCTGCACGGGCGGGGCCGGCACATCGGGATGGTGCTGGAGCTGCGGGAGTGGGCGCCGGAGGTGGTGGTGCGCGTCGACACGTGGTGGAACGGCGGTGCGACGGACCGCCACCACGAGAACAACGAGCACGTGGTGCTGGCGCTGGACACGGGCGACGCCTACGCCTTCTGAGGCTCAGGCCGTTCCCGTGGCTCAGGCCGTGCCGAACTCCATGACGGCCTCGTCCACGATCCGCTCCAGGCGGGCGTGGTGGGCCCCGCGCCAGTAGACGCGCTCGCATGCGGCGCACTGGGCGAACACGTCGTAGGAGCGGTGCGTGCCGTGTTCCAGGCGGTCGCCGACGCTCTCCTTGTCGGCTTCGTGGAGCGGCCCGTTGCACGCGGTGCAGCGGGTCCAGGGCGCGAGGGTCGGCGCGAACCGGCTGAGGACGTCGCGCAGTTGCTCGTCGGGGTTGTCGCTGTAGACGTACGCGCCGGCGAAGAGCTCGCGGCGGCGCAGCAGGCCGCGGTCGCGGGAGAGCAGGACGCGCTGCTCGGCGGCGGAGCGGGTGGCGAGGGCGGGGTCGCCGATGTCCTCGTTCTCGTAGGCGGCGTCGACGCCGAGCAGGCGCAGGCGGCGGGCGAGGGTGCCGAGGTGGACGTCGAGGAGGAAGCGGAGCGGGGCTCCGGTGACCTGTTGGGGGCGCTCGACCCCGAACACCTCGACGTTCTGGCCGTCTTGGGGCACGTACGAGACGGGTACCTCGTGGCCGTCGACGAGGAGGCGGCCGACTTCGGTGAGCGGGACGCCGGCCGACTCGACGACGTGGCCGAGGCTGGAGGCGCCGTCGGTCACGGTCGGTACGCGCTCGGCGCGCCGGCTGGGCGGGGCGAAGAGGCGCAGTTCGGGGGCGAGGGTGAGCTGAATGCCGGGTCCGTTCACCCTGTCAGCATGCCATTGCCGGGGCGGTGTCCGCCCAGGGTTTAAAGGTCGCGGCTACGGGGCCTCGGTGGTCTCGTCGTAGCTCTGGCGGTGGGCGCTGACCTCGTCGAAGTGGTTCTCGGCCCAGAGCTTCACGGAGGACAGGAGGCAGCCGAGGCTGCTGCCGAGGTCGGTGAGCCGGTAGTCGACGCGGACGGGGACGGTGGGGGTGACGGTGCGGGTGACGAGGCCGTCGCGTTCGAGCGAGCGCAGGGTCTGGGTGAGCATCTTCTGGCTGACGCCGGGGATCCGGCGGCCGAGGTCGCTGTAGCGCATGGTGCGGTCCTCGGCCTGGCCGAGGGCGCTGACGATGAGGCCGACCCACTTGTCGCTGATCCGGGCCAGGAGCTGGCTGGTGGGGCACTCCTTGAGGAAGGCGTCGTAGGCGGCGCGGGCGTCCTCGCGGCGGGCTGCGGCGGTGCTGGTGGCCATCGGTGCCTACCTCCGGGTGGGGTACGCACTCCGAAGTGCGTACTTACGAAAAGATAGTAGCTCTCCCTAGGTTAGTGCTCATCAGGAACGCGGAAACACGGCAACTGACAACGGGAGACAGTGACATGAGCGTGCAGGGCGAGCAGGGCGTGCAGGGCGAGCAGACGATGCTGGCGGCAGTGGTGACGGAGTTCGGCGGCCCGGAGCGGGTCGAGCTGGCCCGGGTGCCGGTGCCCCGGCCGGCGGCGGGCCAGGTCCGCGTCCGGGTCCGCGCCGCCGGGGTCAACCCGGTGGACGGCGCGGTCCGCGCGGGCATCTTCGGCGGGGCCGGCCAGCGGCTCGGCCTCGGCTGGGACGTGGCGGGGGAGATCGACGCGGTCGGCGCGGAGGTGGCCGGCTGGGCCGCCGGGCAGCAGGTCGTCGGGCTGCACTACGGGGCGGTGAAGCCGGCCGGCTCGCACGCGCAGTACGTGGTCCTCGACGCCACCGCCATCGCCGCCGCGCCCTCCACCGTGGACGACGTGGCCGCGGCGGCGCTGCCGCTGAGCGGGCTCACGGCCGCCCGCGCCGTGGAGCAGCTGGGCCTCGCCCCCGGCTCCTCGGTGCTGGTCACCGGAGCCGCGGGCGTGGTCGGCGGCCTCGCGGTCCAGCTCGCGGCGCGGGCCGGCCTGGTGGTGACGGCCCTGGCGGGCGCGGCCGACGAGGACTTCGTACGCTCGCTGGGCGCGGCCGCCTTCGTCCCGCGCGGCGCGGCTCCGGCCGGGCCGGTGGACGGGGTCCTGGACGCGGCGGTGCTGGGGGAGCCCGCGCTGGGCTTCGTACGGGACGGCGGGGTCTACGTCGGGCTGATCCCGAACCACGCCCCGGCGGCGGAGCGCGGGATCCGGGTCGAGGAGCAGGAGGTCGCGCCGGACGGGGCGCACCTGGCCCGGCTGGTGTCCCTGGTCGACGCGGGCGAGCTCACGCTCCGGGTCGCGGACACCTTCTCGCTGGCGGACGCGTCGAAGGCCCACGAGCGGCTCGCGACTCCGGGTACGCGGGGCCGGATCGTCCTGACGACGGCCTGACAGTTCTCTGCCCGGGGGTTGGGCGGGGGTGTGGCGGCGCGGGCGTGTCGGTGCGGCGCCGCTGCCGGGGGCGCTGCCCCCCGGACCCCCGCGCCTCAAACGCCGGCGAGGCTGAAAGAGCGGGGCTCCGCCCCGGGCCCCGCGCCTCAAGCGCCGGCGGGGCTGGAGGGGCGGCGAGGCTGAAAGAGCGGGGCTCCGCCCCGGGCCCCGCGCCTCAAGCGCCGGCGGGGCTGGAGGGGCGCTACTTCTGAGCCCAGGCGAAACCGTCCGGGTCGGTGAACGGTTCGCCGGCGCCGCCGATCACGATGCGGTGCGATCCGGTGCCGTCGGGGGAGACGCCGACGTCCTTGGCAAGGGCGCGACGCTTGTACAGCGCCAGCTTGACGGGACTCGACCCGGCGGCGAACTCGACGTACTTGGGGCCGAAGCTCTTCGCCACGGCGAGGCCCTGGCCGACGTAGAACCGCTTGCTCGCGGCCATGTCCGCGACCCCCAGCAGGAGCACGATGTCGTCGACCCGCCGGGTGGCGGGGCCGGAGTCCTTCTTCGCGGAGGTCGCGATCTTCCAGATCGTTCCGTCCGGGGCCCGTACGACACCGCCGTAGCCCCAGAGCGACTTCGAGGCGGGCTTCAGCGGCGTGGCGCCGGCGTCGAGGGCGGAGCCGACGAGGCTGTCGACGTCGGCCGGCTGGGCCACCGTGAGCGCCAGCACGAACCCGCGGAAGCCGGTGCTGGGTGCCTCCGAGGCCCGCAGCTGTATCTGCGTGTCCAGTCCGAAGGCGGCGGTGTGGAAGCGGTCGGCGGCCGTGGGGTCGGCCACGTCGAGGGTGACGGATGCGATGGATGTCATGGCCCTCACGCTAGGCGCGGCCCGGCCGCCGAGGCTTCTCCATTCCTGACCGGTCCGGCCACCTGTTTCGCCACGGCTCGGCAGGCGCCGTCGAGCCGCCGGTACCCACCGGGTGGCCGGGTCAGGGCCAGACCAGGCAGTACGGCTGGTGGCCCGCCTCGTGGAGGCGGTGTGAGAAGTCCTGCCACTCGTGGAGCAGCTGGTAGACGTTGAAGGCGTCGCGCGGGCCGCCGCGGTCCGGGACCGTGGACCAGATGAATGCCGCCGCGCCCACCGATTCCTCGCCGATGCCGCGCAGCGGGTCGACCACCGTCATCGGGAGCTTGACCACCGCGTAGTCGGGGTGGAGGACGACCAGTTCCAGCGGGGGCACCTGGTGGAGCGGTATGCCCTCGATGCCGGTGAGGACCATCGCGGCCATCGTCTCCGGCTTGATCTTGGTGAAGAGGCCGCCCATGCCGAGCTCGTCGCCGCCGAGCTCCTCCGGGCGCATCGTGACCGGGACCCGGGCCGCCGTGGCGCCGTCCGGGGCGCCGAAATACTTGTACGTCACTCCCATGCCGCGGCCCCTGGGGAGGTCGTCCGCCGGTGTCGTGGGCACCGGGACGGCGTCGGCCGCCTCCGTGGAACGGCGTCGGTGCTTGCCCCGGCTGCGGGCCTCGCGGGATTCGCGGGCGCGCTGCGGATCGAGGCCGTCCGTACCCTCGCCCGGTCCACCACCGCGTTGCATATCTCCACCCGACTGGTCTTGCTTGCCCCGGCCCCGTGGCCCCCGCCACGCAGCCTGATCATCATGGCAGTGACCTCCCCCGCGGCGACGCGGTGAAACGCCCGCCCGCAAGTCTGTCGCGGCCTCTGAGACCATGGCTGGTGTGAGCTACCCGTACCCGTATGAAGCCCCAGTTTCGCAGACGCTCTTCGAGCGCGCCTCCCTCGTGACCCCCGGCGGCGTGAACTCTCCCGTGCGCGCCTTCCGCGCCGTGGGCGGTACGCCCCGGTTCATGGTGTCCGGGACCGGTCCGTACCTCACCGACGCCGACGGTCGCGAGTACGTCGACCTCGTGTGCTCGTGGGGCCCGATGATCCTCGGCCACTCCCACCCCGAGGTGATCGCGGCCGTCCAGGCGGCCGTCGCCCGCGGTACCTCCTTCGGCACGCCCGGCGAGGGCGAGGTGGCGCTCGGCGAGGAGATCGTCGCGCGCGTCACACCCGTCGAGCAGGTGCGGCTGGTCTCCTCCGGGACCGAGGCCACCATGTCGGCGATCCGCCTGGCGCGCGGTTTCACCGGCCGCGCCAAGATCGTGAAGTTCGCCGGCTGCTACCACGGTCACGTGGACGCGCTGCTGGCCGCCGCCGGTTCCGGGCTCGCGACCTTCGCGCTGCCGGACACCCCCGGTGTGACGGGCGCGCAGGCCGGCGACACGATCGTGCTCCCCTACAACGACATCGAGGCGGTACGGGCGGCCTTCGCCGCGCACCCCGGCGAGATCGCCTGTGTGATCACCGAGGCCGCGCCCGGCAACATGGGCGTGGTGCCCCCGGCCCCCGGGTTCAACCAGGGACTGGCGGACATCTGCCGGGAGAACGGCGCCCTCTACGTCTCCGACGAGGTCATGACCGGCTTCCGCACCTCGCGCGCCGGCTGGTACGGCGTCGACGGGGTCAAGCCCGACCTGATGACCTTCGGCAAGGTCATGGGCGGCGGCTTCCCGGCCGCGGCCTTCGGCGGCCGGGCCGACGTGATGGGTCACCTGGCCCCCGCCGGGCCCGTCTACCAGGCCGGCACCCTCTCCGGTAACCCGGTCGCCACCGCCGCCGGTCTCGCGCAGCTGCGCCTGCTGGACGAAGCCGCGTACGACAAGGTCGACGCGGTGTCGAAGGAGATCCAGGGGCTGGTGACGGCGGCGCTGAGCAAGGAGGGCGTGGCGCACCGGCTGCAGACCGCGTCCAACATGTTCTCCGTCTTCTTCACCGAGGACGAGGTCAGGAACTACGACGACGCCAAGAAGCAGGAGAGCTTCCGCTTCAACGGCTTCTTCCACTCGATGCTGGCGCAGGGCGTCTACCTGCCGCCGTCCGCCTTCGAGTCCTGGTTCGTCTCCACCGCCCACGACGAGAAGGCGATCGAGCGCATCGCGGCGGCACTGCCGGCCGCCGCCCGAGCCGCCGCGGAGGCCACCGCATGACCAGCAGCGAAACCCCCGAACTCACCGTCGTGCACCTGGTGCGCCACGGCGAGGTGCACAACCCGGACGGGGTCCTGTACGGGCGCCGCGAGGGCTACCACCTGTCCGAGCTGGGCCGCCAGATGGCGGACCGGGTCGCCGAGCACCTGAAGGGCCGGGACATCGCCTACGTGGTGTCCTCCCCGCTGGAGCGGGCGCAGGAGACGGCGGAGCCGATCGCCAAGGTGCACGGCCTCGACCTGGCGACGGACGCGCGGCTGCTGGAGGCGGAGAACGTCTTCGAGGGCAAGACCTTCGGCGTCGGCGACGGCGCGCTGCGCAAGCCCGCCAACTGGAAGCACCTGACGAACCCGTTCAAGCCGTCCTGGGGCGAGCCGTACGTGGAGCAGGTGGTCCGGATGATGGGCGCGCTGGAGGCGGCGCGCGACGCGGCCCGCGGCCGTGAGGCGGTGGCGGTCAGCCACCAGCTGCCGATCTGGATCGTGCGCAGCTTCGCGGAGAAGCGCCGGCTGTGGCACGACCCGCGCCGCCGCCAGTGCACGCTGGCTTCGCTGACGTCCTTCACGTTCCAGGGCGACAAGCTGGTGTCGGTGGGCTACAGCGAGCCGGCCCGGGACCTGGTCCCGGCGCACCTGCTGGCCGGGGCGAAGCCGGTGAAGGGCGCGTCCAAGGCGTTCGGCGCCTGACGGGCCGTTGATCCACGGACTGTTACGGGCCGTTACGTCCCTGCCTAATTAAATACAAGATGCGCGGGAATCACCGTGTCAGCACGCATGTCCGGTCAACTTGTCCGTTTATATGGACTTTGGGTCGGATCGCGTAACGACAGTGGGGACGGTGACATGCGCGACTTCAGTGGACTCAGTCGGAGGGCGATGCTGGGACTGGGACTTGGGGCTGCCGCCGCGGTGGGAATCGCGGGCTGCGGCTCACCGGACAAGTCCGGTCCCGGCGCCCCCGGACCCGTGAAGAACCCCAAGCCCGGCGGGAAGCCCGCGGCCAGGCCCATCGGTGACGGTTCCACCGCAGACACCGGCCCGCAGCCGAACCAGCCGGCCAAGCCCGTGCCCCTCCAGCCGGGCGAGACCCCGCCGCAGTTCGTCGTCTTCAGCTGGGACGGCGCGGGGGAGATCGGCAACGGCCTCTTCCCGCGCTTCCTCAAGCTCGCCAAGGACCACGGCGCGGCCATGACCTTCTTCCTCTCCGGCATCTACCTCCTGCCCGAGTCGAAGCGCGGTCTCTATCAGCCGCCGAACAACCCCGTCGGGGCCTCGGACATCGGCTACCTCAAGGACGAGAACATCCGCTCCACCCTGAAGTACGTCCGTGAGGCCTGGCTCGACGGGCACGAGATAGGCACCCACTTCAACGGCCACTTCTGCGCGGGCTCCGGCTCCGTCGGCAGGTGGAGCCCGGCCGACTGGCAGAGCGAGATCGACCAGGCCGTGTCGTTCGTCACCAACTGGCGCACCCACACCGGTTTCACCGACCTCGAAGCCCTGCCCTTCGACTACCGCAAGGAACTGGCCGGCGCCCGCACCCCCTGCCTCCTCGGCCAGGACAACCTGCTCGCCACCGCCCGGAAGCTGGGCTGGCGCTACGACTCCAGCTCGCCCGGCGGCCTCCAGGTCTGGCCGGTGAAGAAGGCGGGCCTCTGGGACCTGCCGCTCCAGTCCCTGCCCTTCCCCGGGCACTCCTTCGAGGTGCTGTCGATGGACTACAACATCCTCGCCAACCAGTCGAAGAGCACCACGAGGGGCGTGCCCGCCAACTACCCCGGCTGGCGCACCCAGGCCACCGCCACCTACCTCGGCGGCTTCCGGCGGGCCTACGAGACCAACCGCGCGCCGCTCTTCATCGGCAACCACTTCGAGGAGTGGAACGGCGGCATCTACATGGACGCCGTCGAGGAAGCCCTCAAGGGCATGGCGGACAAAAGGGACGTACGGCTCGTATCCTTCCGGCAGTTCGCCGACTGGCTGGACGTCCAGGACCCCAAGGTGCTCGCCAAGCTCCGCGGTCTCGGCCCGGGCCAGTCGCCGGCCGGGGGCTGGAGCGCGTACACGACCTCGGCCTGACCTGCCGCCTGACCAGGGCGGAGGCAACCCTGCGGGGGGCGCGGTAGATCCGCGAATTGCTCATGCGAAACTTTTCACATGAGCCTTAGCCGCGCCTGTGTCCGTCGAAGTAGCCGCCGCTCGACCAGCGGCCGCGCCCTCATGCTGACCGCGGTGACCCTCGCGAGCGCCCTGACCCTGACGGCGTGCAGCGACGCGGACAGCGGCAGCAAACCGAAGGGCAGCTCCGGCGGCAACTACGTCACGGGCGCGACCGGCATCTCCCGCGTCGCCCAGGGCGAGCGCGCCGAGGCCCCCAAGCTCGACGGCGAAACCGTCGACGGCAAGACCCTCGACACCACCACCTTCAAGGGCAAGGTCGTCGTCCTGAACGTGTGGGGCTCCTGGTGCCCGCCGTGCCGCCAGGAGGCCCCGTACTTCGCGAAGGTCGCCAAGGACCTCGGCGACGGCGCCAAGGACGTGGCCTTCGTCGGCATCAACACCCGCGACAACAGCAAGCAGAACGCGGCCGCCTTCGAGTCGGACTTCGGGATCACCTACCCGAGCTTCTACGACCCCGACGGCAAGCTGATGCTCCGCTTCCCCAAGGGCACGCTCAACCCGCAGGCCATCCCCTCCACGATCGTCCTCGACAAGGAGGGCAGGATCGCCGCCCGCGCCCTGGTCGCGATCGACGACGAGACGCTGCGCTCCATGATCGACCCGATCCTCGCGGAGAAGTGAGCCGACCGGCGTGAACACCACGGTCCTCAACGGCGCCCTGCTGCTCGCCCTGCCCATCTCGGTCCTCGCCGGGCTGGTCTCCTTCTTCTCGCCCTGCGTGCTCCCGCTCGTCCCCGGCTACCTCTCCTACGTGACCGGCGTCAGCGGCGCCGACCTCGCCGAGGCCCGGCGCGGGCGGATGCTCGCCGGCGCGAGCCTGTTCATCGCGGGCTTCACCGCCGTCTTCGTCTCCACCGGAGCCCTCTTCGGCTACTTCGGCGCGAGCCTCCAGGACAACAAGGCGATCATCTCCCGGGTGCTCGGCGCCCTGGTGATCGTCCTCGGCCTCTTCTTCATGGGGGCGATCCCGGGGCTGACGATGCGGGAGTTCCGCTTCCACAAGAAGCCCACGGCGGGGCTCCTCGGCGCGCCCGTGCTCGGCGTGCTCTTCGGCGTCGGCTGGACCCCCTGCATGGGCCCGACCCTCGCCGCCGTCAACACCCTCTCCATCGACCAGGCGAGCGCGGGCCGCGGGGCGCTGCTGACCGTCGCCTACTGCCTCGGCCTCGGCCTGCCCTTCATCCTCGCCGCGATCGCCTTCCGCAAGGCACTCGGGGCATTCGGCTGGGTGAAGAAGCACTATGCGTGGGTCATGCGCATCGGTGGCGGCATGCTGGTCCTCACCGGACTGCTGCTCGTCACAGGATTGTGGGACAGCATCGTCAGCGACATGCAGAGCTGGACCCAAGGCTTCACGGTGGGGATCTGAGGACTACACGGACATGAGTACGACTGACAAGGCGCCCACCGAGGCGTCGCCCGAGCCGGCGCCCGGCACCGATCCCGGCACCGATCCCGGCACCGATCCCGGCACCGAGCCCGCGGCGGCGGACCTGACCGAGGCCGCGGCCGGAGCCCAGCTCTCCACGGCCCCCGTGGAGGACAGCGCTCCCGTCGGCATCGGCGTGATCGGCTGGATCCGCTGGTTCTGGCGCCAGCTCACCTCCATGCGGGTGGCGCTGATCCTGCTCTTCCTGCTGTCCCTGGCCGCCATCCCCGGCTCCCTCATCCCGCAGACGTCCGTCGACGCGATGAAGGTCGCCCTCTGGAAGAGGGACAACCCGTCCTGGGCGACCCTCGCCGAGAAGCTCCAGCTCTTCGACGTCTACAGCTCGGTGTGGTTCTCCGCGATCTACCTGCTGCTGTTCATCTCGCTGATCGGCTGCATCGTGCCGCGCTCCTGGCAGTTCGTCGGCCAGCTCCGCGGCCGCCCGCCGGGCGCCCCCAAGCGGCTGGACCGGCTTCCCGCCCACACCACCTGGCGCACCGAGAAGACCCCGGACGAGGTCCTCTCGTACGCGAAGGCACTGCTCGGCGGGAACCGCTTCCGCACCGAGAGCGGCCGGGACCACGTCGCGGCGGAGAAGGGCTACCTCCGCGAGGCCGGGAACCTGATCTTCCACGTCTCGCTCATCGTGATGCTGGTGGCCTTCGCCTGGGGCCAGTACTTCAAGTCCGAGGGCGGCAAGCTGGTCCTGCGCGGCAACGGCTTCTCGAACACGCTGACGCAGTACGACGACTTCAAGTCCGGCGCCCTCTTCGACCCCGACGACCTGCCGCCGTTCAGCTTCACGCTGGACAAGTTCGACGCGACGTACGAGATGACCGGCCCGCAGAAGGGCACCCCGCGGGACTTCAAGGCGTACGTGACCTACAGCGACGGCGCCGACGGCACGCCGCAGAAGCGCGAGATCCAGGTCAACAAGCCCCTGGAGGTCGACGGCTCCAAGGTCTACCTGCTCGGCCACGGCTACGCGCCGGTCCTCTCGGTGACCGACCCCACCGGCAAGGTGATCTACAAGGACGCCGTGCCGATGCTCCCGCAGGACTCCAACCTCACCTCGACCGGAGCCGTCAAGGTCACCGACGGCTACAAGGACAAGGACGGCAAGAAGGAGCAGCTCGGCTTCAACGCCGTCTTCGTGCCGACGTTCGCCGGCGATGGCCAGCGCACGATGTTCTCGCAGTTCCCGGCCCTGCTCCAGCCGCGGCTCATGCTCAACGCCTGGCACGGCAGCCTCGGCGTGGACTCGGGCCTGCCGCAGAACGTGTACCAGCTGGACACGACCAAGATGGAGTCCTTCAAGGACGAGACGGGCGAGCTGTTCAAGCAGAAGCTGCAGATGGGCGACACGATGACCCTGCCGAACGGCGCGGGCACCGTGAAGTTCGAGGGCATCGAGCGGTGGGCCACCTTCTCCGTCACCCACCAGCCCGGCAGCGGCCTCGCCCTGGCGGGCGCGATCGCCGCCATCGCGGGCCTGGCCGGATCGCTGTTCATCCAGCGCCGCCGGATCTGGATCCGCGCGGTGCGCGGCGAGGACGGCGTGACCGTCGTCGAGATGGCGGGCCTCGGCCGCAGCGAGTCCGCCAGGCTCCCGCAGGAGCTTTCGGAGCTCGCGGGCACGCTGCACCAGCAGGCGCCGAGCGCGCCGACCGCACTTGTCGAACCACGTGTCGAAGAAACCCCTGAAGGAGAGCGCGGATGACGCCGCTCGCAGCCGCAGCCAACGAGAATCTGGCTGAGATCAGCAACTACCTGATCTATTCGTCGATGGCGGTCTACACGCTCGCCTTCCTCGCGCACATCGCCGAGTGGACCTTCGGCAGCCGCAGCAAGGTGGCCCGTACGGCCGCGGCCCTGACCGGCGCCAAGGGCGCCGCTGCCCAGGACGCCACGGCCGGCCCCGCCGTCCAGGTGAAGGGCAAGAACGGCGCCACCGCCGTCCTCGACCGGCCGAAGGTCACCACCCGCTCCGCCGCCGGCACCCGCGACGTACCGGACGGCCCCGGCGCCGCGGGCGGCACCGTGCAGGGCGACCTGTACGGGCGGATCGCGGTCTCGCTGACCGCGCTCGCCTTCCTCATCGAGGCGGCCGGCGTCGTCGCCCGCGCGATGTCCGTACAGCGGGCCCCCTGGGGCAACATGTACGAGTTCTCGATCACCTTCTCCACGGTGGCCGTCGGCGCGTACCTGGTCCTGCTGGCCCTGAAGAAGAACGTGCGCTGGCTCGGCCTGATCCTGGTCATCACCGTCCTGCTGGACCTCGGCATCGCCGTGACCTGGCTCTACACCGACAGCGACCAGCTCGTCCCGGCCCTGCACTCGTACTGGCTGTGGATCCACGTCTCCACCGCGATCTTCTGCGGCGCCGTCTTCTACCTCGGCGCGGCCGGAGCGGTCCTGTACCTCTTCCGGGACTCCTACGAGGGTCACCTGGAGGCCGGCCGCAAGCCCGGCAAGTTCCGCTCCTCGGTGATGGAGCGGCTGCCCTCCGCGGCCTCGCTCGACAAGTTCTCGTACCGCATCAACGCGGCCGTCTTCCCGCTGTGGACCTTCACGATCATCGCGGGCGCGATCTGGGCGGGCGACGCCTGGGGCCGCTACTGGGGCTGGGACCCCAAGGAGGTCTGGTCCTTCGTGACCTGGGTCGCGTACGCCGCCTACCTGCACGCCCGCGCCACCGCCGGCTGGAAGGGCCGCAAGGCCGCGTACCTCGCGCTCTTCGCCTTCGCCTGCTGGATCTGGAACTACTACGGCGTGAACATCCTGCTGAGCGGCAAGCACTCCTACGCGGGCGTCTGACCGCAGGGAGTGGGACGCTGGTGGCATGTCTCTCGTGAGCCATGCCACCAGCGAGCGCCGCGGCGAGAACCGCTGGCTGCTCCGCTTCGAGCTGCACCTGCCGTACTCCTACGAGACGCTCTGGCCCGCCCTGACCACGCCGGAGGGGCTGCACGGCTGGCTGGCCGCGGCGGACGTACTGGAACGCAGGCTCGGCGGGGCGGTCACGCTGCGCTGGCTGAACACCGGGACGGTGGCGACCGGCAGGGTCACCGCCTGGGACGTGGAGCGGGTCGCGGAGTACACGCTCACCGAGCACGGGCGGCTCCGCTTCCACCTGGAGGCGGTCGGGACCGACTCGACGGTGATCCGGTTCGTGAACGAGCGGGGCGGGCCGGAGGACGAGCGCCTGGACTGCCTCGCCGGCTGGCACGAGCACTTCGAACTGCTGGAATCCGCTCTGGCCGGGCGCCCGGCGAACTGGTCCGCCTGGAACGACACCCGCTGGGCGGAGCTGCGCGAGGCCTACGCGTCCTTCTCCAGGACGTAGCTCACCTGTCCAGGACCGCAGCTCACCACACGGGCCGCAGGGGCGGCAGGCCCCCTTCTCCGTGGAGCACGCGCACCAGGCGCCCGAGTTCCCCGCGCAGTGCGCCGAGGTCGACGCTGCTGCCGAGCTCGGCCTCCAGCTCGTGCAGGATCCGCCCCGCGACGGCGAGGTGCTCGGTGGCCGCCGGGGTGAGGACCACCAGCTTGCGGCGGCCGCCCTCGGGATGCGGCTCGCGGCGGACGTAGCCGCGCTTCTCCAGGTCGTCGACGATCTGTCCGGCGGCCTGTTTGGTCACCCCGAGCCGTTCGGCGAGCTCGGTGCCGGTGGCGCCGGCGCCCTTGAGGGCCTGGAAGGCCATGCCGTGCACGGGGCGCAGGTCGGCGTACCCGGCCTCGGCCACGCGCCGGGTGAACTCGCCCAGCAGCAGTTGGAAGCCCAGCCCCAGCAGGAAGCCCAGCTCGATGCCCTCGGTGTCTTCTCTCGTCACACAAATATGGTGACACGGCCGAGTCAATCTGCTTTACTCATCGCAAGTAAAGCAGCTTGACTCACTCGACCGAGAAGACGAGGACCCGCCTTGCACGTGATCACCTCTTCCCCCGAGCACGTCACCGTCACCCCGAACGCCACCATGACCGGACTCGCCGCCCCCAGCCGCGGCAGCGCCGAGCTCAGCACCTGGCACGTCGACATGCCCGCCGGAATCACCGGCCCCGAGCACTCGGTCAGCCGCGAACAGGTCTGGATGCTCACCGCCGGCTCCCTGGAGGTCACCTGCGACGGCCGCACCGAGAAGGTCTCCGCCGGCCAGACCCTGGTGCTGCCGGCCGACGTGCTCCGCCACATCCACGCCGCCGAGCGCTTCGAGGCGTACGTGGTCATGCGCTGCGACGGGGTCGCCTCCGTCCCGGGCGCCGAGGGCACCCGCGTCCTGCCCTGGGCGCAGTAACACCTAAGGCTGGTCGCCGTCCTTCTTGTCCTTGTCCGTGCCCTTGTCCTCGTCGTCGGCCCGCTCCTCGCGCAGGGACCTCAGGAACTCCGGATTGTCGTCCGGCGCCACCCACCGGGTCCTCGCGGGGCGCCCGCCGCCCACGGCGGACCGCTTCTTGCCCGCGAACAGCCAGACCACCGGGCCGACGATCGAGAAGAGCAGGATGATGATCACCCAGACCACCTTGGGGAGGTGCTTGACCTCCTCCTCCGGCGTGTTCAGGCAGTCGATGAAGGCGTAGATGGTCAGCGCGAGGATCAGCAGGAACGGCAGATAGCGCAGCACGGTGTGGGACCGACTCCCGGGCAGTGGCGGCGGGCCCGCTTCGGGCCCCGGTGACACTCCCAGGGTAGTTGTTGACGGATACTGAGCCCCATGGCTTACGACGATCTCCGCTCGCTGCTCCGGGCTCTGGAGCGGGAGGGCGACCTCAAGCGCATCAAGGCCGAAGTCGACCCGTATCTGGAAATCGGGGAGATCGTCGACAGAGTGAACAAGGCGGGGGGCCCGGCGCTCCTCTTCGAGAACGTCAAGGGCTCGGCGATGCCGCTGGCCATGAACGTCTTCGGCACCGACCGCCGCCTCCTGAAGGCCCTCGGCCTGAAGTCGTACGGCGAGATCAGCGAGAAGATCGGCGGCCTGCTCAAGCCCGAACTGCCCCAGGGCTTCATCGGGGTCCGCGAGGCCTTCGGCAAGCTCGGCTCTATGGTCCACGTGCCGCCGAAGAAGGTGAAGGGCGACTCCGCGCCCGTCCAGGAGGTCGTCCTCACCGGCGACGACGTGGACCTCGACCAGCTGCCGGCCCTCTTCACCTGGCCCAAGGACGGCGGGTCCTTCTTCAACCTGGGCCTGACCCACACCAAGCACCCCGAGACCGGCGTCCGCAACCTCGGCCTCTACCGGCTCCAGCGCCACGACAAGCGCACCATCGGCATGCACTGGCAGATCCACAAGGACAGCCGCAACCACTACGCGGTCGCCGCCAAGCGCGGCGAGCGGCTGCCGGTCGCGATCGCCTTCGGCTGCCCGCCCGCGGTGACGTACGCGTCCACCGCGCCGCTGCCGGGCGACATCGACGAGTACCTCTTCGCCGGCTTCGTCGCGGGCAAGCGGATCGAGATGGTCGACTGCAAGACGGTCCCGCTCCAGGTCCCGGCCAACGCCGAGGTCGTCATCGAGGGCTGGCTGGAGCCGGGGGAGATGCTCCCCGAGGGCCCCTTCGGTGACCACACCGGCTTCTACACCCCGCAGGAACCGTTCCCCGCGCTGAAGATCGACTGCGTGACGATGCGCAAGCGTCCGCTGCTCCAGTCGATCGTCGTCGGCCGGCCGCCGACGGAGGACGGCCCGCTGGGCCGCGCGACGGAGCGTTTCTTCCTGCCGTTGCTGAAGATCATCGTGCCGGACATCGTGGACTACCACCTGCCGGAGTCGGGCGGCTTCCACAACTGCGCGATCGTCTCGATCGACAAGAAGTACCCGAAGCACGCGCAGAAGGTCATGCACGCCATCTGGGGCGCGCACATGATGTCGCTGACCAAGCTGATCATCGTGGTCGACGCCGACTGCGACGTGCACGACCTGCACGAGGTCTCCTGGCGGGCCCTCGGCAACACGGACTACTCCCGCGACCTGACGGTGGTGGAGGGCCCGGTGGACCACCTGGACCACGCCTCGTACCAGCAGTTCTGGGGCGGCAAGGCGGGCATCGACGCCACCAAGAAGCTCCCCGAGGAGGGCTACACCCGCGACGGCGGCTGGCCCGACATGGTCGAGTCCGACCCGGCCACCGCCGCCCTCGTGGACCGCCGCTGGAAGGAGTACGGGCTGTGAGCCCCCTCCCCGTCACGGGCCCGGGCCTGTTCATCGGCAGCCTCACGGCCTACGTGACCCTCGAGCGCCCGAAGATCGACCCCACCCACCCGGACGTCCGGCAGGCCGCCGAACGGGCGGGCGTCTCGCCCGAGGAGTTCGCGGGCCCGGGCGACGTCTGGGCGCTGGTGTGGGAGGACGAGGACGGCGAGGGCGGCGGCTTCGAGCTGCCCGGCCTGCGGGACGCCGAGGCGGACCACTTCGCGGAGCAGCTGCAGACCGCCCTCGGCTCCGGCGAGGCGTTCACCGTCGAGGCGGGCCCCGTCCTGCGCCTCGACGCCCGCCCGGCCGGCGCCGACGGCTACGCCTTCACGGCGCACGTCACCCCGCCCGAGGGCGAGGACGAGGACGCGGAGCCCGTGACCCTGGACCTGGACCCGGCCGGCACGGCGCCGCTCCTGACCCACCTCGAAGAGTTCCGCAGGAGCCTCGCATGATGACCACCGCCGACGACGTCCTCGGGCCCGGATCCGGCCCCGCGCCGCAGGCCACCGGCAAGGTCAAAGCTTTCCTGCGGCTGGTGATGATCGAGCACTCGGTCTTCGCGCTGCCCTTCGCCTACATCGCCGCGCTCACCGCCATGTTCCAGCTCGACCGGAACGTGCACTGGGTCAAGCTGCTGCTCATCACCGTCTGCATGGTGGGGCTGCGCACCTTCGCGATGGCCGCCAACCGGCTCATCGACCGCGAGATCGACGCCCGCAACCCGCGCACGGCCGGCCGCGAGCTGGTCACCGGCGCGGTGTCCGTCCGCTCGGCGTGGACCGGGGCCGGGATCGCGGTCGCCGTCTTCCTCGGCTCGGCGGCGCTGCTGAATCCGCTGTGCCTGGCGCTGGCGCCCGTCGCGGTGATCCCGATGGTGGTGTACCCGTACGGCAAGCGCTTCACGAACTTCCCGCACGCCATCCTGGGCCTGGCCCAGGCGATAGGCCCGGTCGGTGCCTGGCTGGCGGTCACCGGTGAGTGGTCGTGGGACGCGGTGGTCCTGGGCCTCGCGGTGGGCGTGTGGATCGGCGGCTTCGACCTGATCTTCGGCTCCCAGGACGTGGCCGCGGACCGCATCGAGGGCGTCAAGTCCGTCCCGGCCCGCTTCGGCGTCCCGGCCGCCCTGTGGGGGGCCCGCGGCGCGCACGTCGTGACCACGGCCCTGCTGGTCTGGTACGCCCTCGCCACGGACGCGGGGATGTTCTTCTGGGCGGGCCTGCTGATCGTCGTCTGCGCGTTCTTCTACGAGCACAGCATCGTGACGCCGCACGACCTGTCCCGGCTGAACCGGGCCTTCTTCACGGTCAACGGCTTCATCGGCATTGCCCTCTTCGTGTGTGCCCTCCTCGATCTCGTGTCCCGAGGGCTGACCTTCTAGCTACCGTGCGGCCTACCATCGAGTGCAGAGAGAGGGAGGCCGACGTGACCGTCTCGGAGAGCGACCGCCTGCACTCGCAGCTCAGCCGGTTCGAGGACATGTTCCCGGGCTACCGGACGGAGATTGTCGAGGGCAACATCGTGATGAGTCCGGTGCGGGCGTTCCACGCCAAGACGATTCGACTGGTGTGGAATCAGCTGGAGCCGCAGCTGGCGCCGAATTGGGAGTGCGTGAGCGACGTCAGCTTCCCGTTCACCGATGAGTTCGAGTTCTGCCCCGATCTGGCGGTTATCCCGGCCGCGGAGGAAGCCCGCAACCTCAGCACCTACCCGCCGGATCTGATCGAGCTGGCCATCGAGGTGGTCTCGCCGAGCAGTGTCCGCAACGACTACGAGATCAAGGACGAGCAGTACGCGGCCCGCGGCATCGCCAACTACTTGATCTTCGACCCGCGGAAAGGCCACCTGGTCACCCGCTGGAACCCGAGTCCGAGTGGCTACCGGGGTACGGACACGATCGTGTACGGCCCGCTGGTGACGGTGGAGACGGCCCTGGGCAAGCTGAGCATCGACACCGCAGCCCTGCCGGTGGACCCCGGCAGCGCCAGCTGATCTACCGCCCGGCCGGCGGTGGCGGAAGCCGCCCGTCCCATCCTTCTGCAACGCCTGGACCCCTTGGCGGGTGCCCGTCCGCGGTGGCCGGATAGTCTCGGAGGTATGACTGAGCGCAAGCGCACCCCGTGGGTGGTAGGGGTTTCCGGGGCGTCCGGGACGCCGTACGCGGCGGCGGTGCTCCGCGGGCTGCTCGACGCGGGGGAGAGTGTCGACCTGGTGGTCAGCCGGGCCTCGCGGCTCACCCTGCTGGACGAGACCGGGATCGCTTTCCGCGACGGGCACTGGCGCGAGGACCTCGCGGAGTGGCTGGCGCGCGGCGCCGACGGCAAACCGGGGACGTTTCCCGGTGTCATGCGGGACGCGGACGTGCGGTACTGGGGCGCCGGGGACCTGGCGGCCGGCCCGAGCTCGGGCTCGTACCCCGTCAAGGGGATGCTGATCGTCCCCGCTTCCACGGCTTGCGTGGCGGGGGTGGCGCTCGGGCTGTCGAAGGACCTGCTCCAGCGCGTGGCGAGCGTGACGCTCAAGGAGCGGCGCCGGCTGGTGGTCGCGGTGCGGGAGACCCCGCTGAACGGGCAGACGCTGAAGCATCTGGTGACGCTGGACGAGGCGGGCGCGGTCGTGCTGCCCGCCTCTCCGGCGTTCTACGCGGGTGCGACGCACATCCAGGATCTGGTGGACTTCGTCGCGGGGCGGGTGCTGGACGCGGCAGGGGTGCCGCACCGGCTGTACCGCCGTTGGGACGGGGAGCTGGGAGGGTCCCGTTCTCCCCGGGGGGCAAGCGGCGGTGACTAGGCCTTCTTGCGGCCCAGCGGCTTGCGGGTCTTGTCGACGCGGTGGGCCGCGGCGGGCTGGTGGGCACGGGATCGGTTGGCCAGCTCCTGGAGCTGTCGCATGTGTGCGTAGGCCATCTCGATCGTGTACACGGTGAACCACTCCTGAAGATCGTCATTGATCTGATGAAAGATTTCGCAGGGCGTTGACCCTGTGTGCCTTAGATTCTACACGTAAACTTGCAGGATCGCCGAATAATGGAAGGCTCCACGTAAATGGACACGGTGGACAGGCAGCTCATCCAGGCACTCCGGGAAAACGGTCGTGCCTCGTACGCGGAGCTGGGCCGTCTCGTGGGCCTCTCCGGCCCCAGCGTCACCGACCGCATCAACCGTCTGGAGACGGCCGGTGTCATCACCGGCTACCGCGCGACGGTGGACTCGCGTTCGCTCGGCCTCGGCGTCACGGCGCTGATCGGGCTCTCCATGTCCGACGCCGCGGACCACGAGGACGTGGCGCGGCGGCTGCGCGACCTCGCGGAGATCGAGGACTGCTGGTTCATCGCGGGCGACGACTCCTTCATGCTGAAGGTGCGCGCCAACGACGTGGACGGCCTGGAGAAGATCATCCGCAGGCTCTCCGGCACCAAGGGCGTCTCGCGCACCCGCACCACCATCGTGCTCTCCACGAAGTGGGAGAACCGGGTCGGGGAACTGCCCGAGGAAGCCTGAGAGTACGGTTGGCCAGGGCTTGCAGGACAGTGCAGGACAGGTAGAGGCATCTAGAGGAGGCGACCGGTACATGGACGCTGGGCTCAAGCGTGAGCTGGAGGAGAAGGTCCGCTCCGGCGAGCGGCTGACCCGTGAGGACGGCATCGCCCTCTACGAGTCGGACGACCTGGCCTGGCTCGGTGGCCTCGCCCACGAGGTGCGCACGCGCAAGAACGGCGACGTCGTCCACTTCAACGTCAACCGCCACCTCAACATGACGAACGTGTGCACCGCCTCGTGCGCGTACTGCTCGTTCCAGCGCAAGCCGGGCGAGAAGGACGCGTACACGATGCGCATCGAGGAAGCCGTCCGCCTGGCCAAGGCCATGGAGAACGACAACCTCACCGAGCTGCACATCGTCAACGGTCTGCACCCGAACCTGCCGTGGCGCTACTACCCGCGCTCGCTGTCCGAGCTGAAGAAGGCGCTGCCGAACGTCTCGCTGAAGGCGTTCACGGCGACCGAGATCCACCACTTCGAGACGATCTCCGGGATGTCGGCCTCCGACATCCTGGACGAGCTGATCGAGGCCGGCCTGGAGTCGCTCACGGGCGGCGGCGCGGAGATCTTCGACTGGGAGGTCCGGCAGCACATCGTCGACCACCGCACCCACTGGGAAGACTGGTCGCGCATCCACCGGCTCGCGCACTCCAAGGGCCTCAAGACCCCCTCGACCATGCTGTACGGGCACATCGAGGAGCCGCGCCACCGCGTGGACCATGTGCTCCGGCTTCGGGAGCTCCAGGACGAGACCGGCGGCTTCCAGGTCTTCATCCCGCTGCGCTACCAGCACGACTTCGTGGACATGAAGGATGGCAAGGTACGCAACAAGCTCCAGGCGCGCACGACGATGGCGACCGGCGCCGAGGCGCTGAAGACCTTCGCCGTCTCGCGGCTGCTCTTCGACAACGTGCCGCACGTCAAGGTCTTCTGGGTGATGCACGGCGTGCAGACCGCCCAGCTCGCGCTGCAGCACGGCGCGGACGACATGGACGGCTCGGTCGTCGAATACAAGATCACGCACGACGCGGACAACTACGGCACCCCGAACAAGCTGGGCCGTGAGGATCTGCTGGAGCTGATCCGCGAGGCGGGCTTCCGCCCGGTCGAGCGCAACACGCGCTACGAGATCATCCGCGAGTACCCCGGTCCGGACGCGGGGTTGCGCGAGACGCCGCAGGCGATGCGGGTCTGACGCGCCGTCGGCCGCACGCCGGAGCCCCGGTCCGCTCTGCGGGCCGGGGCTCTTTTGTGTTGGCACACGGCCAAAGGTAATGGGTACTATCCGGCTGTGCCTCTTACCTTCACGCTTGACCCCGTGATCGACCCCGCTCTGCACGCGGGAATCCTCAGCCTGTGGACGGACGTGTCCAACGCCGGCGGCGCGGTGGGCTTCGTGCCGCCCGTCACCTCCGACGACATCCGCCCGTCGCTGATCAAGCAGCTCGCCGCGGTCGCCGACGGAGGCAGCCGGCTGCTCGTCGGGCACGACGAGGAGGGGGCGGTCGCCGCCACCGCCTTCCTCACCCACAATGCGCACCCCCTCATGCTCCACTGGGTGTGGGCGTACACGGTGATGGTCCATCCCCGCCACCAGGGCAAGGGCCGCGGGCGCGACCTGATGGCCGCGGTGGCGGACGCGGCCCGCTCGATCGAGGGCATCGAGGCGGTCCGCCTCGGCGCCCGCGGCGGGCAGGGGCTGGAGGGCTTCTACGCGGCCTGCGGCTACCGGGAGGTCGGCCGCGTCCCCGGCGCGATCCGGGTGGCCCCGGGCGACGACCGCGACGACATCACGATGCTGCTGCCGCTGTACTAAGGGGCGTCCGGCGGGCCCGGCGGACCCGGCGGGCCGGGGTGGGGTCCCGGCGTGCTTCACTGGACGGGAACGTATCGACACAGGACGACGAGAGAGAAGGGGTCACCGTGTCCCGCAAGCCGAGCGCAACGATCCGCTACACCGCGATGCGCCTGGGCATCTTCGTCGGATGCCTCGTCGCCGTCGCGGGCCTCGTCCGGCTCGGCTGGGTGCCCGCCGGGCTCGGGGACGCCAACTTCGCCTGGGTCGTGCTGCTCGCCCTCGTGCTCTCCGCCCCGCTCTCCTTCATCCTCCTGCGCAAGCAGCGCGACGAGATGTCCGAGCAGATCTCCGGGCGCGTCGCCGGCGCGAAGCAGAAGCTCGCCGCGAACCGCAGCCAGGAGGACCAGGCCGACGACGCGGCGCGCGTGAGCTCGTAACGCCCCTGCCGGTCACGTTTGGGCCCGGCCGGCCCCGGTCGGCTTCCTCACACATCGAACCGCCCCAGCATCGGGTAAGCCGCCCGTAACGCTGGGGCGTTCGCGTTTTCCGGGTTCGCTCAAGGGGTCTCGCGCACCCCAGCCTCAAAGCACCCCTTTGAGATTCTCAAAGGAAAAGTGTTAGCGTGTTGAACATGTCGACCTCAGCTGCGCACCCGATGACCACGAGCGTCCCGCTCGTGGCGCGCCTGCACGTCGACCTCTGCCGCCGCGTGTCCGCGGCCTGTTGCTGTTGAGCTGAATCGTCACAGCAGCGGTCCTCTCGGTCCCGGTCGGCCTTTCCAGGCTGCCGCCGCACCGCGTCACCACCGCAGAACTTCCCCCCGTTCTTTCCCCGTTCTTTGTGCGTCACCTCCGGAGAGTGTCCGTGTCCGCGACCCCCCAGGCCCCCGGCAGCCCCGCCAAGGCCTCCTTCACCTTCCCCTTCTGGGCCCAGATCGTCGCCGGTCTCGCGCTCGGTGTCCTCTTCGGGTGGATAGCCCGTAGCCAGGACGTCAGCTGGCTCGGGACCACCCTGGAGAAGACCGGCGACATCTTCATCCAGCTGCTGAAGCTCGCCATCGCCCCGCTCGTCTTCTTCGCGATCCTGGTGTCGATCACCAACCTGCGGAAGGTGAACAACGCGGCGCGCCTCGCCTCCCGCACCCTCCTCTGGTTCATGATCACGTCGCTGATCGCGGTCGGCATCGGCATCGCGATCGGCCTGCTGACCGACCCGGGCTCCGGCACCGGCCTCACCGCGGCCGACGGCAAGGACCCGAAGAAGACCGGCTCCTGGATCGACTTCCTGACCGGGATCATTCCGACGGACATCGTCACGCCGTTCACCCAGCTGAAGGTCCTTCAGATCGTCTTCCTGGCCGTCGTCGCCGGCATCGCCGCCCTCCAGCTCGGCGCCAAGGCCAAGCCGGTCCTCGACCTCGCCGAATCCGCCCTGGAGCTCCTCCAGAAGGCCCTGTGGTGGGTCATCCGCCTCGCCCCGATCGGCACCGTCGGCCTGATCGGCACCGCGATCGCCACGTACGGCTGGGACCTGATCGGCAAGTACGCGACCTTCACCGCCGACATCTACATCGGCTGCGCCCTCGTGATGTTCGTCGTCTACCCGCTGCTGCTCGCGACGGTCGCCAAGGTCAGCCCGCTGCAGTTCTTCAAGGGCGCCTGGCCGGCCATCCAGCTGGCCTTCGTCTCCCGCTCCTCGGTCGGCACGATGCCGGTCACCCAGAAGGTCACCGAACGCCTCGGCGTCCCGAAGGAGTACGCCTCCTTCGCGGTCCCGTTCGGCGCCACCACCAAGATGGACGGCTGCGCCGCGATCTACCCGGCGCTCGCCGCGATCTTCATCGCGCAGATCTTCGACGTGCAGCTGGGCATCAAGGAGTACCTGCTCATCGTCTTCGTCTCGGTCATCGGCTCGGCCGCCACGGCCGGTCTGACCGGCGCGACGGTCATGCTGACGCTGACCCTCTCCACGCTGGGCCTGCCGCTGGCGGGCGTCGGCCTGCTGATGGCGATCGACCCGATCCTGGACATGATCCGCACCGCCACCAACGTGGCCGGCCAGGCCCTGGTCCCGGTCATCGTCTCGGCCCGCGAGGGAATCCTGGACAAGGAGGCCTACGCCTCCGCCTCGGTCTCCGCCCTGGACGAGCCCGCCCCGTCGTCGGCGGCCGCCGACGCCAAGCTGCCGGAGCCGGTCGGCGCGGCCGCCTGACCTTCTGCACGCGCCGCAGCCCCCGCCCCCGCCCGGGCGGGGGCGTTCGACCCGGAGCGTCAGACCGTCTGCGCGCGGACGTACGCGACCGTCGCCAGCAGGAACGGCACGGCGAACCACCACCGGCCCATGGTCCGCCGGTACAGCGGGGTGATGGTGATCAGCAGCCCCACCAGGCACAGGAAGACCGAGACGCCGGCCATGAACCGGACGTCCTCGCGCACCTGGTCGTACGGCGACTCCGGCTGCATCTCCATCGCGGCGTAGCACGAGAACACCGCGGGGACGTAGATGAGGGCGAGCGGAACCCCGAGCACCCACTGCAGGCAGCCCCGGTCCTCGGGCAGGTCGATGCTCTCGCGGCGGAGCCTCATGCGAGCGTCGTGATACGAACCCACGCGATCACCCCCAGGACGACCGGCGGGGCGAACCACCAGCGGCCCAGGGTCCGGCGGACGGGCGGGATGAGCGTGATCAGGATCCCGATCACGCTGAGGCCGAGGGCGAGGAGGCAGACCGCCGTCGTCCCGGCGTAGCCCTGGTCGTCCCATTCGTTCTGCGGTCCGTAGCGCACCGCACCATAGACGAAGAACGCGTTCAGTAAGTGGATGAGCCCGAGGGGGACGCCGAGCACCCAGCGCAGCCATCCAGGGCTCTTGGGCAGGTCGTTGCTCTCGCCGCTGTCCCTCATCGCATCGCGTCCTTGATCTTGTCGAGGTTGTCCCTGAAGTCCCGGCCATAGAACTGCGGTCCCTGCGACTCCCAGTACGGGCCGCCGTTGTAGCGGGCTGCGATCTCCTGCATCTGGGCGTCCGTCAACTGATCCGCCGGGATGTTGGCGTATCCCGTCTCCGCCTTGATCTGGGCCAGGAAGCGGGCTGCGATGAAGGCATTCTGCGCAGGGTCCTGCAGCGACTCCTCCACCAGGTCCCGCTGGTCCTCGGTGAGGTGCGCCGGATCGTAGCCGAGTACTTCGGCGCCGCGGCGGAGCTGGATGGCGATCGGGCCGAAGGAAGTCTCGTCGGGTTTCCCGCCCAGCCGCCAGGGGAGGTTCTGCGGCGAATCGGCCCACTGGCGCACCGTGTCGGTGGCGTCGTCGAACCAGCCGGGCTGTCCTGGGATCTCCTTCCAGGCGATGCCCGCGACCAGTTCCTCGGGCAGTCCGGCGTGCTCGGCGGCGGCCCGGAGGATCCACTTGTTGGCGGAGATCCACTCGGCCTTCTCCTCGTCGCTGTCCTTCGGGTCCCAGTACATGTCCTGCGCTTCCGGCAACCCTGCGACCCTCATCCGGATGTCCCGCAGTTCCGGTGACATCTCGGCGTTGCCCACCGGCCCCGACACCTCCCGCTTCGGGCCGCTGCCCGGCAGGTGCGTCAGCGGGCTGGTGCGGGCCTCCTCGGCCTCCCTGCGGATGTCCGCCATCGCCGCGTACAGGTCAGGGCGTTCGCCGCCGCCCGGCACCTTGAACTCGGGCAGCAGCTCGTACGCCTGCTTGAGCGCGTGCACGCACGTGCTCCGCGCCTCCTGCTCGGTGGTCTTCGCAAGGTGGAAGTTGCCGCCGGCGTCGTCGTGGAGCCGATTGGCCTGGTCCCGGATGTCGTCCACATCGCCCCCGACCTCGGCCAGCCAGTCGAGGAACCCGGTCGTCGCCCGCATGTCCTCCCACTGGCGCATCGGCTCCGCCTCCTTCGCGGCCTTGGTGATCGCGATGCCCTTGGAGCCGATGAGCGCGGCGAGCGCCCGCTCCGCGCGCTTGCCGTTGCCGTAGTGGGACTTGGCGGTGGTCAGGGCCGCGGCGTAGGCGTTCAGGGCGCTGGCGGCCTTGTCGTAGCCCTCGGCCATGTGAGTCAGCAGCCTGCGGGCATCGGCCAGCCGCGAGGTGTACGTGTGGCTGCCCTCGCTCTGCCACTCGGTACGGGTCTCCGCGCGCCGGGCGGGTTCCTCGACCTGGACGAGGAGGTCGCGCA
Source organism: Streptomyces sp. NPDC030995 (assembly GCF_055571215.1). NCBI lineage: Bacteria > Bacillati > Actinomycetota > Actinomycetes > Kitasatosporales > Streptomycetaceae > Streptomyces > Streptomyces sp. NPDC030995. The sequence goes on from NZ_JBVIFS010000016.1 coordinate 72,094, forward strand.
GGCGGCGGAACTCGGCGGCGTTGCGCTCGACCAGGGCCGGGTTGCACTCCTCCAGGAACTTGACGTCTTTGTGGTAGCTGAGCACGGTCACTTGCACTCCGGCGGTACGTACTGCCCCGATGCGAGGAGGTTGTCGAGGAAGGACCGGGCGGTGCCGTCGTCCACCTGGGCGAAGCCGGTGCCGGTGGTCTTCAGGCGGGTGGCCAGGCCGGCGAAGAGGGCGACGGTGTCCTTGAACTGGTCGTCGGCGAACCGGGCGAAGCGGAGGACTTCGGTCGCGACGTCGTTGTGCGCCCGGGGTACGCGCGCCATGGTGCTCGCGTCGCCGTCGGGTCGGCCCTCGTGGAGGAGCGCGGCGATCTCGATCAGGAGGTTGGCGTTTCCGTTGATGGAGGAGGCCCCGACCCCGAGGCTTCCCGCCGGGCTGCCGCCGCTCACTTCGGGCGCCACTTGGTTGAGCCGCATGGCGGGTGACTGCGGCTCGGCGCGTGCGGCAGCCTTGTGCTGCGCCCATTCCGCATCGAACGACATGGCTTCCCCCGAACTTGATCGCCATGTCCATGTTAAGGCGGGATCGGAAGCCGCTCGTGTACTCAGTGGCCGGACGCGTGCGCCACGAATCCGGCCCAGGCGTGGGGGGCGAACGAGAGGGCGGGGATCTGGATGTCCTTGGAGTCACGGACGTGGATGGTGGCGGGGGTGGTGGCCACCTCGACGCAGGAGTCGCCCTCGCTGCCATCGCTGTAGCTGCTCTTGAACCAGTCCAGCTCGGGGTAGTCGGTCATGTCTCTCCCAGCAGTTCCTCGATGAAGCCCCGCGACTCCAAGGGCGTGAGCGCTTGGGCCCGGATCATGCCATAGCGCAGCTCAAGGATCCGGAGCTGCCTCGGATCGGAGACCGGGCGCCCGCTGAACGCGCCTTCCGAGCGGCCAACCGCTGTACCGTCTCCGAACTTCAGCACTTCGATTCCGCCGTCCATGCCGGCGTGGACCTCGCGATCGGTCGGCATCACTTGGAGAGCCACATGTCGCAACTGGGCCACCTCCAACACGCGTTCGAGCTGCCGACGCCACACCATTGTGCCCCCGATACGGCGGCGCAGGGTCGCCTCTTCCTGGACGATGCTGAGCGAGGGGGCGGGTTGCCGATCGAAGAGCGATCGTCGGGCCATGCGCGCGGCCACGTACCGCTCCACCTCTTCCTGCCCGTAGGCAGGCTGGCGCATCTCGAAGAGCGCCTGGGCATAGTCCTCTGTCTGCAGAAGGCCGTGTATCCCATGGATGCGGTACGCCCCGATCTCGACGGCCCGGCCCTCCAGCTTGGCAAGGTCTCGCACCTTCCTTGGATAGCGGACCTGTTCCATGTCCGTCTTCATCGCGGCGATCTTGCCGCCCGCGCGCAGCGCCTCGTCCGCCCTGTCCAGGTATTCCGGGCGCGGGATGCGCTTGCCCGCCTCGACCTTGCGGACGAGGTCCTCGCCGTAGCGGATCGCCATGCCGAACTCGGCGGCCCGCATGCCCGCCTCCTCGCGCCACGCGCGAAGCTGGCGGCCCAGGGCGGCCAGTACCGCGACTCCCTGTTCGTCCTCGGGGTCGACGTCCCAGCCCGCGTCTTCCGTACCGTCACTGTCCACGCTCATGCGCGCCCACTTCCGACGTACCGATGTCCTCAACGCCCCCTGCCCGCAGGCCGCTCAGGACAGCCGGGACACCACCGGACAAGCACCGGACAAAGGCCGGACGCACGGGCGTTGCCGCTTCTCACGGTACGCACGCCGCACCACGCTGAGTGACGTGACTACGCAAATCTGGTACTCGGCAGGCCGATTCGGCGCCCAGCTCGCCGCCACCCCGCGCGGCGCCCGCCAAGCGCGGCAGCTCGCCGTCGAGATGATCGCCGAGTGGGGTCTGCCGACGGAAGGGCCCGCGCTCGTCGTGGCCGAGTTGGCGGCCAATGCCGTGACCCACGGCCGGGTCCCCGGGCGGGACTTCCGACTCGGCATCACCCTTGCCGACGGCACGCTCCGGATCGAGGTGGTCGACACGCGGGGTGACCGGGTCCCAGGATTCCGCGACGCGGACGGGGAGGCCGAGGGCGGTCGGGGGCTGGTACTGGTGGACGCGATCGCCGACCGGTGGGGGGTGGATCAGGGGCCCGTGCCGTGCAAGGCGGTCTGGGCGGAGCTGGACGTGCGAACCGGGTTGCGGGAGGCCGCGATCCGGCGTGCTTAGACGCATAAAGAACCAAAGAACCGGGGGAAAGTACCAACCAACCCAACCAAACCGGGCCCGCGTCGCTCGGACGGGTGAAAGGTGCCAACTGGGCTGGATTTCGGCCCGGTTGGCGGGCATATGCTCGCCCCGAAAACCGCAGACATGAGACGGCCCCCGGCGGGACTGGCATCCCGGTCGAGGGCCTGACCAACAAGGAAGAAGCACCTTCCCAATGGCTCCACAGCAGCCTAGCGTGCCGTCGCGCGCAGCGTCCCGTGTTCGAACCGGGACCCCCCGATCCGGTGTCATCCACGTCAACACGTCGCACGCGAGTCACTTCACCGTGGTCGGCAACCACCTCCTCCAGCACCCCGACCTGTCGGCGATGGCGATCGGCGTCGCGGCGTACATCCAGTCGCTGCCGGACGGCGCCCCCGTCGGCATCAGGGCCCTCACCGACCGCTTCCCGGAGGGCGAGGTCCGCATCGCCTCCGCCCTGCGGGAGCTGGAGCGGTACGGCTACCTGGAGCGGCGGCGCGAACGGCTGGACACCGGGCAGGTGGTGACCCGCACGTACTCGTACAACAGGCCGGGGGGTGGGGCGACGGACGACCCGCCGCCTCCGCCTCCGCCGCCGGACCGGGAGCCGGTACCCGAGCCGGAGCCCGTACGGGAGCCCCGGCCGGAGACGGCCCGCCTGCCCGACGAACCGCCCGCGCCCCGCCCACTGCACCCCGGCGCGGCCGATCTGCTCGCCGGGCTGCGGCGGTACGACCCACGGCTGCTGCTGGCCGAACGCGACGTACGGCGGCTCGCGCCACGCGTGTCGGACTGGCTGGAACGCGGAGCCGACCCCGAGTCGGTCGGGCGGGTGCTGTCCGGGGACCTCCCCGAGCACATGCGCCACCCCGCGTCCGTACTCGCGTACCGGCTCACCGCGCTGCTCCCGCCGCACCTGCCGCCCGCCCCGGTGGCCCGGCCCGTCAGACGGCCGGACCCGTTCCAGACCTGCGACGGCTGCGACCGCGCCTTCCGCGCCCCCGAACCGGGCCTTTGCCGCGACTGCCCGCCCGCCCTGCCGGTCGCCGCCGCCTAGTACTCCAGCCGTAGATCGTGATCTCGATGGTGAGGGGCGCCGAGGCGACAGTCGGACAGCGTCGACCATCTGGCCGAGAGCGCCCACGCCGTCGGCTCCTTCTCCCTCTACCCGAGTTCACCGAGACGGAGGGCGTCCCTTATCTCGCTGAGCTTCGCGGTCGTCGCCGGGGTCTGCTCCTGTGCTTGTTCAGCGAGTCGGAGGGCGTCGTCAATCTCGCTGAGCTTCGCCGAGGACAGGACGGCCGCCCGCGCTATCAGGTCGTCCCGGGACACAGTGGCCAGCCACGTGCACGGGGTGAAGCCTGGACGCGGGAACGCGAGCCGCAGCACGCCTTCGAACGGCAGTCCTTCACCGGCGCCGACCGTCACTTCGATGCCCAGACCGCTGATGTCGACGCCCGCCGGAGCGACGACCTGCATCACCCGGATTCCGGACGTGTCGTCTCCCGACAGCAGTACGACCAACCTCCGCTCGTCGAACTGGACCCACCAGACTTCGCCACGTTGCACAAGTCCTCCAGACACATGACGGCAGGCAGACGCTGCGCGAGCCTGACGCGCTGTGGAGACGGGTGCGGCCACCGTTGATCATCGGTGTGTGAAGACTGAAGATCATGCGGTGGCCGCAGGTCACAGCGTAAACCCTGCCCACTGGCAGGAGGCGTTCGAGGGCCTGATGGGCCGGATAGCGGGACGGTTCACGCGGGTCGAATCCCGGCGCCGAGCCCGGAAGTTGGTACTCGGCCTGCTGTCGGACCTGCCGCGCAAGAACTGCTGGACCATCGCCGAGTGGGCCGGGGGCAGGACCCCGGACGGCATGCAGCACCTGCTCGGGCGGGCCAAGTGGGACGCTGACCAGGTCCGCGACGACGTGGGTGACTACGTGGTGGAGCATCTGCACGACGACGAGGCGGTGCTGGTGGTCGACGAGACCGGCGACGTGAAGAAAGGCACCGACACTGTCGGTGTCCAGCGCCAGTACACCGGCACCGCCGGACGCGTCGAGAACAGCCAGGTAGCCGTTTACCTCGCCTACTCGACCCCGCGAGGACACGCGGCGATCGACCGGGAACTCTATGTTCCGCGTTCCTGGACCTCCGACCCCGACCGCTGCCGGGCCGCCGGACTCGGTGACAAGACGGAGTTCGCGACCAAGCCAGAGCTGGCCGCCCGCATGGTCACCCGATTCCTGGACGCCGGCGACCGGGCCGCATGGGTCGCGGGAGACGAGGTCTACGGCGGCAACCCGAGGCTGCGCGCCGCGCTGGAGGAACGCGGCACCGGCTACGTCCTAGCGGTGGCCTGCTCGCACGAAGTCACCACAGGAGCCGGGAAGTTCCGCGCGGACACGCTGGCCAGGAAGGTGCCCAAGAGGGCCTGGCAGAAGCTGTCCGCAGGGGTCGGAGCCAAGGGCCACCGCTTCTACGACTGGGCCGTCATTGAAGGGGTTCCAGGACGACGCCCTGCTCCTGACGTTCGTCCTGCCGGTCGGTGAGGTGGACGCTTTCCTCGAGCAGTTGCACGCGCAGGAGCCGGTACGGGTGCGGGCGATGCCGTTCGCAGGAGAGGCCGAGCCGGTCACGCCGTTCGCCCACCTCGGACTGCCGGAGCCGGACTCGCTGCCGGGTGTCCGCAAGGCGCAGGTGTGCGCACCGTGCAAGGACGACCTGAACGCACTACACGTCGCCGTGGCTCAGATCGGTGAGCAGGGCAGTCGCGTCTACCTCAAGGGCGTCGACTGACAGCAGAGCGGCGCACGTGGCAAAGGTCGGCGCCTCGGCGCGGCGATCAGGAGGGCCACCAGGGTGGCAAGGGCGGCCGCGCCCGCGGGGTCGTCCGCGTAGCGGGTGGTCTGGAGGGGGCCGACCTCGGTCGGTACGACGTCCTCCCGGGCCAGTACGAAGCACAGTGCGAGCAGGGCCGCGCGGGCGTTGCCGTCGGCGAAGGGGTGGAAGAAGGCCACGTCCAGGTAGGTGCGGGCGGCACGGGCGGCCAGCGGTATGTCCTTTTCCTCGCTGTCGCGCAGGCAGCGGGCGAAGTCCGCCTCGGTGTGCGCGGTCAGGCCGTACCGCTCGCGGCCCCCCTTGGCGTAGGCGTCGGCCGAGCGGAACGGGGCTTCGGCCGTCCCGAGCAGCAGGCGCTGCCAGCCGGCCAGGCGGGCGAAGGTGAGCGGGGCCCGGTGTGCGGCGTCGGTGCGGGCGGCGGCGTACGCCGACAGCAACCGCTCCGCCCGGACGGGGGAGCGGTGGCGGACCGGGCCCGTGCACCAGGTGACGAAGCCGTCCCTGGCGGGCGACGCAGTGTTCGGCCGGCCGCCGCCGGCGGGGACGGCGGCGGCCCAGTCGACCTCGCGCCGGATCCGGCACCAGTCCGCGAGTGCGTCAGGTGTGGTCATGGATCCACTCCAGGTCGTCGTACTCGCGGTGGTCGCGGTAGGGCAGGTGACCGGTGAGGGAGACGGCCAGGTCCTCGCCCACGGATTCGATCAGCGGCCTGTCGGGTCCGGTCCAGCTCTTGAACCGGCCTCCGATGGCGGCCGTCACGGCGGCGCGCGCCTCGTCCTGGTCCATGCCCGTCGAGGTGAGGAACCACTCCAGGGCCAGCGCGCACTGCCCGTACCAGCCGCTTTCCGCGCCGGTGAGGTCGAGTACCGCCGTCACCAGCCGGACCGCGGCCCGCTCCAGGTGCCAGCTGCGGTCCTCGGGGCTCGCGTCCGGAGCGGGCGCCAACGCGGCGAACTGCCGTGCCAGGTACTCCAGCCACGCACGCCACTCCAGCAGAGCGGCCATGGCGCGGGAAGCGGTCTCCTCCGGAGTGGTCACCGACTGGCTGTCGAGGAACCAGCTGCCGATGACGCCGCCCCGCGGCCCGGACCACGTCCATCCCCAGGCCCACCATCCGTACCGCTCGCGGAAGATGCCGTCTATCTGCCTCTCGCACCAGCCCTCACCCTGCCACCGGCCCGCCATGCCGGACAGCACGGGCGGCACCCACTCCTCGATCAGGGCGCGGACCAGGCGCTCCTCGGCCTCGTCCCATACGAACGGGTGCTGCTCGGGGTCGATTTCGTCCCAGGTCAGCGGACGGTACGGACGGGCGGGGGTCCGGTTCTCGGGGAGGTCGGCGATGTCCCGGATGAGCGTCATCCGCCGAGCTTCGCCGCTGCTCCCGGTGCGAGCCAGTGAATTATCCGGCCGTGTCCGGAGCGGGTGACGTGGAGCGTCCGTGAAGAACGGCTCGCAGGGCTGGCCGGGCGGGTTACCGGCACGTACATTACCGGCGGTAACGCTCGTGCTGAGCCGAGGAGAGTGTGTCGTGGAAGCCGAGTTGCAGCAGGTCAAGCGCGCGGAGCCCGCCCTGTCGGTCCTCGGCGGGGTGGTGCGCGAGGTACGGGTCCCCGCCCTCGCGGCGCCGCCCGAGCGGGGATCCCTCGGGGACATACCGTTCCAGAACGCCTGGGAGGCCCCCACCGAGGCGGTGCTCGCCCGCAAGGAGCAGGACGGGACCTGGCGCGACGTCACCGCCGCCGAGTTCGCGGCCGAGGTGCTCGCCGTCGCCAAGGGCCTGATCGCCGAGGGGCTGCGCGAGGGCGACCGGCTCGCCATCATGGCCCGTACGACCTACGAGTGGACCCTGCTCGACTTCGCCGGATGGGCCGCCGGGCTGGTCACCGTACCCATCTACCCGACCTCCTCCGCCCTCCAGGCGCGCTGGATCATCCAGGACTCCGGCGCCGTGGCCTGCGCCGTCGAGGACACCGCGCAGGCGCGGCTCATCAGCAACGAGCGGGCCCACCTGCCCTGGCTGGCGCACCTGTGGGAATTCGACACCGGCGCCGTGGCCCGGCTGGTCAAGGCCGGGGAGCACCTGCCCGACGAGGTGGTGCAGGTGCGCCGGGCCGCCCGTACGCCCGAGTCCGTCGCGACGCTCATCTACACCTCCGGAACCACCGGGCAGCCCAAGGGTTGCGTGATCACCCACGCCAACTTCTTCGCCCAGGTGGACAATTCGGTGGAGCTGCTGCACCCCGTCTTCAAGTCCGTGAGCACGGACCCGGCCTCCACCCTGCTGTTCCTGCCGCTCAGCCACGTCTTCGGGCGGATGGTCGCCATCGGGTGCATGCGGGCGCGCGTGAAGCTGGGGCACGCGCCCAGCATCCGTACCGAGGAACTGCTCGAAGACCTCGCCGGCTTCCGGCCGACCTTCCTCCTCGCCATCCCGTACGTCCTGGAGAAGGTCTACAACACCGCCCGCGCCACCGCCGAGAAGTTGGGCCGAGCCTCGTCGTTCGACCGGGCCGCGCGGATCGCGCAGCGCTTCGGGGAGCTGGTCGAGGGCAAGTCCCCCGGGCTCGGGCTGCGCGCAGCGCGCGCCCTGTACGACCCGCTCGTCTACCGGCGGATCCGGGCCGCGCTCGGCGGCCGCGTCCGCTACGTCCTCAGCGGCGGATCACCGCTGGGCCGCAGGCTCGCCGCGTTCTACACCGGCGCGGGCATCGAGGTCTTCGAGGGCTACGGCCTCACGGAGACGACCGGCGCCAGCACCGTGACCCATCCGCTGCGGCCCCGGCTCGGCACGGTGGGATGGCCGCTGCCGGGCACCGCCGTACGGATCGCGGACGACGGGGAGGTGCTGCTGGGCGGCGGGCACGTCTTCGCCGGGTACTGGAACAGCGGGCACGCGCTCCCGTACGGCAGCTGGCTGGCCACCGGCGACATCGGCGAGCTCGACGCCGAGGGGTACCTCACCATCACCGGCCGCAAGAAGGACCTGATCATCACCTCCGGCGGCAAGAACGTGGCCCCCGCGCCGCTGGAGGACTGGCTGCGGGCCCACCCGCTGGTCGGCCAGTGCATGGTGATCGGCGACAACCGGCCGTACATCGGCGCGCTGATCACCCTGGAGCCCGACGGGCTCCAGCACTGGCGCCAGATGCACAAGAAGCAGAACGTGCCGATCCGCGAGCTGGTGCGCGACGAGGAACTCCTGGCGGACCTCCAGCGGGCGGTCGACGAGGCGAACCGGCTCGTGTCGCGGGCCGAGTCCATCCGCCGCTTCGCCGTCCTGCCGGGCGATTTCACGGAGGAGCGCGGCCACCTCACCCCGTCGCTGAAGCTCAAGCGGCGCGCGATCGCCCGCGACTACGGGGACCGGATCGACGAGCTGTACCGGGGGCGGAGCGCCTAGCGGCGGGCTGGGCGGGCTTTCCGGGCTCTGCCCGGACCCGCGCCTCAAACGTCGGCGGGGCTGGGTTGTGGCTGGTGCCGTCCGCGGTGGGGCCGGTTTCGGCGGGGCCGGGCGCGCGCCGGGGCGTCTCCTCGGGCGCCGAACGTGGCGAGGGGTCGGAGCGTGCGGCGGTGTTGTGTTCGGCGCCCTGCGGGGACGCCCCGGCACACACCCGGCCCCGCCGAAACCGGACGGCGGCGTCCCGTGCGGCGGGTGGACCGGGACGCGGCCGGCCCGGGCGAAACCGGCGGGCCGGGCGGGGTCGGCTGGGCGGGCGGGGGGTCGGGAGGCGGTTTATCGTGGGCTGATGGGTCCGGGGGGCCACCCGAGGAGGCGTAGTGCCCCGTACCCCCGCCCTTGGTGTCCTTGCCGCCTGCGCTCTGCTCCTGGCCGCGCTGGGGGCCGTGCCCGCGCCCGCCGCCGATCCCCTGGCCCGGTTCCACGGGCAGCGCATTCGGTGGGGCGACTGCCCGGAGGAGCCCGTTCCCCGCGGGATGCGGTGCGGGACGGTCGAGGTGCCGCTCGACTACGCCGCCCCCGCCAAGGGCACGGTCACGCTGGCCCTGGCCCGTATACCGGCCGGCAACCCGGCGCGGCGCCTCGGCTCCCTCCTGCTGAACTACGGCGGCCCCGGCAGCCCCGGCGTGGCCGGGCTGGCCGCCGATCCCAAGACCTTCGCCACCCTCGGCGAGCGGTACGACCTCGTCGCCTTCGACCCCCGCGGGGTGGGCCGCAGCGAACCGGTCTCCTGCGGCGGCTCCCAGCAGACCGCGCAGGAGCCGGGCGACGAGGACGCCGCCGCGCAACTGGCCGCCCTGCGCGCCGTGGCCAAGCGCTGCGAGCTCGCCTCCGGCCCCGTGCTCCCGTACGTCGGCACCGTCAACGTCTCCCGCGACATGGACGTGATGCGCCGGGTCCTGGGCGACAAGAAGCTCAACTACCTGGGCTTCTCCTACGGGACCCGGCTCGGCGCCGTGTACGCCGCGCAGTTCCCCCGCAGCACCGGCCGCATGGTCCTCGACGGAGTCGACACCCTCACCGAACCGCTGGCCGAGCAGGCACTCGTATCGGCGCGCGGCCAGCAGCGGGCCCTCGACAACTTCCTGGCCTGGTGCGCCCACCAGCAGGGCTGCGTCTACGGGACCAACACCCGCACCGCCAAGGAGGAGGTGGGCGCCCTGGTGGCGCGGCTCGACAGGGAGCCGCTGATCGGCCACGACGGCTCGTTCGTGACCGGGCAGGACGCCGTCGCCTCGATCTCCGCGGCCCTGTACGCGAAGAGCAACTGGCCCGCGCTCGCCGAGGCGCTGGCGATGGCCGAGCGGGACGGCGATCCGGTGGGGCTGCTGCAGCTCGGCGGCCCGATGGAGCCTTCCGAGGGCAGCGGCGTGGGCCGCGCAGCGAGTCCCGTGCCGGTGCCCGCCGACAACGGCGAGGCCGCCCTCGTCGCCGTGAACTGCGCCGACGACCCGGACCGCTCGAACGACAAGGCCACCCCGGCCGCCGTCGAGAGGGAACTGGCCGCCCTGGAGGGCGAGTTCCTCAAGGTCTCGAAGATCTTCGGGCCGAGCCAGCTGAGGACCGTGCTCGCCTGCTACGGGCGCCCCGCCGGCACCGACTTCATCCGGAAGATCGACCGCCCGGGCGCCCCGCGGATGCTGCTGATCGGCACCCGGGGCGACCCTGCGACCCCGTACGAGTGGACGGAGGAGACGGCGGAGCGGCTGGGCTCGGCGGTGGTCGTGGACTACAAGGGCGACGGGCACACCGGCTATTCGGCCTCCCCGTGCGTACGGGAGTACGCGGACCGCTTCCTGATCGACGGGCGGCTGCCGTCCGGGACGCGGTCGTGCCCCGCCGGAGAGTGACCCGGCGGGGCGGCAACCTGCCGTGGCAGGTCAGCAGTTGGCGCGGGTCGGGCGCCCGGCGAAGCGGTCCGCGAGCCAGTTCCCGACTTCGAGGGAGTGCGTGATCACGCCGCTGACGTGCTCACCGACCCAGATGGTGTCGAATTCGACGTCCGCGCCCTTCGCGCACCAGTCGGAGCGCAGCCGGCGGCCCACCCCGTACGGGATCAGCTCGTCGCCGAGCGCGTGGTACTGGTACACCGGCGCGGCCGGGGCCGTGCCCCCGAGCCTGCTCTGGTTCAGCCGGGCCTGCCAGTCCGGCTGGGCGAGCGGGTCGCGGGTGGTCAGGTCGGAGATCCGCTTGAAGGAGCCCGCGATCGCGTCGATCGCCACGCAGTTCTCCTTCATGCCGGAGACCAGCAGCCTGCCCGCCGGGTTGAGGTAGGAGTCCAGCTTCAGCTCCGGGAAGGCCGCGTCCTGTCCGGCCGCCGCCATGAAGATGAGCCCGGAGCCGTAGGAGCCGTTGTTGAACTCGGCCACCTTCAGCAGGTCGCCGGGGACTCCGCCGGTCGCCGTGCCCTTCACCTGGAGCTCCGGGGCGTACGAGCCGTGCAGCTCGGCGGCCCAGCTGCTGGCCTGGCCGCCCTGGGAGTACCCCATGATGCCGACCGGGCCGGTCGCCGACAGCCCAGCCTCGGGCAGGCGTTGGGCGGCGCGTGCGGCGTCGAGGACGGCGTGCCCGGCGGAGGGGCCCACGGTGTAGGTGTGGACGCCCGGGGTGCCGAGGCCCTCGTAGTCGGTGACGACCACGGCCCAGCCGCGCAGGGTGAGCTGCTGGATGAGGTTGGCCTCCATGGCGGTGCCGTACGGGAGGTTGTTGCTCGGCGCGCAGGAGTCGCCGAGGCCGACCGTGCCGACGGCGTACGTGATCAGGGGGCGCGGGCCGGTACGGCCGTCCTGCGGGACGATCACGGTGCCGGAGACGACGTTCGGGGCGCCGTCGGCCGTGGTGGAGCGGTAGTGGATCTTCCAGGCCTTGGTGTTGGTGGGCTGGCCGGGAAGGGGGTGGAAGGCGGAGGGGGCGCTGCCGACGATGTCGCCGGGGCGGGCGGCGGCTTCCTCGGCCTGGGCGGGGGTCGCGGGGATCCAGGCCGAGAGGGCCAGGGCGGCCACGGCGGCGAGGGCGGTGCTTCGGAAACGCATGGGCGGCTCTCCCAAGTGCTCGTTCCGTGCGGGGGTCAGGTGAGGTGAAGGTAGTGACCGACCGGTAGGGAGGTCGCTGACCGTGCAGCTCACCTTTCCTGGCCCGGACTCGCACCCCGGCATCCCCTCCCCGCGTTCACCCGGTCAGCCGTCCGCGAGCAGGGCCAGCGCCGTCCTGCGCGGGAGGGTGCGGAGCGCCCTGGTGAAGAGGGAGTTGACCCGGCCGGGCAGGACCGTCGGCCGACGGCGCCGGCGCAGGGCGGCCAGGGCGGAGGCGGCGACCTGCTCCGGCGACCCGACCAGGGCGGACGGCAGCCCCTCGTGGAGACCGGGGCGGGTGGCGGTCGGGCCGGGGCAGAGAGCCGCCACGTGGACGCCGCGGCCCTTGTGCTCGTACCAGAGGGCCTCCGAGAAGGAGGTGACGAAGGCTTTGGTCGCGCCGTAGACGGCCTGGTCGGGGATGGGCGTGGCGGAGAGGGCGGAGGAGACGTTGAGCAGTGCGGCGCCGGGGCGGGCGGTGCGGAGGAAGGCGTGGGCGAGGGTGACGACGGCCTCGCAGTTGAGGCGCATCATGGCCAGCGACCGGTCGAGCGGGCCGTCGGCGAAGGGGCCGTGGTGGGCGAGGCCGGCGTTGTTGACCAGCAGGTCGTAGGGCGCGTGGGGGGCGTAGGGCGGGTGGGGCGCGTCGGCCATGGGCGCCGGCCGTCCCGTCAGGGCCTGCGCGACCCGGCGCAACCCGTCGGGGGTGGCGAGGTCGGCGGCGATGTGGGTGTGCCCGCCGGGGCCGAGCGCGTCCGTCAGCCCCTTCAGGTGCTGCTCGGTGCGGGCGACCGCGGTGACGCGGTACCCCTCGGCGGCCAGCGCGAGCGCGAGGGCTCGGCCGATTCCCTCGGTGGCGCCGGTCACCAGGGCGGCGCGGGGCCGTCCGCCCCCGCTCACTTCTCCGCCTGCGGGGCGGTGGCGGGCGAGTAGAGGAACGAGAAGCGCTCCATGACGTTCCGGCGCTGGGTGTTGTGGAAGGCGGCGATCCGCCACGCGCCGTCGGTGTCTCGGACCAGCGTGTACGTCTGGACCTTGGACAGCTCGGTGGGAGAGGGCTTGCTGCCGGAGTAGTCGTCGCCGCGGCCGGTCAGGATCGCCGCGTCCTTCCCGAGGAAGCGCAGGTCGAGGTAGGTCGCCGCCAGCTTGGTGTCCTTGACGAAGTCCTTGAAGAGCGCGCGGTGCCCTTCGGTGATGTCGGCGCGGCCCTCGTAGTGGCTGCCGATGTAGGTGGTGTAGGTGGCGTTCTCGGTGAACTGAAGGCCGTACGCGTCGGCGTCGCCGCGGCCCCAGGCGTCGGTGAGGGCGTCGAGGGTGGCGCAGATCGCCTCGCCGTCGGCGCGGTCGGCGCCGGCGGGGATGACCTCGGCGCAGGACTCGGTGCCGGTGCGCCGGACGTCGGAGGTGGTGTCGAGGTAGAAGTACGCGGCGCCGGCCGCGAGCGCCAGTACGGCGGCGGCGGCGAGCGCGACGCGCTTGACGGTACGGCGGCGGGAGCTGGGGGCGGTGGGGGCCGTGGCGGGGGTCTTGGTTCCCGTGCTCAGGGTCTGGGTGCTCATGGCTGTGCCTCGCATTCCGTCGGGTTGACTACAGTTGTGCAGCAACTGCATGCATGCACTGTCTGCACACATGCATTATCTGCATGCGTGCAGATAAAAGGCAAGCGGAAGAGGAGAGGGTGATGGCGGATTCCAAGCAGGGCGGCCAAGGCGGCCACGACGGTCACAGCCGGGAGCAGGAAGAGCGGCGGGCGGTGTTCCGCGACTACATCGATGCCGTGGGGCTCCACGGCATGGCGGGCGCCGAGGCGGCCGGACTTCAGGCCTCCGAGTGGTACGCGCTGAGCCGGATCACCCAGGCGGGCGGTCTGACCTCGGGTGAACTCGCCGCCGGGACCGGCCTGACGACGGGTGCCACCACCCGGCTCATCGACCGGTTGGAGCGCGCGGGATACGTACGCCGTACCGCCGACCCGGCCGACCGGCGCAAGGTGATCGTGGAGGCCGTTCCCGACGCCCTGGGTGCGGTCGAGGGCCTGGTGGGGCCTGCGCGCCGCAGCATCGCCCAGGTGCTCGCCGACTACACGCCCGAGCAACGCGACCTGCTCTTCGACTACTTCGCGCGCGCGGCGCCCGCGTTCCGTGAGGCGACGGAGGAGGTCCGGGCGGCGTCGCGGGCCCGGGGCAACTGAGTCGTACGACGACCGAGGCCGCCCCGGGAACACCGTGAGCGGTGGTCCGGGGGCGGCCTCGGGCGGGGTTGGACCGGGTCGAGCCGGGTCGAGCCGGGTCGACCCGGTGCGTCACGCGGCGGTGACGTGGGCCTCCCGCTCGGCGGTCGTGGACTGCGGGGCCGGCTCCGCAGGCCGCTGCACGCGCCGCAGGACCGTGAAGGCGACGGCCAGGGCGGCGACGATGAGGCCCGCACCGACCGCGAAGGCCAGGTGGTAGCCGCCCGTGAGGGCCTCGGCGGTGGGGCGGCCCGCGGCGGTGAGGGACTCGGTGCGGGAGGCGGCCAGGGTGGAGAGGACCGCGATGCCGAGGGCCATGCCGATCTGCTGGGTCGTGTTGAAGAGGCCGGAGGCCAGGCCCGCGTCCGCCTCCTTGGCGCCGGACATGCCCAGCGAGGTCAGGGCGGGCAGCGCGAGGCCGAAGCCGGCGGCGAGGAGCATCGCGGGGAGCAGGTCGGTGAAGTAGTCGACCTGGTCGGCCCGGCCGGGCAGTCGCGTCAGCAGGCCGAGTACGCCGACCAGCAGCACCAGACCGGTCAGCAGGATGGTGCGCTCGCCGAAGCGGGCGATCAGGCGGGCCGAGACCCCCAGGGAGACCGCGCCGATGACGGCCGCGGCGGGAAGCATCGCGAGACCGGTCCGGGCGGCGCCGTAGCCGAGCACGTTCTCCATGTAGAGCGCGACGAGGATCTGGAAGGAGAAGAGCGCGGCGATCATCAGCATCTGGACCAGGTTCGCGCCGGAGACGCTGCGGGAGCGGAAGATCCGCAGCGGCATGAGTGGGTTCTTCGCGGTGGCCTGGCGGACGAAGAACCCGGCGATCAGCGCGAGCGCGAGGGCGCCGAAGCCGAGCGTGCGGGCCGAAGTGGCCCCGTACTCCTCGATCTTGACGACCGCGTAGATGCCGAACATCAGGCCCGAGGTGACCAGCATCGCGCCGAGGGTGTCCGCGCCGGCCTTCAGGCCGAGACCGCGGTCGCCCGGCAGGGCGGGGAGGGCGAAGAGGATCGCCGCGATGCCGATGGGCAGGTTGATGAAGAAGATCCAGTTCCAGGTGAGCGCGTCGGTGAGGACACCGCCCAGCACCTGCCCGATCGAGGCGCCGGCCGCGCCGGTGAAGCTGAACACCGCGATGGCCTTGGCCCGTTCGCGCGGCTCGGTGAAGAGCGTGATGAGGATGCCGAGGCTGACGGCGGAGGCCATCGCGCTGCCTACGCCCTGGAGGAAGCGGGCGGCGATCAGGATCCCGGGTGAGGTGGCGACGCCGGCCAGCAGGGAGGCGGCGGTGAACACCCCGGTGCCGGCGAGGAACATCCGCTTGCGGCCGATCAGGTCGCCCAGGCGGCCGGCGAGGAGGAGCAGCGAGCCGAAGGCGATGAGGTAGGCGTTGACGACCCAGCTCAGTCCGGCCGGGGTGAAGCCGAGGTCGCTCTGGATGGCAGGCATGGCGACGGTCACGATGCTGCCGTCGAGGATCGTCATCAGCATGCCGGTGGCGAGGACGCCGAGGGCGAGCCGGCGGGACCGGGGGCGCGAGGAGGGTGCGGCGGTGGTGGGCATTGCGGTCTCTCCTGTCAGCGACTGGGGCAACAGGAGAGACCGTAGCAGATAGTTTTGTTACAGACTATCTTTTACGGATCGAGATGCGGGAGGGCCGTGTCGCCCGCTACCCCTTCTGGCGCGCCCGCCGGGCCGGCCGAGGGCCCTCCGCCGGAATCTCCAGATGCCCCCTGGCCAGGCGGTTCAGCGCCCGGAGCAACACCTCGCGCTCGTCGTCGGGCAGGGAGTCGAGGGTGCTCCCGTGGACGCGGTCGACGATCTTCTGGCTCTCCTTGGCGACCTTCGCCCCCTCCTCGGTCACCGCGATGATCCGCGCCCGCCGGTCCGTGCTGGACGGCCTGCGCTCGGCCAGGCCCGCCTTCTCCAGGGCGTCGACGGTCACCACCATCGTGGTCTTGTCCATGTCCCCGATCTCGGCGAGCTGCGCCTGGGTGCGCTCCTCCTCCAGGGCGTGGACGAGGACGCAGTGCATCCGCGGGGTCAGCCCGATCTCGCCGAGCTGCGCGCTCATCTGGGTCCGCAGTACGTGGCTCGTGTGGTCCAGGAGGTAGGACAGGTCCGGTGTCATGCCGCCAGGGTAGCGAAATCGATCCGTCGCGGATTATCAGGAAGCGGATGACCTGAGGGGGGGAGGAGGTCGGCTCAGCCGCCGGAAGCGATCCGGTACGCCCCCGGCGTCGTCCCCGTCCAGCGCCGGAACGCCCGGTGAAAGGCGGTGTCCTCCGAGAACCCCAGCCGCGCGGCGAGCTCGGCGATCGGCTCCCCGCTCTCCGCCAGGCCCGCGATCGCCGCATCCCGCCGCACGTGGTCCTTCAGCTCCTGGAAGGAGGTCCCCTCCTGTCGGAGCCGCCGCCGCAGCGTCGCCGGCGACACCGCCAGGCGCGCCGCCACCTCGCCGAGCGCGGGCAGCCGCGGCGACGTGCGCAGCCGCTGCGTCAGGGTCCGGCGCACCTGCTCCGCGACCGTGGTCCCGTACTCCGGGCGCGACAGCAGGTCGAAGGGGGCCCGGCGCAGCATCGCGTCGAGCGCGACCTCGTCCCGTACGAGCGGTGCGGTCAGCCAGTGCGCGGCGAAGGCGGCGCCCGTACGGTCCTCTCCGAAGCGGACCGGGCAGTCGAAGAGGACCTCGTACTCGTCCTCGTGCGGCGGCGGGGGATACGAGAAGGCGGCGTACACGAGGGGGATGCGGCGCCCCACCAGCCAGCTGCTCAGCCGGTGCCAGATGGCGAGCACGCACTCGGTGAGGAACCGGTCCTCGTCCCGCGCGAACGCGCCCAGCACGGTGAACCGGGCCTCGGTGCCCTCGACTTCGAGCGCCAGCTCGGGCCCGCCGGGAAACAGCCCGTAGAACGCTGCCGCGCGCTCCATGGCCGCGCCCAGATCGCGGCAGCCGAGCGAGGCGTGACACATCATCGCGAAGGTGCCGGGGCGGCTCGGGACCGGGCTCAGCGCGAGGAACTCGTCCTGCGTGGTCCGGTACAGCGCCCGGAAGAGGCGGGCGAACTGCGCGGGCGTGATCCGCGCCCGGTCGTCGCCCAGCAGCAGCGGTGGGATCTGCGCCTCCTGGAGCAGCGGCACGGTGTCGATGCCGCTGTCGCGGGCCCCCGCGAGCAGGGCACGCACATGGTGCACGGTGATCGTCCGCCTTCCCATGGGTTCGACGGTAGCCCCAATGAGCGCTGGGGTCAGCGGGGGTGACGCTTCCGGTCATGCCGCCGGACGGGTACGGCTGCCTAGCGTCGGGGGAGGCGAGGGTAGTCGGGGATGTCGGGGGATGTCGGGGCTAATCGGGGGTCACCAATCCCGGGAGGGCATGCGATGGACGTTCGGCCGAGCACGCTGGCGGTGTTCACCCAGTGGACGGAGGAGCAGTACGGGCCGGAGACGGCCCTCCGCTTCCGCGCGCCCGATGGCGGGGGCGGGGGCGGGGGCGGGCAGTGGCAGACGCGTACGTACGGGGAACTGGGCGCGGAGGCACGGGCCGTCGGGCGCGCGCTGATCGGCCTGGGCGTGGCCGCCGGGGAACGGGTCGCCGTACTGGCGGAGACCCGGCCGCAGTGGACGTACACGCACTTCGGAGTGGCGGCGGCCGGGGCGGTCCTCGTCCCGGTCTACCCGACGGCGGGGCAGGAGGAGGTCGCCTGGGTCCTGTCGGACTCGGAGTCGGTGGTCGTGGTCTGCGACGACGGGCGGCAGGCGGAACGGGTCGAGGCGCTGCGGGCGACGGGGAAACTGCCCGCGCTGCGGGCGGTGGTGCTGATGGACGAGCTGCCCGCCCGGCGGCAGGACGGCTCGGAGTCCGAACTCCTCGCGCGCGCGGCGGCCGTGACCCCCGACGCGGACGCGTCGATCGTCTACACCTCGGGCACGACGGGCCTGCCGAAGGGCTGCCGCCTCACCCACGGGAACCTGGGCGCGATCCTGGACGCCACCCTCCCGCTGATGACGGGCGGGCCGGGGGACCGGACGTACCTGTACCTGCCGCTGGCGCACATGCTGGCCCAGCTGATCCAGTACACGACGCTGCTCCAGGGCGGCGAGCTGTGCTACTTCGGGGGCCGGATCGAGGACGTGCTGGCGGAGGTGGCGGCGGTCGGCCCGACCCATCTCCCTTCCGTGCCACGGCTGTTCGAGAAGATGCACTCGGTGGTGCTCTCGCTGGCGGAGTCCGAGGAAGGCGGGCGGGAGCGCTTGGAGGAGGCGGTACGGGTGGGGGTGCTGGCGGCGGACGGCCGGCTGCCGGATGCGCTGCGGCCGGATTGGGAGGCGGCGGACAAGACCCTCTACTCCCTCGTCCGGGGCGCGTTCGGGGGCCGGCTGAAGTGGGCGCTCACCGGCGGCGCCCCGATCGCCCCGTCGACCCTCGACTTCCTGCGGGCCTGCGGGATCGCGGTGTTCGAGGGGTACGGGATGACCGAGTCGGGCGGCGTCATCTCCCTCAACCACCCCGGGGCGGTGCGCTACGGGTCGGTGGGCCGCCCGATCGAGGGCTGCGAGGTCCGGATCGCCGAGGACGGCGAGGTGCTGGCGCGGGGTCCGATGGTGTTCCCGGGCTACCACGCGAACGCGGCGGCGACGGCGGAGATGCTGGACGGGGAGGGCTGGCTGCACACCGGCGACCTGGGGGAGCTGGACGGTGACGGCTTCCTGCACATCACCGGGCGCAAGAAGGAACTGATCATCACGTCGTCCGGCAAGAACCTCACCCCGACCGAGGTCGAATTCGCCATCCAGCGCTCGCGCTACGTCTCCCGCGCGGTGATGATCGGCGACCACCGCCCGTACCCGGTCGCCCTGATCACCCTGGACGCGGAGGAGATCGCCGCCTGGGCGCAGCGCGAGGGCCTCGACCCGGGCCCCGCCCCGGCCACACACCCGGCGATCCACGCCCTGATCGAAGCGGCGGTCGAGCACGCCAACACCACGGTCTCCCGCCCGGCCCGCATCCGCGCCTTCCACATCCTCCCGGAGGACCTCACGATCGCGGCGGGGACACTGACCCCGACGCTGAAACTCCGGCGCAGCGCGGTGGCGAAGCGCTACGCGGAGGAGATCGCGGGGTTGTACGGGGGGTGAATGGGATCAGGATCTACGGCGAGGCCTCGGCGTCGGCGACGACTGCTTGAACGCCCGGGTCCGGCGTCTGCCATGCGGCCATCTGCTCCCGGAACTTCGGGCAACCGACGATGTCTTCCTCGCCGCACTCAAGGGCATGGGTCAGGAGCTGGTGGGCGTGGTCGAGATCGACCATGCGCTGTTCGATCTCGGCGATCTTGGCGCGGATCATCGTCTGTCGGCGCGGCTGGTCCTGTTGGAACTCGCCGATCTCGACCAGGGTCAGCCCGGCCTGCTGGCACTTGCGCAGCAGCATGATCCGTTCAGCCGCCTCCGGCGGATAGCGCCGCTGGCCGCCCTGCCGTTCGGGCGCGGGCAGCAGGCCGTGGCGTTCCCAGAACCGGATGGCCGACGCCGGCACTCCGGTGATCTCGGCGAGCCGGCCGATCGTCATGCATCGCATGCCCCGCGCCTCCTCTTCCCGTTCCGACTCGGGCGCTTGACTTGAACCTTAGTTCAAGTTGAAGAGTGGTCCGCACGTGGACAGCGGCGAACGAGCGCCGCTGGCAGCAGACTTCGGAGATGCCGGGATGACGGACACACACATGTCGAACGAGCGGGCTCACCAGCTCGTCGAAGCCGCCGAAGGGCTCTTCACCGCCGGGGTGATGTCCCGCTCCGGGCACGCGAACCTCAGTGCCAGGCTCGACGACGAGAGCTTCCTGCTGACGCCAGGGTTCGTCCGCGGCCTGCGGCCCGAACAGCTGGCGACCGTCAGTCTCGACGGGCGGGTCCTCGCGGGAGAGCTGTGGTCCGTCAGCGCCGAGATCACCGCCATGCACAGCGCCGTCTACCGCGCCCGCCCTCACGTGGGTGCGATCATCCACACCCACTCGCCCGCCGCGACGGCCTTCGCCGTGGCCAACCGCCCGCTGCCGTGCCGAACCGAGCCGATGCTGCGCTTCGGACAGGCGGAGGACGTCCCGGTGGTTCCGTGGGGGCCTCGCGGGTCGGACGTATCGGTGCGCGGTATCGCCGACGTCCTGAAACGACGCCCGACAACGGCTTCGGTCCTGCTGGCCAACCACGGCCTCCTGGTCTTCGGCCCGGACTCGGCGGCCACCGCCCACCTCGTGGTGGCGATCGAGGAGAGCGCCGAGGCGGAAATCGCCGCGGCGGCGATCGGCGGCGCCGTGGACTTCCCCGAAGGCGCCCTGGAAGCCGTACGAGCCTCGATCGCGCGGGTCTCGTCATGACGGACGACGCCCAGGACGCCCTGCCCCAACGTGCCGAGGCCATACGGGACCGCTACCGCTCCACGCTCGGAGCCGTTCCGCGCGGTGTGGAGGACCGGCTGCGCCTGGCCCAGGACTTTGGCCGGCTCCCCACCGAAGAGGCGATCGCGGCACTGCGGCACATCGTCCTGACCGACAATCCGCTGGGAGGGCGGGTGCAACAGCTGGTCCACTTCGGACAGCTCCTGGCTCTCGGCCGGGTGGACCCCGCCCGGATACACGCCCGGGGCGCACTCCACGCGGGCGCCGCCGTCACCGACCTCATCGGGGTCGCCGAGACCGCGCTGATCACCGCGGGCGTGCCGGCGTACGCGCTCGGCATCGAAATCATCGCCGAACTCCTGTCGGCCGAAGACGCGGCGGCGGCAGGCTGACGGCCTGACGGTCGGGCCCGGACAGGGCCTAGTCGCCGATGAAGGCGAGGTGGCTGCCGGGCGTCGTGGCGCACGCCTCCAGGTAGGCGGCGAGCTCCCGGATCGCTTCGGCCTGGGAGGCGTTGGTGAAGCGCGCCAAGAGCCCCGGTATCTCACGGAGTGCGGCTTCGGCCTCTTGCTCGTCGAAGAGCGTGTCGTCGTACGGATCGACCATCCAGAGCTTGCCCGAGGTGTTGACGGGGAGCGCGGCGATCACTGCGGCCAGCGCCTCGCCGTGCTCGTAGGACTCGCGGATCAGGGTCGGCTTGCCCTTCGCGCGCCAGTGCCCGGGGCGGCCGTCGTGCCACTGCAGGTTGATTCCCATGGCCCGATCCTCTCGCGGCCCGCGTTTCGTGGTCCGCAGAGGGTAAGGGCAATCGATGCCACCGTGGTGCACGAGGAAGGGTCCACCGTCCTCGTGCACCTCCGGTCTTTCGACGGCCGACGGGGTGCTGAGGGGGACGCCCGCCGACTTCGAGCGGATGAACAGCCACCTGTGGCAGGTCTACCAACTGGCACGTTCGAAAGGCTCGGTCTACCCCGTCATCCGTGACCAGCTGACGACTCTGAACGAAGCACTGGCCGCCAGCCGAGGCAGCTCCCGCCCCCTCCTGAGCGCAGCGGCCGACCTCTTCCAGATGGCCGGCGAAGTCGCCTTCGACGGGAACCGATACACCGACGCCGCAGCCTCGTACTCGCTCGCGGCCTCGGTCAGCAAGGACGCGGGCGCGTACGACCTGTGGGCCTGCGCTCTCGTACGTCACGCCTACGTGGACATGTCCGAGCAGCGCTACCGCCAAGCGGCACAGATGCTGGGCGCGGCCGAGCGTCTGGCCGGTCGGGGAGACAGCGACCTCTCGACGCGGCATTGGGTCGCATCGGTCCAAGCGGAGGCGTACGCCGGTCTTGGCGACCTCACGGCGTGCGAACGCGCACTGGACCGGGCCGAGAAGGTCAGGGACCTCACCAGGGACAGTACGAACGGCGGATGGCTCCGTTTCGACGGAACCCGCCTGGCCGAGGAGCGCGGAGCGCGGTACGTGCAGCTCGGACGCCTGGACCTGGCGGAGGCGACGTTGAAGACCGCACTGGCGCAGACGGCGCTCGCGTCGGGGCAGTCGTATCGGCGCCGGAGCGCAGTGCTGACCGGCCTGGCCGCCATCGGCGCGAAGCGGCGTGACCCCGACCAGGTTCTTGCGTACGGGCGGGAGGCCGTCAGCCTGGCCCGAGCCTCAGCATCCGGGTACGTCGCCCGTAGACTCCAAGCCCTGTGCGACGAGTTCGGTCCCTTGAGCCGTGACCACCGCGTAGCGGAGCTGGGGGCGGAGATCGCCACGCTGAGCACGCCGTGACGAGAGGGGTAGGCATGTCGCAGACCGAAGGTGCACGACTGTTCCGAGAAACCTGGATCGCGGGAGTGCATCAGCACTTCCCCGGGGAGCCGAAGGCCGGCTATGTCACTCCGTGGGAAGACACCCCGCAGTGGGAGCGCGAGGCCGCAGGGTCCGTCTACGAGCAGGTCCGACAGTTCATCGAGATCGCCGGTGGGCACACGGCCAGGCTGTCCCGGGAGCAGAAGGGCCGCTTCGTCGCGACGTGCTGGACGGCGCAGATGTTCAAGCACTTCGAGGACCCGAAGCCCGGCTACGTGGCCGACTGGCCCGACCTGCCGAAGTGGCAGCAGGAGACCGACGCCGACATCTTCGCGGCCATCGAGAAGGCCATGAGCTGATCCTCGACGGTTCTAGTGCCCAGGTCAGCGATACGGCGCGGGCACGGCGGCCGAATCGCCTGCCTACCGCCGACGAGATGTGGGAGTCGCCGCCCTGGGCACTATGAGGACTGTTTGATGCCTAGCTTCAGCAGATACATGGCGTAAGCGACGGCAATGTCTGGATTGCTGCGGAGGATGTCTTCGACGGCAGCATCGATCGCCCCCGTGGCGACTGCCGGATCCATTGCGAAGAGGTATCTCGACTTCTCCAGAAGCTCAACCTCTTCGGGGTCCACTGCGTTGGCGGCCAGGAAGATGTCCGCTGTCGTGAACTCGTGGATCCGCTTCCAGATTTCTCGATCCAGAAGTACCTTCCAGGGCTCGTTGGCCTGGACCCTGTAGCCTGCCGGAACCCTGAGGTCAGGGGGCGGTGTGATCTGCATGGACGTCAGGCGTGAGCGTTGCTCTGCAGCCTCGTCGGACGAGTCCAGCCACTCGGACCACGTGCCGCCAGCCGTCTCAGCGCGTGTCGATCGCTCTTCGGGAACAGGCTGGTCGTCACCCAACTCTTGTGCACGCAACCACAGCTGGTGGAACCGGCGAGCCTCTTCGTCGGGATTCGGCCGGGTGACGGCCTTTGCCGAGAGCACCCGCACGATGGAGTCGAGCTTTGACCAGCGAGGCAGCTGGCCCCGAAGGGCACTCGCCACGGTTTCGTGTGCCACGGTGTCTTGCAGGTCATCGTCTGCGGCAATGCTCGTGCTGATGGACCGTGTGCCAGGGGTGCCCGCGAGCCGGTAAAGATCGTGTAGGGCCATGACCAGGTTCCGTCGAGGTCCGTTCGGCAGTTCATCTTCCGGTGGCATGAGGATCGCCATGTGCGCCCATCCGTGTCAGATTCCGTCAGGACGCCTAGCTTGGCACACGGTCGCGGCTGTCAGGAAGCGTCAGTTTCCGTAGTGCTGGCGCCCAGAAGCGGACCCCCAGTGCGGCCTCCGGGGGAGCCTGATGTTGCGGGTCAGATCGCCCCGCGACAAACAGGCCAGTCGCCACAAGAGCACCTCTCAACGACTCTCTAGGGGCTGGCTGTTCCAAGGAGGAATCCGAGATGTCTGAGAACGGGGAGCAGAGGGCCGGCCGCCCCACGGCGTGGTGGTGGCCTCTCTTGATTGCAGTTGCTGGCGGCGTTGCGTCAGGCGGAGCCAGGGCCGTCGCTGAGTTCGTACTGGCCCTGTAGGGCTGGCCGGTGCCCCGCCCTGAGATCCTGGACCTGAGGCGGCGGTGGGCGCGGGGGCGTGGGCCAGGTGTGGACCGGCGAGAGCCACGGGAGGGCCGGGAGCGGGTCCAGGCGCAGGTCGACCAGGATTCATTCCATCTCGCAGCACTCTCCTGAAAGCCGTTCCCGTGCGAGCGCCGCTGTGGGGCACGGAGCCGCGTAGGCGCGCCGTGCCCTGGGTATCCGGCAGCGGGGAGAGGGGGCGTGATGCGCGCTGGTGTAAGGAAGTTGGGGCGCGGGGCGGCTGCGGTGGGGGTGGTGGTGACGCTTGGGGTGGCCGGGTGGTTGACGTGGCTGTTGCCTGGGCCCCAGATCGCTGCCGTGGTGGGGGTGGGGCCCGTGGACGGGGTCGTCTCGGTCCATGAGTGCCATGAGGGGACGGATGCCGAGGGGTACACGATCGGGACGAACTGCACCGGGTGGTACACGCCTCGGCGGGCCGGTGAGGCGGAGCGCGAGATCGTGCTGGACACCGCCGCCGAGGACTATCGGCGGGGGGCCGAGGTGGAGGTGCGAACGGCGCGGGGGAGGGCGTACGAGCTGTCCGGGACCGCCGTGGGCAACTTCGGGACCGGTGCGGGGCTGCTCCTCCTGCCGTTTATGACGCTGGCGGCCTGGCTGTTCGCCTGTGCGCGGCACGGGAGGGTCGAGAACGGCGAGGGGTACTTCTTCGCGGCGTTGGCTGGGCTGGTCGCCGTCATCGTGTTGGGGATCGTGGCGGGCATCCTCGTCGGGATCGGGACGTTCGTCTTCTGACCGGTTGGTGCGCAGGGACGTTTCTTCGCCTCTTGGTCGGGGGAAGGAGCGGTCGTCGAACCGCCCTCGCCGCCCGGGGGATCAACAGGGGTGGGCGGGTGCGTTCGGCGCCGTGTCAGTCCGAGAAGACAGGGGAGATCTTCTTGTTACCCGTGGTCCTTTCAGCGGTGTTATCCGTGATGGTGACGCCAGCCGCGTCTTCCGACGCCGGCGCGATGTACGAACTGCCGCTCCTGGCAGGCCACACCAACAGCTCGGCTCAGGCGATGAACGACGCCGGAGATGTCGTAGGGCTCTCGCTGGACGACAACGAAGACGGCCATCTCGTGCGGTGGGGCGCCGACGGCTCCCTCACACCCCTCCAGGCCATCGACGGAGGATCGGGGGGCCACGCGGTGAAGATCGTCGAGGACGGCACCGTGGCCGGCTTCACCGACACACCGGACGGTGTACGGCACGCCGCCCGATGGGACACGTCAGGCGCCCTCACCCCGCTTGAGGAGCCGTCGGGCTACACCAACGGCGAGGTCCAGGACATCAACAACTCCCACGTCGCCGTGGGACAGCTCTCGACGGACAGCAGGACGCGCCCCGTGCGCTGGGGCGCCGACGGCCGGGCCACCGAACTGCGCCTGCCCCCGCAGGCGGACGGTGGCATGGCCACCGGGATCAACGAGTGGGGAGAGATTGCCGGTTATGTGTCCGTGCCGGGCGAGAAGACCCGGGCCGTGCGCTGGGACATCTGGGGCCGCGTCCACGATCTCGGCTCGCTCGGGGGCTCGTACAGCGAGCCGACCGCGATCAACGACCGCGGTACGGTGATCGGTCGGGCGACCGACGAGGCCGGGGAGTGGTGGGGCGTCCGCGCCTCACGCGGGAAGAAGGTCAAGGCCCTGCCGTCCCAGGGCATCGGTGCGCGTTCCGTGAGCGTCAACAACGCCGACGTCGTGGTCGGGAACATCAAGGACCACGCCGTGCGATGGGACGGAGACCGCAAGACCGAATTCGCGGTGCTGCCCGGCACGGGCAGGGTCTTCGTCAAGGGCATCAACGACGCGGGAACCAGCGTCGGCACCTCCGACGAGCGCGCCGTGACCTGGGACGCGCAGGGGCGGGTCACCGCCCTTCCGCTTCCCGCAGGCGTCGACAGGACCACGCCGGTCGCGATCAACGCGACCGGGAGCGTCGCGGGCCACGTGGGCAGTTCGAGGAACTGGCCCGTCAAGTGGCGGGCCGTCATCTGGCGGTAACCGCCCTCACCGACCTTCGCCCTCACTGACCTTCGCCCTCACCGACTCCGCCTGCCGGGACCGTCCACGTGGCGGTCCCGGCCGCAGCCCTCGGGAGGCCTGGAGCCCGGCGGCCCGGCAAGACCCTGTGGGCGGAGCCCGGGAAGCCGGGCCGGGTCCCGTGCGGCTGCTAGGCCTTGGCGGCCGGCCGGTAGGTGGAGACGTGGACGCCCGTGGAGCTGGTGGTCGTGGAGACCAGTTCCAGGGTGCGCAGCCCACCGTCCTCGGGGAAGATCGACTTCCCGCCGCCGAGCAGCACCGGGATGATCATGAGGTTGAGCTCGTCGACCAGGCCCTCGGCGAGCAGGGTGCGTACGAGCGTGGGGCTGCCCATGACCGCCAGGTCGCCGCCCTCGCGCTCGCGCAGCTCGCGGATGCGGGCGACGGCCTGGTCTCCGGGGATGCGCGTGGTGTTGTTCCATGTCAGCTCGTCGTC
The DNA here is from genome assembly GCF_055571215.1 of Streptomyces sp. NPDC030995. Taxonomy (NCBI): domain Bacteria; kingdom Bacillati; phylum Actinomycetota; class Actinomycetes; order Kitasatosporales; family Streptomycetaceae; genus Streptomyces; species Streptomyces sp. NPDC030995. The sequence goes on from NZ_JBVIFS010000016.1 coordinate 98,244, forward strand.
GCCCAGGGTCTCGGTCACGACGTACTTCGGGATGGAGTTCATGTGGTCGGCGAAGGGGTCGCCGGCCCGCTCGGGCCACGCCGCGGCCATCGTCTGCCACGTGCGGCGCCCGAACAGCAGGGCCTCGGTCGTCTTCGTCGCCTCGCTGATGCGGCCGCCCATCACCTCCGGGTCGAAGAAGGGGTGCGACCAGCCGCCGTGGGCGAAGCCGCCGTCCCTGTCCTCTTCGGGACCGCCCGGGGCCTGTACGACGCCGTCGAGGCTGATGAACTCGCTGATGACGATGCGCATGTGAATCGTTCCTCTGGTTCGTTCGGTTCGTTCGGTTCGTTTCGGTGGGTACGCAAGAGAGACCGCCGCGCTCCCCGAAACTCATCGGGACTTCTCGATCCCATGGAGGTGATGTGGATCACATTGCCCCGCGTGTCAGTCGTGGCCGGTTTTCGGTGGATGATGAACGAAGTCGCCGCGGGTTCGCGGGCGCCCGACTGCCGCTGGGGGAACAGGACGTCTACCAGTCGTGTGGCGCCGCCCCTGTCGTGACTCCACGTCACTTCTGGCTTGAAGGAAACCTTCCTGTTGCGTCCCACTCGTACGACGGTCCTGCTGACCGCAGGTCTCGTCACCCTTCTCGGTGTGCCGGCCGCCGCGGCCGCCGATGCGCCGACCAGCCTCTACGTGAACCGCACCCAAGGCTCCAACTGCACGGACAGCGGCTCCGGCTCGCAGGCCGCGCCCTTCTGCACGATCTCGGCCGCGGCCAAGGTCGTGCAGCCGGGTCAGACCGTGCGGATCAAGCCGGCCGTGTACAACGAGGCCGTCACCGTCAACCGTTCCGGGCAGCCCGGCAAGCCGATCGCCTTCGTCGTCGACGGGGCGCAAGCCTCCGACAAGGCGGAGCTGGGGACGGACAAGGCCCTGACCATCAGCGGCGCCTCCCATGTGGTGGTGCGCGGGCTGCGCACCCACGCCGGCGTCAAGGTCACCGGTTCCGCCGATGTCGAGCTGGACCGGATGTTCTCTTCCGGGCCGTACATCGCCATCGCGGTCGACGGTGGAAGTACGGGCGTGCGTCTCACCCGGAGCCGGGTGACCGGTCCCGTCCAGATCGAGGGCGGGGCGCGGGACACCGTGCTGAGCCGCAACTGGCTCAACGGCTATGTCGAACCCGCTGTCACCACGTACGACGCACCCGGCACGATCGTCACGAACAACACGATCCACCTCGACTGCGTGGCGGGCGTCTCGCTCGACGGCGGGTCGTCCGGCTCCGGCGTGTTCAACAACGTGATCTCCATCCAGGCCGCGGGCGGGTGCCCGACGCCCGATGCGCGCCACGGCATCGCGGTGGCACAGAGCGCGACGGCGGGCACCCGCGTCGACTACAACCTGTACGCCGGCCGTTCCGAGGGCGACCGGACGGCCTACAAGTGGGCCGGCACCGCCTACGCGACCCAGGCGGCCTTCCTCGCCGCCACGGGCCAGGGCGCGCACGACATCCTGATCCCGACGCTCATGCAGCAGCCCGGGGAACTGCCCGGCCAGGCCCTCATCGACTCCGGCGACCCGACGGCGCCGGGCGTGCTGCCCACCGACTACAGCGGGCAGCCGATCGCGGACGACCCGCGCGTGCCCAACACCGGCAAGGACGGCGGGTACATCGACCGCGGTCACATGGAGACCCAGGACGAGCTCCGCGGGGTCCGGCTGGAGCTGGAGCAGGACTGGGCGCCGGTCGGCACCACGGTGAAGGCGAAGGCCTTCGCGGACAACACCTGGCACGCCGGGCTCACCTACCACTACGACTTCGGCGACGGCACGGCCCCGGTCGTCACCAAGGAGTGGACCGCCGACCACGTCTACAGCTCGCCGTGCGAGTGCGTGGTCAAGGTGACCGCGGTCAACGGCGTCGGGGAGAAGGTCTCCTCGGAGAAGACGACCAAGGTGACCGCGCCCGGCACGCTGACGGCGGGCTTCACGGCCACGCCGCTCCTGCCGACCTCGGACAATCCGATGGAGTTCATCGCCCCGCTGACCGTCGCGATCGACCCCCGGCCCGCCACCGCGGCGCCGTGGCCGGTGCAGCGCGTGGCAGTCGACTTCGGTGACGGTACCTACGATCACAGCGACCACATGGACCGCGCCTACTCCCACACCTACAGCCAGCCCGGCGACTACAAGGTGACGGTCTTCCTGCGGGACTCCAAGGGCGCGGAGTCGACGGTCAGCAAGACCGTACGGGTCGACTACACCGCCTCCGGGTACGTGGCCACCGAGCCGTTCCGCGTGCTGGACACCCGTACCACCGGCACGCCCCTCCAGGGCGGCAGCGCGACCCCGGTCAACCTGCCCGCCGGTGTGAACGCGCAAGGGCACATCCTGTCGGGCAGCATGGCCGCGGTCGTCCTGAACGTGACCGTCACCGAGGCGACCCAGGAGACCCACCTGAACGTCTGGCCCTCGGGCCAGCCGCGTCCGGCGACCTCGAACGTCAACGTCAAGGCGGGCGGCACCGCCTCCAACACGGTCACCGTGCCCGTCGCCGCCTACGGCAAGCTCCTGGCCCAGCTCAACGCCGGGCGCGCCCACCTCATCGTGGACTTCGTCGGCTACTACCAGCCCAACATCGGGCAGCGGTTCAGCCCGCTCACCCCGACCCGCGTCACCGACACCCGTACCGCGGGCGGCGCGCTGGGCGGCGGGCAGACCCGGACCGTCAAGGTCGCCGGCGTGAACGGCATCCCCGCCGACGCCACCGCGGTCGCGCTCAACCTGACCAGCACCGGGACCACGGCGAACACGCACGTGATCGCCTACCCGGACCCGGCGAAGCGGCCCACGACGTCGAACCTGAACCCGGAGCCGGGCAAGGACAAGTCCAACCAGGCGATCGTTCCGGTCGGCCCGGACGGGACCATCACCCTCTACAACAACTCCGGTTCCACGCATCTGGTGCTCGACGCGGTCGGCTACTACGGCAAGGGCGGCAAGGCCCTCTTCACCCCGGTCGTCCCCAACCGGCTCGCCGACACCCGCACCACCGGCAAGCTCGCCCCCGGCGCCACCACCACGGTCTCCGGTCTGCCCGCCAACGCCATCGGCGCGGCCCTGAACGTCACCGCGACCGAGACCACCGGCGCCGGCTTCCTCACCGTCCACGGCTACGGGACCCCCCGTACCGACGCGAGCAGCCTCAACACCCTGCCCGGCGCCACCGTCCCCAATCACGTCATCACCCCCGTCGGTGACGGCAAGGTCAACATCTGGAACAGCTGGGGCGGCAGCAACCACGTGATCACCGACCTGCTCGGCTACTTCACCCAGAGCTAGCCGCACGCGCAGCACACACAACGGAGCCCCGGTCACCGCGTACAGCGGCGGCCGGGGCTCCTTGTTGTGCGGGGCCAGTTCCAAATGGGTGACCATCGGGGTAATTCGGGCGGGTAGTTGGGTCCGTTGTTCGTTCTGTCATGAGACCGCGGTGAAGCCGAGACGAATGGTGCGTCACATCTGCCGGGGGGACGGCGAGTCTGGTTCGAATACCTGATAGACAGTGGATATTCACGGTCAGTCCGGCCGTACACCTTTGACGGCTCCTGGGGGGATCGCCGCACTGTGAAGCCGCTTCACCGTCACCTCGTCAACACCTCGCGCAAGGTCCTGTGCACGGCCGCGCTCGCGGCCAGCCTGACCACCGCCGCGGTCGTGACCAATCCGTCGACCGCCGACGCGGGAGAGTCCGAGCCCACCCCGGACAGTCCGCAGGCCGCCGACCGTGGTGACGCCCGGCTGGATCTGCCCGACATCGTCGCCGACCCGCCCCCCGAGGCGGGGGCGGGCGCGCAGGAGGGCGTCAGCGGGATACCCGCGACCGCCCTCGACGCCTATCACCGTGCCGAGGTGTCGGTGGCCGCCGCGCTCCCCGGCTGCAAGCTGCCCTGGCAGCTGCTCGCGGGCATCGGCCGCGTCGAGTCCGTCCACGCCTCCGGCTACGGGCTCAAGGCCGACGGCTACACCGAGAAGCCGATCCGCGGCCCCCGCCTCGACGGCAACGGCTTCGCCGAGATCCGCGACACCGACAAGGGCGAGTGGGACGCCGACGCGGTGTACGACCGGGCCGTCGGCCCGATGCAGTTCATCCCCTCCACGTGGGCGACGTGGGGCGCCGACGGCAACGGCGACGCCAAGCGCGACCCGAACAACATCTACGACGCGGCGCTGGGCGCGGGCCTCTACCTGTGCGCGGGCGACCGGGACCTGTCGAACCAGGGCAAGCTCGACGCGGCGATCCTCAGCTACAACAACTCGCGCGAGTACGTGAACACCGTGCTCGGCTACATGCGGCAGTACCAGAACGGCGGCGCGGCCGAGGTCCCGAACCCGCCCGCCGGCAACTACCCGCCCGCGCAGCCGGGCACCCGGCCCACCCCGCCGCAGACGCCGTCCACGCCGAGCTCGACGCCCAAGCCGAAGCCGACCCCGACGCCGACCCCCACTCCGACCCCGACCCCGACGCCGACTCCGACTCCGGAGAAGCCGGCCCCGCACCTGGCCGAGCTGACGCTGCTCGACGGGCCCGGGCTCACGGCCGAGGCCGGAACGGCCTTCACCGTGACCCCGCGGGTCAAGCTGGTCCTCAGCGACGGCAAGCCCGCCGCCGGCCGAGACGTGATCTTCGCGGTCGAGGAGGACGCCACGGGCACCCTCTTCGGGTCGGAGAAGTCCGTGTCGGTCAAGACGGGCGCCGACGGCATCGCGGCCGCGCCCGGCCTGAAGGCGGGCGCCACGGCGGGCACCTTCAAGCTGCGCGCCTCGGCCTACGACACCACGAGCAAGCTCACCGTGAACTTCGAGGGCAGCGTCACGGCGCCGGTCGCCGACCTGCTGTCCCGCCCCGACGGCTCGAAGCCGCTGGAGGCGGTCGCCGGTACGAGCATCACGGGCGTCGAGGTCTTCGCCACGGCCAAGGGCAAGGCGGCCGCGGTGTCCGGCGTCGTGGCCGGCCTGGGCGAGGAGAAGGACGGCAAGTGGGTGCCGGCGGACCCGGCGACCGCGAAGGGCCCGTACTTCAAGGACGAGACCGGCAAGAAGGTCTACACCATCCCGCTGGCCAAGACCGGCGCCGACGGCCGGATCGTCCTGCCGGAGCTCTTCACGGACACCGACGCCACGCCGGGCAAGTACCAGCTCCGCCTGACCACCCCGCAGGGCGTGACCCTGATCCTGTCGATCACGATCACAGCCCCCACCCCGGACGCCCCGAAGTAATCCGGAGCCCGACGCCCGACGCCCGGCCCCGGGCCGCCCGTGTACGCAGCCGCCCCGGCACCGTTTCGACGGTGCCGGGGCGGTTTGCGTGCACCCGCCACCCACCCCGGGAGGGCAAAGGCAGGAGCCCTGCTCCTCTCTGCTCGCGCAGAGAGGAGCAGGGCTCCTTGGGTACTGCTTTCCAACCCGCGATTAGGTTGGCCCAGGCGACTAGGCCGGGGTGACGTTCTCCGCCTGCGGGCCCTTCGGACCCTGCGTGACGTCGAAGTTCACCATCTGGTTCTCCTCGAGGGAGCGGAAGCCAGAGGCGTTGATCGCGGAGTAGTGGACGAAGACATCCGGGCCGCCGCCGTCCTGGGCGATGAAGCCGAAGCCCTTTTCAGCGTTGAACCACTTCACGGTTCCGGTAGCCATGAGCCCTCCTATGGGCCAAAGGGTCGCCCTGCTCCAGAACCTGCTAAGAAGTCTGAAAACTACAAAAGCCTGCGGGTCACATTCTCCGCAGGCCTCGTACTGCAAGGGAAACCAAACTGCAACTTGCGTCGAGCCTAGCACGCACCCTGCGGCCGAGACCAGAGGGAAAGATCACGTCACCCGGACGTTTGAGACCCGCCGGAAGGCTGACGGACACACGGGGACTAGTCTCGCGATGTGGACGTCTACCGCAGCCGGCCCCGCGTCGGCCACATCCAGTTCCTGAACTGCCTGCCCCTCTACTGGGGGCTCGCCCGAACCGGCACGCTGCTGGACCTGGAGCTGACCAAGGACACCCCCGAAAAGCTGAGCCAGCGCCTCGTCGAGGGTGAGCTGGACATCGCCCCGATCACCCTCGTGGAGTTCCTCCGGAACTCCGACCAGCTCGTGGCCTTCCCCGATCTCGCGGTCGGCTGCGACGGCCCCGTGATGTCCTGCGTGATCGTTTCGCAGGTGCCGCTGGACCGGCTCGACGGAGCCCGCGTCGCCCTCGGCTCGACCTCCCGCACGTCCGTACGCCTCGCTCAGCTGCTGCTTTCCGAGCAGTACGGGGTCCAGCCCGACTACTACACCTGCCCGCCCGACCTGGGGCTGATGATGCAGGAGGCGGACGCGGCCGTACTGATCGGCGACGCCGCGCTGCGTGCCTCGCTCCACGACGCACCCCGGCTCGGGCTGACCGTGCACGACCTCGGGCACATGTGGAAGGAGTGGACCGGACTGCCGTTCGTCTTCGCCGTCTGGGCCGCCCGCAAGGACTACCTCGCCCGCGAGCCCGTCGTCGTGCGCAAGGTCCACGAGGCCTTCCTCGCCTCCCGGGACGTCTCCCTGGAGGAGGTCGCCAAGGTCGCCGAGCAGGCGGCCCGCTGGGAGGCCTTCGACGCGGAGCTGCTGGAGCGGTACTTCACGACGCTCGACTTCCGCTTCGGCCCCGAGCAACTGGCCGGCGTACGGGAATTCGCCCGCCGCACGGGACCGACGACGGGCTATCCCGCGGATGTCGCCGTGGAGCTCCTGGGGGCGCTGGTTCAGGAGCGCTGACGGGGATTACCCGGCGGTAGGGCCAAAGGCCCCGGCCGGGCGATGTGCGGTTTCCCTGAATTCACGCCCTTTTCGCATTTCTGCTGGTGGAAGGGAAATGTAAAAGGGTGACCGCATCCCTTGCCTCCGGCCCTGATCCACCGCACACCCCCTAAGGTGCTGCTTGGCCGGGCGGCACAAGGCGCCTGGGATCACGGGGAATTGGGGGGACGCGATGCAGCCGCTCGAAGCCGGGGAGCCGCGGACCATCGGCGCGTACCGGCTGCTCGGCCGGCTCGGCGCGGGTGGCATGGGCCGGGTCTACCTGGGGCGCAGCGCGGGCGGCCGGACCGTCGCCGTCAAGATCGTGCACCCGCATTTCGCCTCCGACGAGGAGTTCCGAGCCCGGTTCCGCCGCGAGGTCGAGGCGGCCCGGCGGGTGGGCGGCGAGTGGACCGCGCCCGTCCTGGACGCGGATCCGGACGCATCCGTGCCGTGGGTGGCCACCGGGTACGTGGCAGGGCCCTCCCTGGACCGTGCGCTGGCCGCGCACGGGCCGCTCCCCGAGGCCTCGGTACGGGCCATCGGCGCGGGGCTGGCCCGCGCCCTGGTGGCCGTGCACGGGCTGGGACTCGTACACCGGGACGTGAAGCCGTCGAACGTGATGCTCACCCTCGACGGGCCCCGGCTGATCGACTTCGGGATCGCGCGGGCCACGGACGGCACCGCCTCCCTGACCTCCACCGGGGTATCGGTCGGCTCGCCCGGCTACATGTCGCCCGAGCAGATCCTCGGCAAGGGGGTCACCGGGGCCGCCGACGTGTTCTCGCTCGGCGCGGTCCTGGCCTTCGCGGCGACCGGCCGGCCGCCCTTCACCGGGGACAACTCGGCCACCCTCCTCTACAAGGTGGTCCACGAGCCGCCCGAGCTCGGCGCGCTCCCGGCCGGTGAGCTGCGCGAGCTGATCGCGGCCTGCCTGGCCAAGGCCGCCGCCGACCGGCCGGCTCCCGAGGCCGTCGCGGCGGCCCTCGGCGGGGCCCTGGGCGCCCCGGGCTGGCTGCCGGCCCCGCTGGTCGAGGAGGCCAGCCGCGCCGCGGTGGCCCTGCTGGACCTGGACGCCGATGCCGATGCCTCCGGGGGCGGGGCGGGGGCCGACGCCGGCCGGGCTGCCGGGTTCGGCGCGGTGGTCCCGGACGGCCCTTCGGGCCCGGTGCCGTTCACCGCCGCCTCCCTCGGGGGCCCGGCCGGCGTCGGCTTCGGGGCACCCGACCCGTCCTACGGTGGCCAGGGCCAGGCTCCGGCGGGCCCGTACGGCTCCGCCGGCGCGGGCGCCGGAACGTTCGGACCTCCGACCGAGGCGGCGGGCGGCCCGTACGGCCCGCCGGCCCCGACCGCCGGCGGGGCGCTCTCCGGGCAGCGGACCGCCTCGGGCGGGACGGGGCGGCAGGTCTCCGTCAGCGCGGCCGGCCGCCGGTTCAGCTGCACCCTGGTGCTCGCCGCGGCCGCCGTCCTGGCGGTGCTGTCCGGCGGGCTGTACGGGATGGGGCTGCTGCCCGGGCAGGGTGACAAGGAGCGGGACCTGGCCGATTCCGGCCCGCTGCCCGCTGCCTCCGGCCCCGCCTCCGCGGCGCCGAGCGCGACCCCGTCCGGGAAGGGAAGTGCCGAGCCGCCCAAGGGGACCCGTACGGACGTGCCCAAGGAACTCATCGGCACCTGGAAGGGCACCGTCACCACCGCCCGCCTCGGCCTCTCCACGGAGTTCGAGATCACCATCAAGGGCGGCAAGGTCGGCGAGGTCGTCGCCCGGGACAAGTCGGTCCTGGCGCTGCTGGGCACCGACTGCAGCGGCGACTGGAAGCTCTCCTCCGCCACCGACCGCTCGGTCGTCCTGGACACCGCCGGCGGCCCCAACCCGGCCCCGGGGGTCTGCTCCAACGGCTCCGCCGACGAGCGCTTCGCCCTCAACGCCAACGGGACCCTCCACTACAAGTCGGGCGACGCGCCCGCCGGGAACCCCGAGGGCGATCTCACCCGTAGCCCATGACGTGCCCCCTCAAACGAGCTGCCGTCGGGCCCTGGCGTAGGCTGGATCGGTCCGGACCTTGACACAGACACACCGCCGAAAGGTGACTCACCGGTGACCGACCAGGCCGTTCTCCAGTCTGTCCTCGACCGCGCCGCCGCGGGGGGCCGGATCACCAAGGAAGAGGCGCTCGACCTCTACCGCCACGCGCCGCTGCACGCGCTCGGCCAGGCGGCCGACGCGGTGCGCCGCCGCCGCTACGCCGGTACCGAGCACATCGCGACGTACATCATCGAGCGGAACATCAACTACACCAACGTGTGCGTCACGGCGTGCAAGTTCTGCGCCTTCTACGCGGCCCCCAAGGACGCGAAGAAGGGCTGGTCCCGCGACCTCGACGACATCCTGCGCCGCTGCGCGGAGACCGTGGAGCTCGGCGGCACGCAGATCATGTTCCAGGGCGGGCACCACCCGGACTACGGCGTCGAGTACTACGAGCACCACTTCGCCGCCATCAAGAAGGACTTCCCGCAGCTGGTCATCCACTCCCTCGGCGCGTCCGAGGTCGAGCACATGGCCCGCATCTCGGGCGTCTCGGCGGAGGAGGCCATCCAGCGCATCCACGCCGCGGGCCTCGACTCCTTCGCGGGCGCCGGCGCCGAACTGCTGCCGGAGCGGCCGCGCAAGGCGATCGCCCCGCTCAAGGAGTCCGGCGAGCGCTGGCTGGAGATCATGGAGATCGCCCACAAGCTGGGCGTGGAGTCCACCTCCACCATGCTGATGGGCACCGGCGAGACCAACGCCGAGCGCATCGAGCACATCGCGATGATCCGGGACACGCAGGACCGTACGGGCGGCTTCCGCGCCTTCATCCCGTACACCTACCAGCCCGAGAACAACCACCTCAAGGGCCGTACCCAGGCGACGATCTTCGAGTACCTGCGCATGATCGCGATCGCGCGCCTGTTCCTCGACAACATCGCCCACATCCAGGGCTCCTGGCTGACCGTCGGCAAGGAGGCGGGCCAGCTGTCGCTGCACTACGGCGCGGACGACCTCGGCTCGATCATGCTGGAGGAGAACGTCGTCTCCTCGGCCGGTGCCAAGCACCGCTCCAACCGCCAGGAGATCATCGACCTGATCCGCAAGGCGGGCCGCACGCCGGCGCAGCGCGCGACGACGTACGAGCACCTGCTGGTGCACGACGACCCGGCGAACGACCCGGTCGACGACCGCGTCGTCTCGCACATCTCCTCCACGGCCATCGAGGGCGGCACCGCGCACCCCGAGCTGAAGCTCATCTCCACGAACTGACGCGTCCGAACCGATGCTGACGCTTCACACCGCCGAACTCTTCGTCCCCGGCTCGGGATCCGCACCGCTCCAGGGCGGTGCGGTGCTCGTCGAGGGCGACCGGATCGCCCGCGTGGGGCCGTACGAGGAACTCGGCGCGGCCCATCCGCACGCCCGCGTCCGGCGCTGGCCCGGGGTGCTCACCCCGGGGCTGCTGGTGCGCGGGGCGGACGAGCTGCTGGAGCGGACGTACTACCCGGACGACCCGTACGAGGTCACCGAGCTCGGCGCCGACCCGATCAGCGGCGAGGACGCGCTGGAGGCCCTGAAGCTGACCGAGTCGCGGCGGGGCAACAGCGCCCGGCGGGGCACGCAGCGGCTGCTCGCCCGGGGCGTGGTGGCGGTGTGCGGCCGCTTCACGAGCGCGGCGGTGCGCACGGCGGTGGCCCGCTCGGGGCTGACGATCCTGCCGCCGGCGCCCTACGAGGGGCCGGCCGCGCTGGATCCGTTCGCCGGGCGGGACGCGGCGCGGGAGGCCTTCCACGGGGCCCTGGAGCCAGGCGTGCCGGCCCGCTTCGCGGTGTTCGCGGTGGCGGACGAGGCGGAGCTGCTGGAGCGGGGCGCGACCACGTGCGTGGCCACGGTCATCGGGGGCCGGCTGTTGCACCGCCGCCGCTGAGGCGGGCGTCCTCCTCGCGGGCGAGGGCGGCGAGCAGACAGGCCTGGAGGCGGCTGATCCCGCCCAGCTTGGCCCGTATGTTCACGACGTGGAACTTGACCGTGCTGACGGACAGTTGAAGCTCGACGGCGAGCTCCTTGTTGGAGGCGCCGGTGGCCAGGCACAGGAACACGGCCGACTCCTGTTCGGTCAACTGGGTCTCGGCCGGCCCGCTTTCGGTCAGCTGCGCCTCGGCCGGCTCCTCGTACGTGGGAAACCACGCGGGGACGCTGAAGCTGACGACGCGCACGGTTTCCACTCTCAGGGGGTGTCTTGCCGATCGGGCCGGGCTCGCGGTGTCTGGCGCCGCACCTCGCCGCGTTCTCGTCGGTCGCCGACGCTCCGCGTCGACTCGCTCCTCGGCCTTGCGATGCACGGCACCAGACACCGCTCCCTGATCCGGCCCGATCGGCAAGACACCCCCAGCCCCCCGGCCGGCACCATCTGTGACCGGCTCTCCCCCCTAAGGGACGCGCGGACCGGACAGATAAGTTCCGTTCTCGTCATACGGCCAGGCATTGGACTTGCAGCCGAGCAGGCCCTTGATCTGCTGCATCATCGCGGGCGCGGGCTTGCCGGGGCCCGGGCAGGTCTCGTGCTCGCGGCCGATCTCGTGCCCGACCTCGTGGTTGACGATCAGCGCCCGGTACTCCTCCACCGTGCCGCTGAACTGCGGCGAACCCTCCTGCCAGCGCTTGAGGTTCACCACGACGGTGTGCCCGGCACGGCAGTTGGTCTCGCCGATGAGCTCGGGCGTGACCACCTCGCACAGGCGGTCCGTGGTCGTCGGCGTCGCGATCTTGACGGTGAAGTCCACCGGCTGGCCCGCCCCGACGAGCTGGAACCCGTACGCCGGGTCCTTGGTCCAGCCGCGCGGATCCCCGAGGATCGCCTCGACCGAGCGGGCGGCGGACTCCGGGTCGACCCCGCTGCCCTCCTCGACCTCGATCCGCCAGCGCAGCGCGGACCCCTTGCCCTGCGCCTGACCGGCGGCGGTGGAGGCCGTGAAGACGCCCGGCCTGGCGGGGGTCGCGGGTGCGCCGGTGGTCGGCGCGGGCGCGGCCGGGGGCTGCTGCTGCGAGGGCGCGGCCGAGGACTTCACCGGCGCGGGGGACTTCTTGCCGCCCTGGGGCACCGGCTTGCCGGCACCGTCGGACTCCCCCTCCTGCTCCTCGGGCTGGACCGCCGTCCGGCCCCCGGCGAGCGGGGCGGCATCGTCCCGGGGCAGCAGCGCGTACGCGGTCGCCGAGACCGCGACCAGCGCCGCCGAGCCGATGAGGATGGTGCGCCGCAGCCGCTTGCGCCGCTCCGCCCGGCGCCTGGCGCGCGGGCCGCTGCGTCTGGAGCGACCGGTGGAATGGCCTGCCGGCATCGTGAAGCCCTTTGTTCCCGGCGGCCACTGCCGGACCGGCCACGACTCGGGCCCTGATCCGGCGGGTGACCCTCACCGGGCCGCACGCTGCCAGTCAACGCGCCCGCGGGGTGGCGGCGTAACTGTCCTTCGGACCAGTTCTGCGGCAGCGGTGGAGCCCCCGCCGCCGGGGGCGGCGCAGCCTGAGAGGATGGGACCGTACCCACCCGCCGATCCGCATCGCACACCGAGGGGCGAACGCCAGTGACAAGGGCATCCCTGGACAAGCAGCCGCACGAGGTCGCCTCCATGTTCGACGGGGTCGCGAAGAACTACGACCTCACCAACGACGTCCTCTCCCTCGGCCAGGCCCGGCTGTGGCGCAAGGAGGTCGCCAAGGCGGTCGGCGCGCGCCCCGGACAGCACGTCCTCGACCTGGCCGCCGGCACCGCGACCTCCTCGCTGCCCTTCGCCGCCACCGGCGCGTACGTCGTCCCCTGCGACTTCTCCCTCGGCATGCTCCGCGAGGGCAAGAAGCGCAACCCCTGGCTGCCGCTGACGGCGGGCGACGCGACCCGGCTGCCGTTCAAGGACGACGTCTTCGACACCGTGACGATCAGCTTCGGCCTGCGCAACGTCCAGGACACCGACGCCGCCCTGCGCGAGCTGTACCGGGTGACCAAGCCCGGTGGCCAGGTCGTCATCTGCGAGTTCTCGCAGCCCACCTGGGCGCCCTTCCGCACGGTGTACACGGAGTACCTGATGCGCGCCCTGCCGCCGGTGGCCCGCGCCGTCTCCTCCAACCCCGACGCGTACGTGTACCTCGCCGAGTCCATCCGCGAATGGCCCGACCAGCCCGCGCTCGCCGGCCTCCTCCAGAAGGCCGGCTGGTCCAAGGTCGCGTGGCGCAACCTCAGCGGCGGCATCGTCGCGCTGCACCGGGGCATCAAGGACTGACCGCCGTGCCCGACGCTGCGCCCGTGAACCACGGGCCACTGCTGAAGCAGATCGCGGCCGACATCGCCCCGCTGGTGGGCAGCGGCACCCCCGCCGAGTACATCCCGGCGCTGGCCTCCGTGGACCCGCGGCGGTTCGGCATGGCCATCGCCGACCTCGACGGCAACGTCTCCGGGGTGGGGGACTGGCAGGTGCCCTTCTCCGCCCAGTCCATCACCAAGGTCTTCGCGCTCGCCCTGGCGCTGGCCGAGGGCGGCGACAGCCTGTGGGAGCGGGTCGGCCGGGAGCCGTCCGGCAACCCCTTCAACTCGCTCGTGCAGCTGGAGTACGAGAACGGCATTCCGCGCAATCCGTTCATCAACGCGGGCGCGCTGGTGGTCACGGACCGGCTCCAGACTTTGACGGGCGACGCGAGCAGCGAACTGCTGGAATTCCTGCGGGCGGAGAGCCGGAACCCGGGCATCGGCTTCGACGCCGAGGTCGCGGCCTCCGAGCAGGAACACGGCGACCGCAACGCGGCCGTCGCCCACTTCATGGCCTCGTACGGCAACATCGACAACCCCGTGCCGGCCCTCCTCGAGCACTACTTCTGGCAGTGCTCGATCGAGATGAGCTGCGCCGACCTGGCCCTCGCCGGCCTCTTCCTGGCCCGCCACGGCCTCCGCGCGGACGGCTCCCGGCTGCTGACGCGCAGCGAGGCCAAGCAGATCAACGCGGTGATGCTGACGTGCGGGACGTACGACGCGGCGGGCGAGTTCGCCTACCGCGTCGGCCTGCCGGGCAAGAGCGGAGTCGGCGGCGGCATCGTGGCGGTCGTCCCGGGCCAGTGCGTGTTGGCGGTCTGGAGCCCGGGCCTGGACGCCCGGGGCAACTCGGTGGCGGGCGTGGCCGCCCTGGACCGCTTCACGACCCTGACGGGCCTGTCGGTGTTCTAGGGGGCGTACGACTGCTGATTGCCCGGCCGCCTTCGGGTCAGGCGTCGAAGTCGTACTCCAGCACGTAGGAAGCGGCGTCCAGGGTCATCTCATCGACCTCAACGGCCCGCCCGCCTTCGGCGAACGCGGTGCGGACGATCTGGATGACGGGTGTGCCCATGGAGAGCGAGAGCAGCTCGGCCTCACCGGCTGACGGCATCCGGGAGCGGATCTCCTCACGGAAGTGAACGGGCTCGTGCCCCAGCTCGGCCAGTCTCGCGTACGTGGGCGGCCTGGTGCCGTCGGCCAGATCTGCCGGTGGGGTGATTCCTCACCTCAGCCGAGCTCTACCCGCATGAGAGCGGCGTTGCCCCACAAACCCACGGGCAGACCGGGGCAATTGGGGCAAACTGACGGCCTTTCCGGCGACCCGCCCTCTCTGACCGGGGTACAGCTCGGTATGGCCGCTGTCGGACGCTTGCACTTCCCCAGACGGCCGTCAGACGCCATCTTCGAGGGCACCGATAGGTCGTGGGCGGCTTATGACCAGCCCCAGACGGCCGTTCGCCGCCGTCATCGGGAAGCGCGTAGCGATCCGTGCGGCCTATGACCAGCCCCGGACGGCCGCCGGACGCCGTCGTCGAGGAGCGCGTAGCGATGTGACGCGTCCACCCCGTCTGATTGGTCGCCGGCTCGGTCTGGGCGCCGTCTGGTGGAGCTTTGGTAGCCCCCGACCCCGGATCCGATGTGAACGGGGCCCGCTCCTGGGGATCTGCCCGCCGAACCGAGCCCGCGCATCTCCGATCTCCCCGTCCCTGAAACTGAACACCCGGCCCGTTCCTTTGGGGGTTTCCCGTCGGTCTTCGTATGTCCGTGGCGGGACGGTCGGTCAAGGGTGGCCGAAGGCCATCGCGCAGCGACGCGACGACGAAGGAGGAGCGCCCTTGAGGGACCGGCCCGACACGGAGAGACGATGAGACTGACGGGAAACCCCCAAACCCTCTCTGATCCCGCTTGAGGGGCTCCCGCCCATCGAAGCCGCCGCCCCACAGGCCGGAACCGCCCCGGCGGAGTCTCGCCGACCCCCGCCCCCGACCGGCAAGCCCTCAGCCCCCGCCCCACCGCCGACGGGGGCGGGTGGGCAACCACCGCATGCGAGCGGGGGGCCAAGGGGGCGGAAACCCCGCACGCGCGTGAACTCGTACCCCCCGCCCCTTCCTCAGTCCCGCCCGAGCGTCAGCTCGTACCGGCGGCCCCGCCGGTGTCCCCCCGGCAGGGGAAAGGTTTCAGCCAAGGTCATGCCCAGCCGCTCCGCCACCGCGATCGACCGCGCATTTGCATCGTCGATCATCGCCACCACAGACGGAACCCCCGCCTCCCGGACCCGCTCCAGCGTGGCCAGCGCAGCGGCGTACGCGTACCCCCGCCCCCACGCGGAGCGACCCAGCCGCCACCCGATCTCGATCTCCCCGACCGGCCCCCACTCCTTCTCCCGGGGCCACGGCTGCGCGCCGGTGAAGCCGATGACCGTGCCCTCCGCGTCGAGCAGGGTCCACAGGCAGTAGCCGAGCTGGGCGTCGTGCATGCGCTGGCGCGCGGTGATCTCCTCGTACGCGGACAGCTCGGCGGGACCGCCGAGGAACTCCATGACGTCGGGGTCGGCGAAGACGTGGTGCCAGGCGTGCGCGTCCTCGTCGGTGGGCACGCGGAGCTGTACGGCGGGGAGCGGCCGGGTCGGCGAGGTGGTCACAGGGGCAGCCCTTCGGTTCGCGATCTCTCTCGCTGCATAGACTGCACATGTCCGGTGCCGTTGGGCACCCTTTATCGAGCCTTCGGGAGACCCCGCAGTGACCGAGCTCCTCTCCGAACACACCGCGGACGTGATCGTCGTCGGGGCCGGGCCCGCCGGCTCGACCACCGCCTACTACCTCGCCAAGGCCGGATTGGACGTCCTGCTGCTGGAGAAGACGGCGTTCCCGCGCGAGAAGGTGTGCGGCGACGGCCTGACCCCGCGTGCCACCAAGCAGCTGGTGGCGATGGGCATCGACATCTCCGAAGAGGCCGGCTGGCTGCGCAACAAGGGCCTGCGCATCATCGGCGGCGGGCAGCGGCTCCAGCTGGATTGGCCGGAACTCGCCTCCTACCCGGACTACGGACTCGTCCGCAAGCGCGACGACTTCGACGAGACCCTGGCCCGGCAGGCGCAGAAGGCCGGCGCCCGGCTCTACGAGCGCTGCAACGTCGGCGAGCCCGTACGCGACCCGCGCACCGGCCACATCACGGGCGTGCAGGCGAAGCTGGGCGAGGAGAAGACCCCGGTCACCTTCCACGCCCCCCTCGTCGTCGCCGCCGACGGCAACTCCTCCCGCCTCTCCCTGGCGATGGGCCTGCACCGCCGCGAGGACCGCCCGATGGGCGTGGCCGTGCGCACGTACTTCACCTCGCCCCGCCACGACGACGACTACCTGGAGTCCTGGCTGGAGCTGTGGGACCGGCGCGGCGCGCAGGACCGGCTGCTGCCGGGCTACGGCTGGATCTTCGGCATGGGCGACGGTACGTCCAACGTCGGCCTCGGCATCCTCAACTCCTCCTCCGCCTTCAAGGAGCTGGACTGGCGCGAGGTCCTCAAGGCCTGGTGCGCCTCGATGCCCGAGGACTGGGGCTACACGCCCGAGAACATGACGCAGCCGATCCGCGGCGCGGCCCTGCCGATGGCCTTCAACCGGCAGCCGCACTACACCAAGGGCCTGCTGCTGGTCGGTGACGCGGGCGGCCTCGTCAACCCGTTCAACGGCGAGGGCATCGCGTACGCCATGGAGTCGGGCCAGATCGCGGCCGACGTCATCGTGCAGGCGCACGCCCGGGCCACCCCGGCGCAGCGCGAGCTGGCGCTGCACAACTACCCGAAGGTCCTCAAGGAGACCTACGGCGGCTACTACACGCTGGGCCGCGCCTTCGTGAAGCTGATCGGCAACCCGAAGGTCATGAAGGTCGCCACGCAGCGCGGCCTGACCCACCCGGTGCTGATGAAGTTCACGCTGAAGATGCTGGCCAACCTGACCGACCCGACGGGCGGCGACGCGATGGACCGCATCATCAACGGCCTGTCGAAGGTGGCCCCGAAGGCCTGATCGAGCCGCAGGGCGGCGGCGCCCCTCGTGGGCGCCGCGCGCTCAGCCGCCGCGCGCTCAGTCGTCGGCGCTCAGCCGTCGGCGTTCGTGCTCGGCTCCGTGTCCGGGGTGCCGTGCACGGTGCGCACGCATCTGGCCAGCAGCACCAGCCCGCACACCAGGAGCGCCCCCGAGGCGGTCCAGCCGAGGCCCAGCGTGAGCGGGTGGCCCGGCTTCTGCCAGGGGCGGGCGGTGGTCAGCAGCCAGCCGCCGACGGCGAGCAGGGCGAGCCCGAGCGCGGCCGGAACCGCGGTGGGGTCGTCGGCGCCGTGGTACTCGTACGACTTCGGCATCGGCGTCACGGGACCACCACCTCCAGGGTCGAACGATCAAATCGCGCCACGGCCCATCTTCGCAGGGCCGAGGCCGGTTCGATACGGGTCGCCCACCAGGCGGTCCGTCAGGCGGGCATGACGAAGGGCCGGTACTCCACCCCCGAGCGGGGGAGTACCGGCCCTTCGTGATGCGCTGACGACTCAGAGGACGACTCAGAGGACGCGGACGGCGCCCGTCGGCTTGTCGTAGCTCAGGCTGCGCTCGACGATGCCCGTGCTGGAGTTCTGCGCGCCGACGAACTTGCCGCCGCCGACGTAGATGGCGACGTGGTACGCGCTGCCGCGGGAGCCCCAGTACAGGATGTCGCCGGGCTGGAGGGCGCTCAGCGAGACCGAGGTGCCGGACGAGGACTGCGCCTGGGACATGCGCGGCAGGGAGATGCCGGCCTGGCGGTAGGCGGCCTGGACGAGGCCGGAGCAGTCGAAGGAGTTCGGACCGGTTCCGCCCGAAACGTACGCCTTGCCGACCTGCGCGCGGGCGAAGTTGACGATCGCGGCGGCGGAGCCGGTGGCCGGGGCGGTGACGGTGCCGGAGCCCTGGGCGGTGGAGCCGGAGCCGGAGGCGGAGGTGCTCTGGAGCTTGGTGCGGTCGGAGCTGCGGTTCGCGCGCTCGGCCTCGGCCTTGCGCTCCGCCTCGTCCTTGGCCTTCTTCTCCTCGTCGGCCTTCTTCTGAGCCTCTTCCTTGGCCTGCTTCGCCTCGGCGGCGGCGCCGGTACGGGCGCTCTCCTCCTGGGCGTTCAGCTCGCCCTCGACGGCCGCGAGGCGGGTGTTCTCGGCGGCCTGGGTGACGGCGGAGGAGACCTCGGCGCCCAGGTCCAGGTTCAGGACCGGCATTTCGAGCGTCGTCTCGGCCACGGGCTCGGCGGGGGACGCGCTCGCGGTGCCGGCCATGGCCAGGGTGCTGAGGACGCCACCGGCAACTCCGGCGCGGACCGCGAGCTTCGAGGCGCTGCGGCGGGGCTTCCGGTGGCTGGGTATGTGAGCGGTGTGGGACATGAGTACAACCGCTATCAGGGGGTCAGGGTTCCCTTCAAGAAACGTGGCTTGCGCCACAGTTGCGCGCGAAGGCCGCTAACCGGGCGCGTCTCGACCCTTATTGACGCCGTAACGGGCGAAACGGACAGGGCTCCGCAGGGCTGTGATCATGGGGTTTCCGCAATAAGTCCGAATTGATCCTCGACCTACCATCCCTCCGCACAGATGGCCAAGCCCTGTTTCGGAACCGCTGATTCAGAGTGGCGCAGGTCACAGGAGCGTCACATGATGCGGACGTTGTGGGCCGGCCGTGACCTTCCTGTGAACCGGCCGAGAGCTTGCCGTGAAGTTCCCGGTGGGATTCGCCGTGGAGTGAGCCTCGGGATGAGCCGTGGGGTGAGCCGTGGAGTGCGCCGCGATCTTCGCCGTGATCTTCACCGTGATCTTCGCCGGAGGTTCGTGAACGGATGCACGCGCCCGGGCCGCCGTCGCACCCCGTATACCCCGCGTCCACCTCCGTACGCACGGGCTCCCCCGACCGGGCGACGCCGATCCCTTTATCATCACAGCGGCCGAGTCGCCAATTTGCCTGCAATGGCCATCATTTGATAGAGCGGCCCGCCCTCTACCTGCGGTAACGAGGCCGGATGTCACCTTTGGTGATCATGTGGATGCTTCGCGTACGAAGATCACCACTCATCGGGCTTCATGATCGTTCGTCAGGTGGTGGAGATCACAAACTCGGTGTTGTAACCCGTGTCGCAGATCACAGACGGGCGGGCATAAGATGCGCAGCAGTCCGGCTTGTGAACTGCCTCACATGCAGAGGCGGGGCACTCGGCGCCGGCAGCGGTCCAACGGTCAAGGACGACTGGAAGGAGCGAGGAGCGTGAATGCGTACGCGCCCATCCTCGTGCTCGGCGCCCTCGGCGCAGGGTTTGCGATCTTCTCCGTGGTCATGGCCACGCTGATCGGCCCAAAACGGTACAACCGGGCGAAGCTCGAGGCGTACGAGTGCGGCATCGAGCCGACTCCCACGCCGGCCGGCGGCGGCCGCTTCCCCATCAAGTACTACCTGACGGCGATGCTCTTCATCATCTTCGATATCGAGGTCGTCTTCCTCTACCCCTGGGCCGTCACCTTCGACTCCCTGGGGATCTTCGGGCTCGTCGAGATGCTGCTCTTCGTGCTCACCGTCTTCGTCGCCTACGCCTACGTCTGGCGCCGCGGCGGCCTGGAATGGGACTGAGGGGCTGAATTCCATGGGACTGGAAGAGAAGCTGCCGAGCGGCTTTCTGCTGACCACCGTCGAACAGGCCGCGGGCTGGGTGCGCAAGTCATCCGTCTTCCCTGCGACCTTCGGCCTCGCCTGCTGCGCCATCGAGATGATGACCACCGGAGCGGGCCGGTACGACCTGGCCCGCTTCGGCATGGAGGTCTTCCGCGGTTCCCCGCGCCAGGCCGATCTGATGATCGTGGCCGGCCGGGTCAGCCAGAAGATGGCGCCCGTGCTGCGGCAGGTGTACGACCAGATGCCCGCTCCCAAATGGGTCATCTCCATGGGGGTTTGTGCATCTTCGGGCGGAATGTTCAACAACTACGCGATCGTCCAGGGCGTGGACCACATCGTCCCGGTGGACATCTACCTGCCCGGCTGCCCACCGCGCCCCGAGATGCTGATGGACGCGATCCTCAAGCTCCACCAGAAGATCCAGGGCTCCAAGCTCGGCGTGAACCGGGAAGAGGCGGCCCGTGAGGCGGAGGAGGCGGCCCTCAAGGCCCTCCCCATCATCGAGATGAAGGGGCTGCTCCGGTGAGTGAGACCCGCGAACCCAACCCCGACAAGGAACTCAGCCGCGAGAACCTCCCCGGCCAGCGCGGGGACCACGGCGAGGAGGTCCGCGTCCAGCGCGGCATGTTCGGCGCCCGCAACGGCGGCGACACCTCCGGCTATGGCGGCCTCGTGCGCTCCGTGCGCCTGCCCGGCCCGGCCGTCCGCCCGTACGGCTCCTACTTCGACGAGGTGGCCGACGAGCTCGAAGGCGCCCTGGAGGAGCAGGACCTGGTCCCGGAGAACGCCATCGAGAAGACGGTCGTCGACCGGGGCGAGCTCACCTTCCACATCGCCCGCGAGCACCTCGTCCGGGTCGCGAGCACCCTGCGCGACGACCCGGCCCTGCGCTTCGAACTCTGCACGGGCGTATCCGGGGT
This sequence comes from Streptomyces sp. NPDC030995, assembly GCF_055571215.1. Classification (NCBI taxonomy): domain Bacteria; kingdom Bacillati; phylum Actinomycetota; class Actinomycetes; order Kitasatosporales; family Streptomycetaceae; genus Streptomyces; species Streptomyces sp. NPDC030995. The sequence continues at coordinate 118,953 of NZ_JBVIFS010000016.1, forward strand.
GCACTACCCCGGGGACAAGGGCCGCGAGCTGCACGCCGTCTACCACCTGCGCTCGCTCACCCACGGCCGGATCCTGCGGCTGGAGGTGTCCGTCCCGGACAGCGACCCGCACGTCCCGTCGCTCGTCTCCCTCTACCCGACCAACGACTGGCACGAGCGCGAGACGTACGACTTCTTCGGCCTGATCTTCGACGGGCACCCGGCCCTCACCCGGATCATGATGCCGGACGACTGGCAGGGCTTCCCGCAGCGCAAGGACTACCCGCTCGGCGGCATCGCCATCGAGTACAAGGGCGCCCAGATCCCGGCTCCCGACCAGCGGAGGTCGTACAGCTGATGTCCACGTCAAACCACGCCTCCCACGCCTCCTCCCGCGAGACGACCGAAGGCCTCGTCTACACCGTCACCGGCGGCGACTGGGACGAGGTCGTCCAGTCCGCGGCCAAGGCCGACGACGAGCGGATCGTCGTCAACATGGGCCCCCAGCACCCGTCCACCCACGGAGTGCTCCGCCTGATCCTGGAGATCGACGGCGAGACGGTCACCGAAGCCCGCTGCGGCATCGGCTACCTGCACACCGGCATCGAGAAGAACCTCGAGTACCGGAACTGGACGCAGGGCACCACCTTCGTCACGCGCATGGACTACCTGACGCCGTTCTTCAACGAGACGGCGTACTGCCTCGGCGTCGAGAAGCTGCTCGGCATCACCGACCAGATCCCGGACCGCGCCACCGTCATCCGCGTCCTGCTGATGGAACTCAACCGGCTCTCCTCCCACCTGGTGTGCATCGCCACCGGCGGCATGGAGCTGGGCGCGACCACGATCATGATCTACGGCTTCCGCGACCGCGAGCTGATCCTCGACATCTTCGAGCTGATCACCGGGCTGCGCATGAACCACGCGTTCGTCCGCCCCGGCGGCCTCGCGCAGGACCTGCCCCCGGGCGCCGTCGACCAGCTGCGCGAGTTCGTCAAGACCATGAAGAAGAACCTGCCGGAGTACGACAAGCTCGCCACCGGCAACCCCATCTTCAAGGCCCGCATGCAGGACGTCGGCTACCTCGACCTCACCGGAGCCATGGCGCTCGGCGCCACCGGCCCGATCCTGCGCTCCGCCGGCCTGCCGCACGACCTGCGCAAGTCGGACCCGTACTGCGGTTACGAGAACTACGAGTTCGACGTGCCGACCACCGAGACCTGCGACTCCTACGGGCGGTTCCTGATCCGCCTGGAGGAGATGCGCCAGTCGCTGCGGATCGTCGAGCAGTGCCTGGAGCGGCTGGAGCCGGGCCCGGTGATGGTCGCCGACAAGAAGATCGCCTGGCCGGCGCAGCTCGCGATGGGCCCGGACGGCCTCGGCAACTCGCTCGACCACATCCGGAACATCATGGGCACCTCCATGGAGGCCCTCATCCACCACTTCAAGCTGGTGACCGAGGGCTTCCGGGTACCGGCCGGACAGGCGTACGCGGCCGTCGAGTCGCCCAAGGGCGAGCTCGGCGTCCACGTGGTCTCCGACGGCGGAACCCGCCCCTACCGGGTCCACTTCCGCGACCCGTCCTTCACCAACCTGCAGGCCATGGCCGCGATGTGCGAGGGCGGCCAGGTCGCCGACGTCATCGTCGCCGTCGCCTCCATCGACCCCGTGATGGGAGGCGTCGACCGATGACAGACATTTCTCTGGGCATGCCGCAGCTGCCGGCCCCCGACTTCCCGGCGGAGGTGCGCGAGCGCCTCGCCGCGGACGCCGCCGAGGTCATCGCCCGCTACCCCGACAGCCGCTCCGCGCTGCTGCCGCTGCTGCACCTGTGCCAGTCCGAGGAGGGCTACGTCTCGCGCACCGGCGTCCGCTTCTGCGCCGAGGTGCTGGGCCTGACCACCGCCGAGGTGACGGCGGTGGCGACCTTCTACACGATGTACCGGCGCAGGCCCTCCGGGGACTACCAGGTAGGCGTCTGCACGAACACGCTGTGCGCGGTCATGGGCGGCGACGCCATCTTCGAGGAGCTCAAGGAGCACCTCGGGGTCGGCAACAACGAGACCACCGCCGACGGCAAGGTCACCCTCGAACACATCGAGTGCAACGCGGCCTGCGACTACGCCCCCGTGGTGATGGTCAACTGGGAGTTCTTCGACAACCAGACCCCCGAGTCCGCCAAGGCCATGGTGGACGACCTGCTGGCCGGCCGCGAGGTCGCGCCGACCCGGGGCGCGCCGCTGTGCACGTACAAGGAGACCGCCCGGATCCTGGCCGGGTTCCCGGACGAGCGCGAGGGTGCGGTCGGGGCGAGCGGCGGGGCCGGCGCCGCCTCCCTGATCGGACTGCGCATCGCCCGCGGCGAGTCCCCGCACACCCCGATCGTCCACCCGCGGGGCGAATCGCGTGGCGAGTCCCGTGGCGAGAGCACCACCGAGGGAGGGGAGTGATGTCCGTGTCTACCGAACTCAGCAAGAACGGAACGAGCCCGGAGAAGCTTCTCGCCCCCGTCCTGTCGGCCTTCTGGGACGAGCCGCAGTCGTGGACGCTGGAGACCTACCGGCGCCACGAGGGCTACGAGGGCCTGCGCAAGGCCCTCGCGATGACCCCGGACGACCTGATCGCCTATGTGAAGGACTCGGGCCTGCGCGGCCGCGGCGGCGCGGGCTTCCCCACCGGAATGAAGTGGCAGTTCATTCCGCAGGGCGACGGAAAGCCGCACTACCTCGTGGTGAACGCGGACGAGTCGGAGCCGGGAACCTGCAAGGACATCCCCCTCCTCTTCGCCAACCCGCACTCCCTCATCGAGGGAATGATCATCGCCTGCTACGCGATCCGCTCGCAGCACGCCTTCATCTACCTGCGCGGTGAGGTGGTGCCGGTCCTGCGGCGCCTGCACGAGGCGGTGCGCGAGGCGTACGAGGCCGGTTACCTCGGGAAGGACATCCTCGGGAGCGGGCTCGACCTTGACATCACGGTGCACGCGGGGGCGGGCGCGTACATCTGCGGCGAGGAGACGGCGCTGCTCGACTCCCTCGAAGGCCGGCGCGGTCAGCCCCGGCTGCGTCCTCCCTTCCCTGCCGTCGAGGGGCTCTACGCGTGCCCCACTGTCGTGAACAACGTCGAGTCCATCGCCTCGGTTCCCGCGATCCTGAACAAGGGCAAGGACTGGTTCAAGGCGATGGGGACCGAGAAGTCCCCCGGCTTCACCCTGTATTCGCTCTCCGGGCACGTCGCCGGCCCCGGCCAGTACGAGGCCCCGCTCGGCATCACCCTGCGCCAGCTCCTCGACATGAGCGGCGGCATGCGGCCCGGGCACCGGCTGAAGTTCTGGACCCCGGGCGGCTCCTCCACCCCGATGTTCACGGACGAGCACCTCGACGTCCCGCTCGACTACGAGGGCGTGGGCGCGGCCGGCTCGATGCTCGGCACCAAGGCGCTCCAGTGCTTCGACGAGACGACCTGCGTGGTGCGGGCCGTCACCCGGTGGACCGAGTTCTACGCCCACGAGTCCTGCGGCAAGTGCACCCCCTGCCGCGAAGGCACGTACTGGCTGGTCCAGTTGCTCCGCGACATCGAAGCCGGCAAGGGCGTCATGTCCGACCTCGACAAGCTGAACGACATCGCCGACAACATCAACGGCAAGTCCTTCTGCGCGCTCGGCGACGGCGCCGCCAGCCCGATCTTCTCCTCGCTCAAGTACTTCCGCGCGGAGTACGAGCAGCACATCACGGGCAGGGGCTGCCCCTTCGACCCCAAGAAGTCGACCCTCTGGGCTGACACGGAGGTGAACGCATGACCGTCACCAGTAACGCTCCCGCCGGTGGCGGAGGAGCGGTACCGCCGGAGAACCTGGTGTCCCTCACCATCGACGGCGCAGAGCTGTCGGTCCCCAAGGGCACCCTCGTCATCCGGGCCGCCGAACAGCTCGGCATCGAGATCCCGCGGTTCTGCGACCACCCCCTCCTCTCCCCGGCCGGCGCCTGCCGCCAGTGCATCGTCGAGGTCGAGGGCCAGCGCAAGCCGATGGCCTCCTGCACCATCACCTGCACCGACGGCATGGTCGTCAAGACCCAGCTGACGTCGGAGGTCGCCGACAAGGCCCAGCGCGGGGTGATGGAGCTGCTGCTCATCAACCACCCGCTGGACTGCCCGGTCTGCGACAAGGGCGGCGAGTGCCCCCTGCAGAACCAGGCGATGTCGCACGGCAACGCCGAATCGCGTTTCGAGGGCAAGAAGCGCACCTACGAGAAGCCCGTCGCGATCTCCACGCAGGTGCTGCTGGACCGCGAGCGGTGCGTGCTCTGCGCCCGCTGCACCCGCTTCTCCAACGAGATCGCCGGCGACCCGATGATCGAGCTGCTGGAGCGCGGCGCGCTCCAGCAGGTCGGCACCGGCGAGGGCGACCCCTTCGAGTCGTACTTCTCCGGCAACACCATCCAGATCTGCCCCGTCGGCGCGCTGACCTCGGCCGCCTACCGGTTCCGCTCCCGCCCCTTCGACCTCGTCTCCTCCCCGAGCGTGTGCGAGCACTGCGCGGGCGGCTGCGCGACCCGCACCGACCACCGCCGCGGCAAGGTGCTGCGGCGCCTCGCCGCGGACGACCCCGAGGTCAACGAGGAGTGGGTCTGCGACAAGGGCCGCTTCGGGTTCCGCTACGCGCAGCGCCCGGACCGGCTCACCACCCCGCTGGTGCGCGGCGCCGACGGGATCCTCGCCCCCGCGAGCTGGCCCGAGGCCCTGGAGGCCGCGGCGGGCGGGCTCGCCGCCGCGCGCGGCCGGGCCGGGGTGCTCACGGGCGGCCGGCTCACCGTCGAGGACGCCTACGCGTACGCCAAGTTCGCCCGGGTGGTGCTGGACACCAACGACATCGACTTCCGGGCCCGCGTGCACAGCGCGGAGGAGGCCGAGTTCCTGGCCGCCACCGTGGCCGGCACCGGCAAGGACCTCGACGGGTCGGGGGTCACGTACACCTCGCTGGAGGCGGCGCCGGCCGTCCTGCTCGCCGGCATCGAGGCGGAGGAGGAGGCCCCCGGCGTCTTCCTGCGGCTGCGCAAGGCCCACCGCAAGCACAAGCAGCGGACCTTCGCCCTCGCCCCCTTCGCCACCCGCGGCCTGGCGAAGGCGGGCGGCACGCTGCTGGCCGCCGCCCCCGGCACCGAGCCCGAGTGGCTGGAGGCGCTCGCCTCCCGGACCGGCCTGGAGGCGGGCGGCGCGGAAGCCTCCGAGGCGCTGCGCCGGCCCGGCGCGGTCATCGTCGTCGGGGAGCGGCTCGCCGGGGTGCCCGGCGCGCTGAGCGCCGCCGTACGGGCCGCCGCCGCGACCGGGGCCACGCTGGTGTGGATCCCGCGCCGGGCCGGGGAGCGGGCCGCCGTCGAGGCGGGCGCGCTGCCGTCCCTGCTGCCCGGCGGCCGCCCGGCCACCGACCCGCGGGCCCGCGACGAGGTCGCCACCGCCTGGGGCCTGGACGAACTCCCGCACCGCTACGGCCGCGACACCGGCCAGATCGTCGAGGCCGCCGCGACCCGGGAGCTCTCGGCGCTGCTGGTCGCGGGCGTGGAGGTCGGCGACCTGCCGGACCCGGCCCGCGCGCGGGCCGCCCTCCAGGAGGCCTTCGTGGTCTCGCTGGAACTGCGGCCGAGCGAGGTCACCGACCACGCGGACGTGGTCCTCCCGGTCGCCGCGGTGGCCGAGAAGGCGGGCGCGTTCATCAACTGGGAGGGCAGGGTCCGGCCGTTCGAGGCCGCGCTGAAGCCCGACCAGATGACCCGCCGCCTCGCCCCGGCCGACGCCCGCGTGCTGCACATGCTGGCCGACGCCGCCGACCGGCCGATCGCGCTGCCCGACGTACACGCCGTACGCCGGGAGCTCGACCGGCTCGGCGCGTGGGCCGGGGAGCGGGCCGCCGAGCAGTCCGCGGACACCGCGCCGCTGCCCCGCCCGGGCAGTGGCGAGGCGGTCCTCGCGGGCCACCGGCTCCTCCTCGACCTGGGCAGGCTCCAGGAGGGCGACGACGCCCTGGCCGGGACCCGGCACGAGGCGAGCGCCCGGCTGTCGGCCGCCACGGCCGCCGAGACGGGCGTCAAGAACGGCGACGTCCTCGCGGTCACCGGCCCCGCCGGATCCGTGGAACTGCCGCTGCGGATCACCGAGATGCCCGACCGTGTGGTCTGGCTCCCGCTGAACTCGGTGGGCGGTGGCGTGCTCGCCGACACGGGCGCCCGCCCGGGCACCCTCGTACGGATCGGTCCGGCGACCCCGGCCGACAGCAGCGACGCCACTGCGGAGGTGGGCGCGTGAACACCGTTCAGATCGCTGCCGAAGACCTCTCCTTGTTCGGCAAGGACGTCTGGTGGCTCGTCGTCGTCAAGGCGGTGTTCTGCTTCGCCTTCCTGATGGTGACCGTGCTCTTCTCCATCGTGTGGGAGCGCAAGGTCGTCGCCTGGATGCAGCTGCGCATCGGCCCGAACCGGCACGGCCCCTGGGGCATGCTCCAGTCGCTCGCCGACGGCGTGAAGCTGATGCTCAAGGAAGACATCATCGTCAAGCGGGCCGACAAGGTCGTCTACGTCCTGGCCCCGATCATCGCGGCGATCCCGGCCTTCATGGCCATCGCGGTGATCCCCTTCGGCCCCTCGGGCAACGAGGTCTCCATCTTCGGCCAGCGCACCACGATGCAGCTGACCGACCTGCCCATCGCGATGCTCTACATCCTCGCGGTGGCCTCGGTCGGCATCTACGGCATCGTCCTGGCGGGCTGGTCCTCCGGCTCCACCTACCCGCTCCTCGGCGGACTGCGCTCCTGCGCGCAGATGATCTCCTACGAGATCGCGATGGGCGCGGCCTTCGCCTCGGTCTTCCTCTACTCCGGGTCGATGTCGACCTCGGCGATCGTGGAGGCCCAGGCCGACCGCTGGTACATCGTCCTGCTGCCGGTCTCCTTCATCATCTACGTCATCACGATGGTCGGCGAGACGAACCGCGCCCCCTTCGACATGCCGGAGTCCGAGGGCGACCTGGTCGGCGGCTTCAACACCGAGTACTCGTCCATCAAGTTCGCGCTGTTCATGCTCGCCGAGTACGTCAACATGGTCACCGTCTCGGCGGTCTCCGTCACCCTCTTCCTGGGCGGCTGGCGGGCCCCGGCGCCGATCTCCACGTACTGGGAGGGCGCGAACCACGGCTGGTGGCCGATGCTCTGGTTCGTCCTCAAGGTGCAGCTGCTGCTGTTCTTCTTCATCTGGCTGCGCGGCACGCTGCCGCGCGTGCGCTACGACCAGCTGATGAAGCTCGGCTGGAAGGTCCTGATCCCGGTCTCCGTGGTCTGGCTGATGCTGGTGGCCACCGTCCGGGCGCTGCGCAACGAGCGGTACGACTTCAGCGAGATCGTCCTCTACGTCGGCGGCGGCGTCGTGGCGATCCTGCTGCTCTCCTTCGTGGCGGACGTCTTCCGCGACAAGCGGGAGAAGGAGGCGGCCGTGGAGGCCGTGCGGGACGCCGAGCCCTTCGACCCGCTGGCGGGCGGATTCCCCGTACCGCCCAAGCCCGGCCAGCACCTGGCACCCGTACCGCGCAGGCGGCCTCGCAGTGAGCGGGAGCTGATTGTCAGTGGCGGGACGAATACTGACAGTGACCGAGAGGAGGGTGCTGAGAATGTCTGACGCTGACCAGAGCGAGAAGTGGCAGAACCCGGTGGCGGGCTTCGGCGTGACCTTCAAGGCCATGTTCAAGAAGCGCCTCACCGAGCAGTACCCGGAGCAGCAGAAGACGACCGCCCCGCGCTTCCACGGACGGCACCAGCTCAACCGGCACCCGGACGGTCTGGAGAAGTGCATCGGGTGCGAGCTGTGCGCCTGGGCCTGTCCCGCCGACGCCATCTACGTGGAGGGCGCGGACAACACCGAGGAGGAGCGCTACTCCCCGGGCGAGCGGTACGGCGCGGTCTACCAGATCAACTACGCCCGCTGCATCCTGTGCGGGCTGTGCGTCGAGGCGTGCCCGACGAGGGCGCTGACCATGACGAACGAGTTCGAACTGGCCGACTCCAGCCGCGAATCGCTCATCTACACCAAGGAGCAGCTGCTCGCCGGCCTCACCGAGGGCATGGTCGAGGCACCGCACTCGGTCTTCCCCGGCACGGACGAGCAGGACTACTACCGCGGACTGGTGACGGGGGCCGCCCCCGGCACCGTCCGGCAGGTGGCCGTCTCCAAGGGCGAGGTCCCGGCGGACGCCGAGGAGGTGGAGGCATGAGCGCCCTCGCAGCCGCCTCCGTGACCTCCACGGGAGAGGCCGTCCAGTTCTGGATCCTCGGCACGGTCGCCGTCATCGGCGCGCTGGCCACGATCCTGATGAAGAAGGCCGTGCACAGCGCCCTCAGCCTGGCCGGGACGATGATCATCCTGGCGGTCTTCTACCTCGCGAACGGGGCGTACTTCCTGGGCGTCGTCCAGGTCATCGTCTACACCGGCGCGATCATGATGCTCTTCCTTTTCGTGGTCATGCTCGTCGGCGTCACCGCCGCCGACTCCCTGAAGGAGACCATCAAGGGACAGCGCTGGCTGGCCGTCCTGTGCGGACTCGGCTTCGGCATCCTGCTGATCGCCGGCATCGGCAACGCCAAGCTCGACCACTTCAACGGGCTCGGCCGGGTCAACTCCGCCGGACACGTCGAGGGCCTGGCCCAGCTGATCTTCACCAAGTACGTCTTCGCCTTCGAGATCACCGGCGCGCTGCTGATCACCGCGGCCGTCGGCGCGATGGTGCTCACCCACCGCGAGCGCACCGAACGGGCCGCCACCCAGCGCGAGCTGTCCGAGCGGCGCGTGCGCGAGGGCGTGCAGCTCCCGCCGCTGCCCGCGCCCGGCGTCTACGCCCGGCACAACGCGGTGGACGTCCCCGGCCTGCTCCCGGACGGCACCCCGTCCGAGCTCACGGTCAGCCAGACACTGCGCGCCCGCGGCCAGATCCGGGACGTCTCCAGCGAGGCGCTCTCCGACCTCAAGGCGCTGGAGCAGCGCTCCTCGGAGCGCCTCGGCCGTGACTCGCGTGAGGAGGCCTCGAAGTGAATCCGGTCAACTACCTGTACCTGGCGGCCCTGCTGTTCACCATCGGCGCGGCCGGAGTGCTGATCCGCAGGAACGCGATCGTGCTGTTCATGTGCGTCGAGCTGATGCTCAACGCCTGCAACCTCGCTTTCGTCGCCTTTTCCCGGATGCACGGCAACCTCGACGGCCAGATCATCGCGTTCTTCACGATGGTCGTCGCCGCCGCGGAGGTCGTGGTCGGCCTGGCGATCATCGTGTCGCTGTTCCGTACCCGCCACTCGGCCTCGGTCGACGACGCCAGCCTGATGAAGCTGTAAGGGGCGTTCACAGTGGAGAATCTGATTGCGCTGCTGGTGGCAGCGCCCCTGCTCGGAGCGGCGGTGCTGCTGTGCGGCGGCCGGCGCCTCGACAAGTCCGGCCACTGGATCGGCACCCTGCTCGCGGCCGTCTCCTTCGGGATCGGCGCCGTCCTGTTCGCCGACATGCTGGGGCGCGGCGCCGAGGACCGGGCCATGCACCAGCGGCTGTTCAGCTGGGTGCCCGTGGAGGGCTTCCAGGCGGACATCGCCTTCCAGCTCGACCAGCTGTCGATGACCTTCGTCCTGCTGATCTCCGGGGTGGGCACGCTCATCCACGTGTACTCGATCGGGTACATGGAGCACGACGAGCGCCGCCGCCGCTTCTTCGGCTACCTGAACCTGTTCGTCGCGGCCATGCTGCTGCTGGTCGTCGCCGACAACTACCTGCTGCTGTACTTCGGCTGGGAGGGCGTGGGCCTCGCCTCGTACCTCCTGATCGGCTTCTGGCAGCACAAGCCCAGCGCGGCCACGGCCGCGAAGAAGGCCTTCCTGGTCAACCGGGTCGGCGACATGGGCCTGTCGATCGCGATCATGCTGATGTTCACCACCTTCGGGACCTTCGCCTTCGGGCCGGTGCTGGGCGCGGCGGGCACGGGGACATCAGTCGCTACCGCTCCGGTCTCCGAGGGCAAGCTGACGGCGATCGGCCTGATGCTGCTGCTGGCCGCCTGCGGCAAGTCGGCGCAGGTCCCGCTCCAGTCCTGGCTCGGTGACGCGATGGAGGGCCCGACCCCGGTCTCGGCCCTGATCCACGCGGCCACCATGGTGACGGCGGGTGTGTATCTGATCGTCCGCTCGGGCGCCATCTTCAACGGGGCGCCGGACGCGCAGCTCGCGGTCACCGTCGTGGGCGCGGTCACGCTGCTCTTCGGTGCGATCGTCGGTTGTGCGAAGGACGACATCAAGAAGGCCCTGGCGGGCTCGACGATGTCGCAGATCGGCTACATGATCCTCGCCGCGGGCCTCGGCCCGATCGGCTACGTCTTCGCGATCATGCACCTGGTCACCCACGGCTTCTTCAAGGCGGGCCTCTTCCTCGGCGCGGGTTCCGTGATGCACGGGATGAACGACGAGGTCGACATGCGCAAGTACGGGGGGCTGCGGAAGTACATGCCGGTCACCTTCGTGACCTTCGGACTCGGGTACCTGGCCATCATCGGCTTCCCGGGCCTGTCGGGCTTCTTCTCCAAGGACAAGATCATCGAGGCGGCCTTCGCGAAGGGCGGCACCGAGGGCTGGATCCTGGGATCGGTGGCCCTGCTGGGCGCGGCCATCACCGCGTTCTACATGACCCGCGTCATGCTCCTCACCTTCTTCGGTGAGAAGCGCTGGCAGCCGGCGCCCGACCCGGACACGACGCCCGGCGTGGAGCCCGGCATCGACGTGCACCCGGGAGAGCTGCCGCACCCGCACGAGTCCCCGAAGTCCATGACCATCCCGATGATCGTGCTGGCCTTCGGGTCGGTCTTCGCGGGCGGTCTGTTCGGTGTCGGCGACCGGTTCCTGAAGTGGCTGGAGCCCGTCACCGGGCACACGCACGGCCACCCGCCGGTCAGCGCCATGACGGTCACGCTGGCCACGATGGTGGTCCTCGTCATCGGCGTCGCCGTCGCCTGGGCGATGTACGGCCGGCGCCCCGTCCCCGTGGTCGCCCCGCGCGGGAGCTGGATCACCCGGGCGGCCCGACGGGACCTGCTCCAGGACGACTTCAACCACGTGGTGCTGGTGCGCGGCGGCGAGCACCTGACCCGCTCGCTCGTGTACGTCGACCACAGCCTGGTCGACGGGGTGGTCAACGGGACGGCCGCCTCGGTCGGCGGGCTCTCGGGCCGGCTGCGCAAGCTGCAGAACGGCTACGCCCGCAGCTACGCGGTCTCGATGTTCGGGGGCACGGCGATCCTGATCGCCGCGACCCTGCTGATGAGGGCGGTGTGAAATGAGTTTCCCGCTTCTGACGGTGACGGCCGCGGTCCCCGCGGTCGGCGCGATCCTGACGGCGGCCGTCCCGGCCGCCCGCAGGACCGCCGCCAAGTGGCTCGCGCTGCTCTTCTCGCTGGCGACACTGGCCCTGGCCGTGCTCGTCGCGGTCCGTTTCGAGCCCGGTGGCGACCGCTACCAGCTCACCGAATCCCGCCCCTGGATCGCCGACTTCGGCGTCCGCTACGAGTTGGGCGTGGACGGGATCGGGGTGGCGCTGATCGCGCTCACCGCGCTCCTGATCCCCTTCGTGATCGGGGCCGGCTGGCACGACGCCGACCCCCTGGAGACGCACTCTTCACGGTGGCGGCCGACGCAGGGCTTCTTCGCCCTGATCCTGCTGGTCGAGGCGATGGTGATCATCTCCTTCGAGGCCACCGACGTCTTCCTCTTCTACATCTTCTTCGAAGCCATGCTGATCCCGATGTACTTCCTCATCGGCGGCTTCGGGGACCGGGCACACTCCGGGACCGACGAGAACGCGGCCGCGCAGCGCTCGTACGCGGCGGTCAAGTTCCTCCTCTACAACCTGGTCGGCGGCCTGATCATGCTGGCCGCCGTCATCGGGCTGTACGTGGTCGCCGGGAACTTCTCGCTCCAGGAGATCGCCGCCGCCCGCGCCGCGGGCACGCTCGACATGGCGACCAACACCGAGCGGCTGCTGTTCCTCGGCTTCTTCTTCGCCTTCGCGGTGAAGGCCCCGCTGTGGCCGCTGCACACCTGGCTGCCGAACGCGATGGGCGAGGCCACGGCCCCGGTCGCCGTGCTGATCACCGCGGTCGTCGACAAGGTCGGCACCTTCGCGATGCTCCGCTTCTGCCTCGGGCTCTTCCCGGAGGCCAGCAAGTGGGCCACGCCGGTGATCCTCGTCCTGGCACTGATCAGCATCGTCTACGGCGCGCTGGTCGCGGTCGGGCAGCGCGACATCAAGCGGCTGGTGGCGTACGCCTCCATCTCGCACTTCGGCTTCATCATCCTGGGCATCTTCGCGATGACCTCCCAGGGCCAGTCGGGTGCGACGCTCTACATGGTCAACCACGGGATCTCGACGGCGGCGCTGATGCTGGTCGCCGGCTTCCTGATCTCGCGGCGCGGCTCGCGCCTCATCGCCGACTACGGCGGCGTCCAGAAGGTCGCCCCGGTCCTCGCCGGCACCTTCCTGATCGGCGGACTCGCGACCCTCTCGCTGCCGGGCCTCGCGCCCTTCGTCAGTGAGTTCCTGGTCCTGGTCGGCACGTTCGCCCGGTACCCGGTCGTCGGCATCATCGCCACCATCGGCATCGTGCTCGCCGCGCTCTACACGCTGGTGCTCTACCAGCGCACGATGACCGGCCCCGTGAAGGAGGAGGTCCGCACCATGCCGGACCTGCGCCTGCGGGAGATGCTGGTGGTCGCCCCGCTGATCGCGCTGCTGATCGGGCTGGGCGTCTACCCGAAGGTGCTCACCGACATCGTCAACCCGGCGGTGGAGCACACCATGTCGGATGTTCAGCAGACGGACCCGAAGCCCGAGGTCGCCGTCGAAGCCAAGAACGGGGAGGCGGCGAAGTGAGCGCATCGACTTCCGCCCACAGCCTGTGGACGCTGGCGGCCGACGGACCCGTCGACCGGATCCCGGCACCGACCATCGAGTACGCGCAGCTCGCGCCCACGCTGATCGTGGTGGGCGCGGCGGTCCTCGGGATCCTCGTCGAGGCCTTCGTGCCCCGCAAGTCCCGTTACTACGTGCAGGTGTTCCTCGCCGTCGCCGCGCTGGCCTCGGCCTTCGCGGCGGTCGTCGGCCTCGCGGCCGGCGGGTACGGCTCCACCAAGGCCCACATCGCCGCCATGGGTGCCATCGCGGTGGACGGCCCGGCGCTCTTCCTCCAGGGCACCATCCTGCTGGCGTCGATCGTCGCGATCTTCACCTTCGCCGAGCGGCGCCTGGACCCGGCCGCGCACGGCAACCGGGTGGACTCCTTCGCCGCCCAGGCGGCGTCCGTACCGGGCAGCGAGAGCGAGAAGGCCGCCGTCAAGGCGGGCTTCAGCACCACCGAGGTCTTCCCGCTGGCCCTGTTCGCGATCGCCGGAATGCTGATCTTCCCGGCGGCCAACGACCTGCTGACGCTGTTCATCGCGCTGGAGGTCTTCTCCCTCCCGCTCTACCTGCTCTGCGCCGTCGCCCGCCGCCAGCGGCTGATGTCGCAGGAGGCCGCGGTGAAGTACTTCCTGCTGGGCGCCTTCTCCTCCGCCTTCCTCCTCTTCGGCATCGCGCTGCTCTACGGGTACGCGGGCTCGGTCTCGTACGCGGTGATCGCCGACGTGGTCGACGGCACGGTCACGAAGATCGACCCGGCGCTCGCCTCCACCATGGGCAATGACGCGCTGCTGCTGATCGGCGGCGCGCTGATCCTGATGGGCCTGCTGTTCAAGGTCGGTGCGGTCCCCTTCCACATGTGGACCCCGGACGTCTACCAGGGCGCCCCGACCCCGGTCACCGGCTTCATGGCGGCCGCGACGAAGGTGGCCGCCTTCGGCGCCCTCCTGCGGCTGCTCTACGTGGTGCTGCCGGGCCTGCGGTGGGACTGGCGGCCGGTGATGTGGGGGGTGGCCATCGTCACCATGCTGGCCGGTGCGGTGATCGCCGTGACCCAGACCGACGTCAAGCGGCTCCTCGCCTACTCCTCGATCGCGCACGCGGGCTTCATCCTGGCCGGTGTGATCGCGACCTCGGAGGAGGGCGTCAAGTCCGTCCTCTTCTACCTGGCCGCGTACTCCTTCGTGACGATCGGCGCCTTCGCGGTGGTCACGCTGGTGCGCGACGCGGGCGGTGAGGCCACGCACCTGTCCAAGTGGGCGGGGCTGGGCCGCCGTTCGCCGCTCACGGCGGCCGTCTTCGCGGTGTTCCTGCTGGCCTTCGCCGGCATCCCGCTGACCTCGGGCTTCGCGGGCAAGTTCGCCGTGTTCAAGGCGGCGGCGGAGGGCGGCGCGGGGGCGCTGGTCGTGGTCGGTGTCATCTCGTCCGCGATCGCCGCGTTCTTCTACATCCGGGTGATCGTCCTGATGTTCTTCAGCGAGCCGAAGGCCGACGGTCCGACGGTGGCCGTCCCCTCGCCGCTGACGATGACGACCATCGCGGTGGGCGTCGCGGTCACGCTGGTCCTGGGCGTGGCCCCGCAGTACTTCCTGGACCTGGCGGGGCAGGCGAGCACGTTCGTCCGCTGACCGGCTGGTGCATGGCCGAGGGCCCGGCTCCCCTTGGGGGGAGCCGGGCCCTTTGCCGCGCCCTACCGCGCGTTGCGCCGGCCGAGCACGATCTGGCCGAGGTCCAGATCGATGGGGAAGGGGTCGGAGACCCGCCGGAGTCTCGCGAGTGCGTTCAGCTTATCGCCGGAGTTCTCGCGAAAAGCCGCCCTTACGGGTGAGTCATATGCCCGGCGCACTTGAGGGACGGGTTCCAGTTGTGGAAGCGGCCGGCCGGGTTCTTCTCGTACGCCCACATGTGGAGGTCGTAGTGCTTGGGCATGCCCGCCCAGTGGCCGGGCATGGGCCCGTCGAAGGGCAGCCCGAACATGCTCGGCCGGTCGTCGGTGGTCTTCAGGTTCTGGTCGCGGTCGGTGGACATCCATTCCACGGTCTGCAGCTTGCGACGGCCGCTGCGGTCCTTCTCGGCGCTGTAGAGGAGGGCGGTCGGCCTGCTCGGGTCCAGCGAGCCCCAGTTGGCCTCCTTGACGTAGTGGTAGCCCATGGAGCCCACCCCGAACGGGTTGGTCATGCACTCCTTGCCGTGCGGGACGTACCCGTCCTTGAGCGCCTGCTGCTCGTCCACGTACTTGGCCGTCACCCGGATCGCCGTCGCCATGTCCGCCATGGCCCTGGGGTTGCGCGGGTCGGGTGCGGGTCCTTCGACGCCGTGCGCCGGGGCCATGGCGGCCAGGCCGATCGACGCGGCGACCGCACAGGTCAGGGCAGCCTTGCGAATACGGGCGGACATCGGGACTCCTGCCGTTCGGGGGCTTTCGTCCACCTTCCCGGCGCCCTGCGGCCGGTGCACGCGGCGCGCCTCCGAACGGGGGTTCAGGGCCGGGTCGTGCCGGGGAGGCAGCGCACCTCCGGGTTGTACGTCGCATACATGCCGGCGGGGTTGGGCTTCCACAGCCAGACGTGCAGGGCGTAGTGGACCTTCTGGCCCTTGAAGCGGCCCGGCAGCGGCCCCTTGAAGGGCTGCCCGAAGAGCCGCGGGCGGTCGTCGTCCGTCTCGAGCTTCCCGTCCCGGTCCATGACGACCCATTCGAGGGCGACCAGCCTGCGGCGGCCCGACGGGTCGTCCTCGTAGAGCAGGGCGGCCGGCTTCTCGGGGTCGAGGGAGTCGTCGTACGCGTGGTTGAAGTGCGGGTAGCCCAGGGCCCCGCCGCCCGCCGGGTCGGCCACGCAGTACCGGTCGGGGACGTACCCGGCCGCGGTCGCCACCGGCTCCCGTACGTACCGGGAGCTCGCCAGGACGGCCCGGGTGAGGGCCGCCCAGGCCGCCGGGCCCTGCTCGGGGCCGGGACGGGCGGCGGCGGGTCCCGCCGGGGCGGTGAGGGCCGCCGCGGCGGCGAGGGCCAGGGCCAGGGCGAGCATGCCGGTACGAGAGGCCATACGGGGACTCCTGGTTCGAGGGGCCGAAGCCCCAGGAGCATCACCCGCGAGCCGCCCTGCGGCCAGGCGGCGGGCCGGGCGGGGCCGTCAGGCCGCCCGGGCGGCGTACGCGCGGACGTCCGCCCGGCCGGTGCCCTGGCGCTCCACCAGCTGCTCGCCGCGCAGCAGGTCTCGGCGGGGCGGCGGAAAGATCCGCCACCCCGCCGACCAAAGGAGGGACTAGCGCGATCCCACGATGCGGCCGGTGACCTCGCCGAGGCCGACGCGCGTGGCGTCCGGGCCGGGGGCCCAGGCGGTGAGGGTGACGGTGTCCCCGTCCTCCAGGAAGGTGCGCTTGCCGTCGGCGAGCTCGATGGCGTCGCGGCCGTTCCAGGTGAGCTCCAGCAGCGAGCCGCGCTGGCCGGCCTCGGGGCCGCTGACGGTGCCGGAGCCGTAGACGTCGCCCGTGCGCAGGGAGGCGCCGTTGACGGTCATGTGCGCGAGCTGCTGGGCGGCGGTCCAGTACATCGACGCGAACGGCGGCTGCGCGACCTCCTGACCGTTGATGGAGACGCTGATGTGCAGGTCGAAGCCGCCGGGGCGGTCGAGGGCGGCGTCGTCGAGGTAGGGCAGGAGCGGGAAGTCCCGGGCCGGCGGGGTCACGCGGGCTGCGTCCAGGGCCTCCAGCGGGGTGACCCAGGCGGAGACGGAGGTCGCGAAGGACTTGCCGAGGAAGGGGCCGAGCGGCACGTACTCCCAGGCCTGGATGTCCCGCGCCGACCAGTCGTTGAGCAGGAACAGCCCGAAGACGTGGTCCTCGAAGGCGCCCAGCGGCACCGGGCTGCCGAGCTCGGACGGGGCGCCGACGACGAAGCCGACCTCGGCCTCGATGTCGAGCTTGACGGACGGGCCGAAGACGGGCGCCGGGTCGGTGGGGGCCTTGCGCTGCCCGGAGGGCCGTACGACGTCGGTCCCGGAGACCACGATGGTGCCGGAGCGGCCGTGGTAACCGATGGGCAGGTGCTTCCAGTTCGGGGTCAGCGCGTCGCCGTCCGGGCGGAAGATCCGCCCGACGTTGGTGGCGTGGTGCTCGCTCGCGTAGAAGTCGACGTAGTCGGCGACCTCGTACGGCAGGTGCAGCGTGACCTCGTCCAGCGCCAGCAGGTGCGGCTCCACGGCGGGGCGGTGGCCGGGGTCGGTCACCCAGGCGGTCAGCGCGCGGCGCACGTCGCGCCAGGCGGTGCGCCCGGCGGCCAGCAGCGGGTTCAGGGAGGGCTGCCCGAGCAGCCCGGCGTACGGGGATCCGAGCGCGGCCGCGGCCGCCCCCGCGTCGAGGACGTACCCGCCGATGCGCACACCGATCCGGCGGCGGTCCTCCTCGGCGGTCGAGAAGACGCCGTAGGGGAGGTTGTGCGGCCCGAACGGGTCGCCCTCGGGAACATCGAGGGGGCTCTGCTGGGGCATGGGGTGCTGCCTCGCTTTCGACGCGGTCCGGGGGTGTCCCGGGGGGCTGTTGACACGTTACGTGGCTGGTGGTGTCGGCGGGAGGCCGGATTCGGGCGCTATTTGTAGGACTTGTCCAAAGGGGTCCGTATCCTTGGCGCCGTGACTTCCGCCCCGCCTCCGGCCCTCCCCTATGCCTTGATCGCCACTGACCTGGACGGGACTCTGCTGCGCGCCGGGGACACCGTCTCCGCCCGCTCGTACGAGGCGCTCGCGAAAGCCCGTGCGGCCGGCGCCCGGCACATCATCGTCACCGGCCGCCCCGTCCCACAGGTCCGACACGTCCTGGACGGGCTCGGTTACACAGGGCTCGCGGTGTGCGGGCAGGGCGCGCAGGTGTACGACGCGGCGCGC
Organism: Streptomyces sp. NPDC030995; assembly: GCF_055571215.1. NCBI lineage: Bacteria > Bacillati > Actinomycetota > Actinomycetes > Kitasatosporales > Streptomycetaceae > Streptomyces > Streptomyces sp. NPDC030995. The sequence continues at coordinate 136,771 of NZ_JBVIFS010000016.1, forward strand.
GGACGCCTGCTGCACTCCGTGTCCATGGACCGGGAACTGGCCGAGGTGGCCCTCGGCAAGATCGAGGCGGAGATCGGCGAGGTCTACGCGGCGGTCAACCAGGAGAGTGTGGACGCGGAGATGCTGATAGGGCCCGGCTACCGGATGTGGCATCCGCACCTGCCGACGGTGTCGGTGCCGCGGCGGTCGGACCTGTGGGCCTCGCCGATCAACAAGGTGCTGCTGCAGCATCCGGAGCTGGACGACGACGAGCTGACGCGGGTGGCGCGGGCGGTGGTCGGGGACCTGGTGAACGTCACGATGGCGGGGGAGCACACGGTGGAGCTCCAGCCGCCGGGGATCGACAAGGCCAGCGGGCTGGCGCGGGCGGCGGAAGTCCTGGGTGCGTCCCCCGCCGGGACGATCGCCTTCGGGGACATGCCGAACGACATCCCGATGTTCGCCTGGGCCGCGCACGGGGTGGCCATGGCCAACGCCCACCGCGAGCTGGTCGCGGTGGCCGACGAGCTGACGCTGTCGAACGAGGCGGACGGCATCGCGGTGGTCCTGGAACGGCTCTACGGCTGACACCGCGGTTCAGAGCAGCCGCGCCGCCGTGTGGCCGGCCACCGCCACCAGGGCCGCGGCCAGGAAGCACACGCCCCACCGGATGAACCGGTACTTGCGCGCCAGGATGCCGCTCAGGTCGCGCAGTTGGGTCAGCAGCCAGGGCACGCGGGCGGCGCCGGCCCGGGCGACCTGCGCCAGCAGGAGTTCCGGTGCCGTGCCGGGCAGCGCGTCGCCGTGGTACGTCAGGCCCGCTCCCGCCCGCAGCGTCCCGGTGCGCGGGAGCACGGCCCCGATCAGCAGGAGCACCCCGGCCGGCCACAGCACCCCCGCCGCGGCGAGGAGCACCAGCCCGGCCGTCCCGGTGCCGTCCGCCGGGAGCCGGGCCAGCGCGAGGACCGGCAGGGCGAGGGCGCCGGAGAGCAGGATGGCGGCCTTGGTGTCGGCGCGGCCGATGTCCTCGCGCACCTGCGCCACGAGGCGCTCGGCCACGTACCGGGCGGGCTCGTCGTCGTCGGTGCCGGTGCCGGTGCCGGTGCCGGTGTTGTCGGTGCTGGTGTCGGTGCCGTTGTCCACGGAGCTCAGCCTCCGTCGGAAGGCGGGGCCTTCGGGGCCTTCGGGGTCTTCGGGTCCGGTGGGACCGGTGGGACCGGTGGGACAGGCGGCAGCGGCGGGGGCATCGGCAGCGCGCCCGACTCGGGCGGCAGCAGGTTCGCGTCGGCGAGCCGGCCGGCGGTGTCCTTCGCGTAGTCCAGCAGCCGCTGCGTCTGCTCGTCGATCTGGTGGCGCTGGACGACACCCTGGTCCACGAGCCGGTTGAGCATGGCCAGGGCTCCGGTGCGCTGCTCCTTGACCTGTGCCTGGAGGTACAGGACGATCTGGGCCGCCTCCGCGGGGTTCTGCGCCACCAGCCCGGCCAGCTGCTCCGTGTGGCCCGCGTGGATCAGTTCCCGCGCGTACTCCATGTTCTGCGCGGCCCGCACCCGCAGGGTCTCGTCCTCGGTGAGCACCTTGGACCGCATGCGCGCGGCTTCGCCCAGGTCGATGCGCAGGAACACCCGGGTGGTCAGGCCCAGGTCGGCGCCGAGGTCCGCCCAGTGCCCCTGCGCCAGCGCCGACTGGATCGCCTCGTCGGCGGCCTGCGCCTGGTCGAGGGTGAAGCGGCGGCTGACCGGGCGCAGCCGCTCGTGGAGTTCCGGCAGCAGCATCTGCGCCACGTCGGTGACCCGCTTGCGCGCGGCGACGAGGAAGTCGCGCACCTCCCACTTCACATCCGCCTCGGCAACAAAGTCCGCCTGGTCGCCGAAGGAGGGCAGCGACAGCCTGAAGGAGGACTGGTGGAGGCCTCCCGCGATGAGGCAGACCGCCGACGGACGTCCCCAGAAGGGCTTGTCGACGTGGCGGACCTCGCCGAGCGAGACCACGCTGTGGCCGCCGTTGCGGTAGAAGAGGACGGCGGTGAACTGACTGCTGCTGTGCCGGTAGGCCGCACCCGGCTGGATCTCGCGGAAGAAGGGGCCTGCAAGCTGCGCGGGAAGCATGTCGGAGTAGTTGTGCGGGAAACCCGGGCCGCCGGGCGCGCCCGGCGGGCGCCACGGGGGCTGCGGCTGGAACGGGGTGGGGTACGTCATCGTGCTCCCTCTCGAAGAACGGCCGTCAGGAGCGCGCGCGCATGCTCCTGGGGCAGTGGGCGGTGCGGGTCCTCGCTCAGCTCCTCGATGACCGCGGTGATCCGCCGGCGGTCGTCGTCGGTACGGATGAGCAGGGGGAGGAATTCGGCCAGTTCCCGGTCCCAGGGCCGGCCCGCCGAATCACGGCACCACTCCTGTACGCACCGCAGCGCCATGCGGTAGGAACGCCCGGTCATCAGCGCGGTCCACAGCAGGCCGGCGAGATCGGGGGCGAGCTCCGGCCGTACCTGGGCCACGGCGATCATCAGGGGCCGGCCCGGCCAGGAATCGAGCTCCGGCGACCGGTTCCACAGGTCGTCCACCACCGTGCTCGCCAGGAAGGCCGACGCCATCAGTCCCAGGTCCTGCGTGTGGGTCCGCTTGTCGCCGAGCCAGGCGCGCACGCGCCGTACGGCCAGGGGGTCGAGCGTGGTGCCGAGCAGTTCCGCCACCGCCGCGCCGGCGTCGACGGCCGGTTCGGGGTCCTTCCCGGCGCCGATGGAGGCCAGCAGGTCCAGGGACTCCGCGAGGGAGGCCGTGACCACTCCCTTTCCCACGGCGAGTGCCGCGGTGGACCGCAGGTACCGGTTGTCGACGTGCGCCCAGTGCCCGACCACCGAGCGGACGGCGGCGCCCGTCTCCGGGTGGGCCGAGGGGAGTCCGAGGGCGGTGGCCGCCGCCCGGCGCAGCCGGAACTCCTCCGAGCCGGCGAGTACGTGGATCAGGCGCGGGATGGTGTCGGCGCAGTCGAGCCGGCAGAGCATTCCGGCCGCGAGCGCCGCCCGCACCCAGACGGTGGAGCTGAGGTCGTCGCACAGGGCCGTCAGCCAGCGCATGACGGGCCCGCGCAGGTTGTGGTGGTGCTCCCACAGCTGGCCCAGCACGGCCGCTGTCAGCCGCTGCCCCCGGAATCGCACCGTCCGGACCGGGACCTCCTCCTGGCCCAGCAGGACGATGCCGGGCTCGGCCACCGCGCGCGCGGAGTCCAGGCGGGCCTCCAGCAGTCCGTCCGCGAACAGGGGCCGGCCCGGGGCGGATTCGGGGTCGGCGGTCACCGCAAGCTCCCAGGCCAGCAGCTCCGATGCCTCGGCGACGGCGCTCAGGGGGGCGCCCCCCAGCACCGCGACGGCGATCCGGAACGCGCACTCCCGCAGCCCGGCCGGGGTCTGGGAGCCCTCGCCGAACCACTCGGCCGCCTGCTCGGCCGCGATGGCCTCGCAGGCGACGAGCAGTTCGGGCAGCGGCAGTTCACCCGTCACGTGCCGCTCCAGCAGACCGGCGAGCCGCGCCGCCTCCGAGGGGCGCAGTTCGTCCAGCCCGAGGGCGTCGGCCACCTCGGGGCTCCCGGAGACGCCCCGGGCCAGGGAGAGGAGTTCGGGGCGCACCGCGAAGGCGGCCTCCAGGTGAGCGTCGCGGATCAGCACGTCGGCCGGCGGCCGGTGGGGCTGGAGGTACCGGGCGGAGGAGTTCCGGGCGGCGCCGGGGTCGGCCGAGGCGATGAGGACCGCGTACGCCTCCTTCGCGTGCAGCAGGTCGCGCAGCCGGTCCAGCCACATTCCGTCGGGCAGCCCGCCGACCGGCTCCAGCACGTAGCCGTGCCCGGCGCGGATGTGCTCGGCGTCGAGGGTGTCCAAACCGGTCTGGGGGGCCAGTCGGGAGACCCGGCCCCGGGTGAGGTCGTCGAGGAGGGAGACGGCGGTGAAGGCGCGTCCGGTGCCGGGCCGGGCGTCGAGCACGATCAGCCGGTCCGTGCCGAGCCTGAGCTTGTACGTGGCGTACGCGGGGGGTTCGCGGAAGGTGCTCCGTACGGTCCGCAGCTCCTCCTCGGGGACCGGCCCGGCCAGGACCCGGCGCGCGGTGCCGGCGCCGATGTGGACCGTGCCGACCCGGCCCATGGAGACGTAGCTGCTCGCGCCGTGCAGGCTGAAGGCCGCACGGGCCTGGCGGTAGGTGTGGGCGGCGGCCGCGTCGTCGCCCGGCAGGGCGGCCTCCTCGCCCGTCGCCGCGAAGAGGTCTGGCTCCGGCGCGCCGTGCGGTGGCGCGTCCTGGGGCTGCGGGCCCTGCGGCTGTGGGTGCTGGGGCTGCGGCTCCGGCGGGGGCTGCTCGTGGTTCACCGTTCACCGCCGGCCAGGTCGCCGAAGTGGAAGGTGTCGACGCGCTCGATGTGGCCGATGGCCCGTCCGTGGTCGTGCACGGAAATGGTCGTCCCGCCGGTGCCGGTGCCGGTGACGGTGCTGGTGCTGGCGTCCTGCCGCCCGGGGTCGGCCGGGCCGCCGCCCGCCGCCGGCGCGGCCGGGCGCGCGGGGGCCGGCGGGGTCGTCAGGCCCGGGACCGTGATCCACGCGGTCGTCTCGCCCTCCTTGATCCTGACCGTGTGCCGCCGGTAGCGCTCCGGTTCCACCCACCGGCCGCCGCCGCGCACCACGTCCTCGTAGAAGGCGTCCGAGGTGACCACGACCAGGTGGGCGGGGTCGGCCGCGGCGAGGACGCCCTTCGCCGCCTCGCAGTCGGCCAGCCGGACGGCGAGGTCGACCGAGCGGCCGGACCAGCCGTGGGCGTCCCGGGTCACCGGCCCGCTGTTCAGCCCGACGCGCAGGCGCAGCGGCCGGCGCAGCGGGCGGTTGGCCGCGCGCAGGTTCTCCCGCAGGTACTCGACCCACTCCCCGGCGATCCGCCCGGCCGGGACGCTGCCGTCCATGACGGCCAGTACCCCGTCACCCCGGTCCTCCTGGGTGAGCAGCCCGGCCACCCGGGCCTCCTCGAAGGCCTTGCCGGTCACCTCGTAGACGAGGGCCCGCAGCGCGGGCCGGTCCGCGTCCGGTACCGCGCCGGACCGCTGGGCGTCGATGCTGATGGTCAGCCGGTGCAGGGTTTCGCCGTCCATGACAACTCCCGTGAAGGGGCGGGTGGGTTGGTGCCACGATCCCGTGCGGGCCGACGGCGCGCTGTGGCCGTTTACACAGCGCTGCCGTTCACACGGGGGGCAGTTCACCCGGCCGACGGCGTGCGGCCGCGGACGGGGATCGGGGATCGGTTCACACCGTGGCCGCGAGCAGCCGCAGCGGCTCCAGGTCGCCGAGGGTGAGCGCGTTCGGGCCGGTCCGCACCAGCCCCTGGTCGCGCAGCAGCCGCAGCGCCTTGGCCACCGCCTCCCGCCCCGAGCCCACCGCGGCTGCCAGCTCGTGCTGGGCCAGCGGGAGCAGGATCACGGTGGAGCCCCGCTCCTCCCGCCCCGCCCGGTCGGCGAGTTCGACGAGCGTCCCGCACAGTCGCTGGAGCACGGTCAGCGAGGCGAGGGAGCGCCGCTCGCCGTCGGAGCTGCGCAGCCGGGCGGTCAGCTGTGTCATGACCAGTCCGGAGGCGTGCGGGCTGCCGGCGAGGAACCGGCGGAACCGGCTCCCGTCGACGGTCAGCGCCTCCACCGGGCCCAGGGCGCTCACCGAGGCGCTGCGCGGATGCCCGTCGAGTGCGGCCATCTCGCCGATCAGCTCGCCGGCCGTCCGCAGTCCGAGGATCAGCCGGCCGCCGCGCTCGGTGGGCAGCCAGACCACGCACCAGCCGTTGAGGATCACCACGAGGTGGTCGCCGGGGCTGCCCTCGCTCATCAGCGTGTGCCGGTCGGCGTAGGAGCGGCGGGCGCCGAGGCCGAGGAGCGTGGCGCGGTCGTGCGGGCCCAGACGCTGGAGCAGTGCGTGTCGCTCACCGAACAGCCCCATGGGCCCCTCCCGGTGCGGTGACGGTGGGGGCTCAGGCTAACTTGCCGTCCGGAGCCCGCAAGTGCCTTTCCAGAAAGGGTTGTTGGTCGGTGTGGTCTGGGGTTGTTGGTCCGTGTGGTCTGGGTGCCTAACCCGCCGTCCGGGGCAGGCGGCGTTCCCACGTGCGGTGGAAGAGCACCTCGTCGCCCTCCCGGCACACCACCTCGTTGGAGGTGACGAAGCCGCCCTCGTCGCACGTGATCTCCGACCGGGTCTCCACCCGCGCGTCCCAGCCCAGTTCGGGCCGGTGGAGCCGGATGCGCCACCGCGACCGCGTCCGCGCCGACAGCGCGTCGGCCTCCTGGATCTCGTACGTCTCCTCCGCGTCCTCGCTGAACTCCAGGCCGTCGGGATACACCCGGGTGCCCCCGTACCGGGGGTCCACCTCCAGCCGCCAGGTCCCGCGCGCGACGTCCCGTACGACCAGCCGTTCCGGGCGCGGTTCGTCCAGCGTGGCGGGGAAGGCCACACCCAGCGGCGGCGACTGCTCCGGCGCCTCGAAGACGATGCCCCCGTCGGCGGCGGACGCGGCCCGCACCGGGAGGGTCAGCGAGCTGCCCGCCGGGTCCAGGGTCCAGCCGGCCTCCGACCCGGCCCGCGGCCAGATCCACGGCCAGTACGCCGAGGACACGGCGAGCCGGATCCGGTGCCCCGGCGGGAAGGCGTGCCCGATGCCGTTCAGCTCGAAGGTGACGTCCTCGTACGAGCCCGCGGGCCAGGGGAGCGCCCGGTCCCGGCCCCGGCGGGCGGAGAGGTTCAGCGCGCCCCGCGTGACCAGCGTCGAGGAGCCGTCGGGGGCGACGTCGCACAGCCGGGCCACGACCTGCCCGTACGGCACGTCCAGGCGCAGCCGCAGGGTCACCGACGGCCGTCCCAGGATCTCCACCGGCTCCCCGTCCGCCACGGGGAACTCGAAGCAGGCCGACTTCGCGTCCTCCTCCCGCTGGTCCGGCGGCAGGTCGGCGTCGTTGCCGAAGGGGAAGAACCGGCCCGCGTCCATCCCGGTGTGCTGCGGGGAGGCGACGGCCACCGGCGCGCCCTGGAACACGTACGGGACGGGGATCACGGACGGCGAGGGCCAGGCCCTCTCGGCGACCCAGCGGCCCGGGAGCTCCTCGTAGACGGTCGCCGGCGGGTGCGAGTCGCTGATCCAGGCGCGGAGCAGGGGCTCGTCCATCACCCCGGTCGCGGCGCCCTTCAGCCAGTGGTCCCACCAGCGCAGGGTCTCCTGGAGGAAGCCGATCGCCGGACCGGGCGGAAGCCCGCGGTCCGGGTACTGGTGAGACCAGGGCCCGATCAGGCCCCGTACGCGCGAGGGCGGCAGGTGCTCGACCAGCCGCAGCACCGTGTCCCGGTACGGGTCGTGCCAGCCGCCGACCGCGAGCACGGCCGCGCCGATCGCCGAGTAGTCCTCGCAGACGCTGCCGTGGCGCCAGTAGCCGTCGCGGGTCTGGTGCGACAGCCAGGTGTGGATCAGGGGTTCGACCGAATCCAGCCGGTCCAGCCACTGCTGCCGCCAGCCGTCGCCGGCGAACTTCGGGTCCGGCGGCCGGGAGGCGAAGGCCAGCATGGTCGCCGCCCACGCGTGCATGTCCACGGCCAGCACCGAGCCGCCCATGTAGTGCACGTCGTTGTCGTACCGGTCGTCCGTCGAGCAGACCGTGACGATCGCCTTCAGCGGCTCGGGGGCCAGGGCGGCGATCTGGAGGGAGTTGAATCCGCCCCACGAGATCCCGAACATCCCCACCGACCCCGTGCACCACGGCTGCGCCGCCAGCCACTCCACCACCGCGACCCCGTCGGCCAGCTCGCGGGCGTCGTACTCGTCGCCGGGACGGCCCCCGCTGCAGCCGTGGCCGCGTACGTCCACCCGTACCGAGGCGTAGCCGTGGCCCGCGTACCAGGGGTGGCGCTGCCAGTCGCGCGGCGCGGTCCAGTCGGTGAGCCGGTACGGGAGGTACTCCAGCAGCGCCGGAACCGGCTCGTCCGTGACCGGGCGCCAGATCCGCGCGTACAGCTCCACGCCGTCGGCCATCGGGATCCGGACATCCTCGTGGGTGGTCTCGTACGGGAAATCGGTACGGATGATCATGCCGTAGCCACCTCGGCGAACCTCATCAGACCTCATCGGACCTCATCGAACCTCAGTGGACGGGGTGCATCGTGCGCCGGAGCCAGGGCGCCAGCGCGATCATCGCCAGCCCCGCGGCCACCGCGATGGCGCCGTTGACGCCGAAGTACACGGGGGTGGACACCTGGCCGTAGAGCTTCACGACCTGGGCCTGGATGCCGTTGGCCAGCGCCAGGGAGAGGAACCACAGCGCCATCGTCTGGCTGCTGAAGGCCTTGGGGGCCAGCTTGGTGGTGGCCGACATGCCCGAGGTCTCCAGCAGGATGTCGCCGAGGCCCAGCAGCAGGTAGGAGCCGACGATCCACCAGGCGGCCATCTTGTAGGTGTCCCCGCCGTGCCCCGAGGTCGGGATCATCATGACCAGGAAGGACAGGCCGCCGAGGATCACACCGAGGGCGATCTTGTTGGAGGAGTGCGGCTGGCGGCGGCCCATCCGGACCCACAGCGCGGCGACGACCGGGGCCAGCGCCACCTCGAAGGCGCCGAGCGCGGAGGCGTACCAGCTCGCCGGGAAGTCGAAGCCCAGGATCGTGGTCCGGGCGTTGGTCGAGGCCAGCAGCATCATCGTCGAGTAGGCCTGGAAGAGGATGAAGTTGAAGGCGACCGAGCCCAGGAAGAGGACCGCGTACGGGCGCAGTCGCCCGCGCTCCTCGTTCGTCACCCGGGGGCTGCGGAACATGACGGCGAAGTAGACGACCGGGGCGATCACCGAGACGAGGGTGAGCAGGTCGACGAAGCGGCCCATCGTCAGCCAGCCGGCGACCCCCAGAAGGGTGGCGAGGACGGCGAAGGCGAGACAGCCCGCGATGATCTTCGTCACTGGGGGTCCCCCCGGACGGAGTCTGGGGGAGGAGCGCATCGCGTCGGGCGCGAGGGCGGAAGCATCATTTACAAGCGTGGCGGAGTGCTTGCGTCCGGCCAGGTGGCGGCGGCCGAGGACGTACTGGACCAGGCCCGCGGTCATGCCGACGGCGGCGGCGGAGAAGCCCCAGTGCCAGCCCTTGTGCTCGCCGAGCCAGCCGGTGATCAGCGGTCCGGCGAAGGCGCCGATGTTGATGCCCATGTAGTAGAGGGCGAAGCCCGCGTCGCGCCGCTCGTCGTCCGTCCGGTACAGCTTGCCGACCATGCTGGCCACGTTCGGCTTGAGCAGACCGGTGCCCGCGCTGATCAGGCCGAGGCCCACCCAGGTCATGGCGGCGGTGGGCACGGCCATGGCGTAGTGGCCGCAGGCGATGAGGATGCCGCCCCAGAGCACGGCCCGGTACGAGCCCAGGATGCGGTCGGCGAGCCAGCCGCCGGCGACCGAGACGAGGTAGACCATGGTCCCGTAGGCCGCCGAGACGGAGGCCGCGGTGCCCGGGTTCATCCCCAGGCCGCCGCTCGCCACCGCGTCCGCGAAGTAGAGGACGAGGATGGCCTGCATGCCCAGGAACGAGAAGCGCTCCCAGACCTCCAGCCCGGAGAGCGTGGCGAGGCCCCGGGGGTGGCCGAGGAAGGCGTCGTCGTCGCGGGCCGGCGGCTGGTCGGCCGCCGGTTCCGTAGGCTCGTCTATATCGGTCGTCATCCTGGACAAAACGTACTCTCCGGTTGTTTCGGCTCCTCAAGAACATACCGGTGCGCATCGGGCAGTGCGCGGGTGGTGGCCGGGAAGGCGCTCTCGGTGATCGAAAACGGACCCGATACGCTGGCTTGAGTGATGGCAGCGACACATCGACAATCCATGTGATCGTCAGCGTGATCGTCAGCAGACAGGAGTACCCCTCGTGACCGTCGTCGGGCCGTTCGGACTGAGCGTGCGGGACCAGGCTCTTGAAACCGATGTCCAGGCCGGACTGGCCGCCGTCGAGGCGGGTCTGCTGGAAGCCACCAAGAGCGAAGTCCCCTTCATCACCGAGGCAGCGCAGCACCTGGTCCGGGCCGGAGGCAAGCGGTTCCGGCCCCTGCTGGTGATGCTCGCGTCCCGGTTCGGGGACCCGTACGCGCCCGGCATCGTGCCGTCCGCCGTGGTCGTCGAGCTCACGCATCTGGCGACGCTCTACCACGACGACGTCATGGACGAGGCGGACGTGCGCCGCGGGGTGGAGAGCGCCAACGCCCGCTGGGGCAACTCGGTGGCAGTCCTGACGGGTGACTTCCTGTTCGCCCGCGCCTCGCACATCCTGGCCGATCTCGGGCCCGAGGCCGTACGCATCCAGGCCGAGGCCTTCGAGCGCCTGGTGACGGGTCAGATCCTGGAGACGGCCGGGCCGCGCGACGGCCGCGACCCCGTCGCCCACTACCTCGACGTCATCGCCGGCAAGACCGGCTCGCTGATCGCCGTCTCCGGCCGCTTCGGCGCGCTGATGTCCGGCGCCGACGAGGCGGTCGTCGACATCCTGACCCAGTACGGCGAGCGGCTCGGCACCGCCTTCCAGCTCGCCGACGACGTCCTCGACATCGCCTCCGACGCCCACGAGTCCGGCAAGACCCCGGGCACCGACCTGCGTGAGGGCATCCCGACGCTGCCGGTGCTGCGGCTGCGCGAGATGGCGGAGCAGGGCGGCGACCCGGACGACCTGGAGCTCGTACGGCTCCTGGACGGCGACCTGACGGACGACGCCCGGCACGCCGAGGTGCTGACCCGGCTGCGGGCGCACCCGGCGCTGGAGCAGGCCCGCCGCGACACCGTCCGGTACGCGGAGGAGGCGCGGGCCGCGCTCGCGCCGCTGCCCGACTGCTTCGCGAAGTCGGCGCTGGAGGAGCTCTGCGACGCGGTGGTGCACCGCGCCGGCTAGTCCGGAACACCGGAACGGGCCCTTCCGTCTCATCGACCCCTACGGGTCGGGGGAGAAGGGCCCTTTCCATGTCATCCCACGGTCGTACGCGCAGTTGCGTCCGGGGACTGACGACCCCGCGCCGCCCTTTTGGTCAGATGGAGTCATCAACCCCACCAGATCGGGTGAGCGCGGCGACACGGGGGTCGCCGCCGTCGACACAGAGGGCAGGGCACTGACATGGCAGCGAACACGAAGACTTCTCGCAAGGTCGCCCGGTACGCCGTACCGGTAGCGGTGGCGGGTGTGGCCGCGGCGACCGTGGCGATGGTCCCGGCCTTCGCCAACGCCGGCGGGCCCGACCTGCCGAAGGTGACGGCGCAGCAGCTCATCGAGAAGGTCGCCGCCTCGGACGTGGAGCAGATGTCGGGCACGGCCAAGATCAGCACCGACCTGGGCCTGCCGAAGATCGCGAGCGGGCTGCTCGGCGGCGGCGGCATCGCAGGCGGCTCCGCCAACCCGGAGGACAAGGTCGCGCAGCTGGCGAACGGCACGCACACCTTCCGCGTCGCGGCCGACGGCCCGGACCGCCAGAAGCTCACGTTCCTGGACGGCAAGGACGAGTACAGCCTCATCCACAACGGCGACGACGTGTGGGGCTACGACTCCAAGTCGAACGAGGTCTTCCACGAGAAGAACCCCCAGGCGGGCAAGGACGCCGGCAAGGACCACAAGACGGCCGACCGGCTCGCCGCCTCGCCCCAGAAGATGGCCGAGGAGATCCTGAAGGCCGCCGGCCCGACCACGGACGTCAGCGTGGGCGACACCGCGCAGGTGGCCGGGCGGGACGCCTACCAGCTCGTGCTCAAGCCCAAGCAGAGCGGCTCCACGGTCGGCTCGGTCCAGATCGCGGTCGACGCGAAGAACGGCGTGCCGCTGCGCGTGCAGCTGCTCGCCGCCCAGGGCGGCAAGCCGATCGTGGACGCGGGCTTCACGAAGGTGGACTTCGCCAAGCCGTCCGCCGACACCTTCGCCTTCACCCCGCCCAAGGGCGCCAAGCTGACCGAGGGCACGGACGGGGCGGTCAAGGGCGACAAGGAGCACGGCTTCAAGGCGCTGGACTCCTTCCCCGGCCTGGACGGCCTGATGGGCGGGGCGAACGGCAAGGGCGACGTGAAGGTGCTCGGCGAGGGCTGGGCCACCATCGCGCGGATCGACTCGGGTGCGGGCAAGAGCCTGAAGGACATCGAGAACGACAAGAACGCGCCGAAGGAGGCCAAGCAGTTCCTCGACTCCCTCGGGGGCAAGGTCTCCGGGAAGTTCGGTGAGGGCCGTGTCCTGTCGACCCGCCTGGTCAACGCCCTCGTCACGGACGACGGCAAGGTCTACGTCGGTGCGGTCACCAAGGACGAGCTGGTGAAGGCGGCCGACGCCAACAAGTAGTCACCACGCACGAGAGCGACTCGAGGGTGGGCGGGGACTGTGTCCCTGCCCACCCTTGCGGCATTCCTGCTGCCCGTACAGCACACCCGCTGTACGGTGTTGGGCATGTCGAGACACGTCACCATCCGCCTGGACGAGGACTTCCACGAACGCCTGAAGGCGCGAGCGGCGGCGCTGGGTACGACGGTCACCGCGCTGATCACCGAGGTCACGGAGCGCGAACTCGACGAGGACCGGAAGAACTTCCTTTCCGGCATAGAGGAGTTCGCCGACCACTGGGGCTACTTCCAGGAGCGGTTCGGCAATTGAAGATCACCATGGAGTGGGCCTGGACCGCTCTGGCCCACCATCTCCCGTCCGATCCCGCCGTGTGGGACCCCTCCGGGGTGGCCGCCGCGGTCGCCCGGCACCAGAACGACCTCGTCCTGGTACCCGAACAGCCCGCCCCGGACACCGCGTGGCGGGCCGCCGCGTTTCTGCACACCCTCGCGGTGTGCCCGGCGCTGGAATCCCCCATGAACGAGTTCTACGCGGCCGCCGCGACCCGCTCGTACCTGCGGGTGGCCGGGGCCAGCCAACTGCCCTCGCCCGAGGAGCTCGGCGATCTGGTCGAGGCGGCGAAGCTGGGCCGCGCGGACATCGCCGCGGTGGCCGAGGAGCTGCGCGCCCGCATCCAGGAGCCGCAGTCGGCGTCGCTACAGGCCCGCACCGAGGACGCGTAGGACCATCGGCGCCTCGTCGGGGTGCAGCCGTAGCTCGGTGGCCCCGTCCGCGGAGCGGAAGGCGACGCTGAGTTCGTCGGCGGAGACCGGTTCCAGCGGCGGGAAGTCCACGGGGTGGGCCGTCGTGGCGCCTCTCGCGGTCCAGCGTGCGGGCCCGCCGGGCGGCAGCGCCAGGTGACCTTCGGTCCACTGGCCGGCGGTCAGCTCCCGGGCGCGCAGATCGCAGGGGACCCGGACGGTGCGGCCCTGCGCGTGGTCCGACAGACGCCGGAGCCGCCGCCGCTTCCGCACCAGCAGGGCGGGGTTCACGGCGGCGGCGGCCTGGGCGAGCAGGCTGAACAGGGCGGCGATGATCTCCGGCATGATCCGATCAGACCACGCCGGACCCTTGGAGGTCTAGACCATTAAGCCGTGGTTCGGGTGGGGGTGCGGGTGCCGGGAAGGTCTAGAAGGTGATCTTCCAGCTGTTGATGTAGCCGACGTCCTGCCCGGCGACGTCCTTGACCTGGAGCTTCCAGATGCCGTTGGCCACCTCGCTCGACGCGTTCACCGTGTACGAGGTGATGAGGTTGTCGGCGGAGTCCGAGCTGGAGTTCTTCAGCCGGTACGCCGTGCCGTCGGGCGCCAGGAGGTCGATCACCAGGTCACCGCGGTAGGTGTGGACGATGTTCACGTCGACCTTGGTGGTGGCGGGCGCGTTGCCCGTGACGCCGGACACCGTGATCGGCGAGGTCACCGCGGCCGCGGGGGAGTCCGGGATGTTCACGTCCGTCGTGTTCTCGAAGGACGGGCCGGGCGGGACCGCAACGGCCGCGCCGAGGGTCCAGATCGCGTAGGCGACGGCGTCCGAGTTGCGGTCCAGGGCGGTGTCGTTGATGTTCGTCAGGCTGTCGCACGAGGAGTGGTAGCAGCGGTCGAAGGCCTGACCGGAGGTGCCGCCCCACTTCTGCGCCTGCGCCGCCGTCTTGGTGTAGTCGGCGCCGGAGAACAGGCCGCCGACCGGGATGCCCGCGCTCTTGAAGGGGGCGTGGTCGGAGCGGCCGTCGCCCTCGGTCTCGATCTCGGTCGGGATGCCGAGGCCCGCGTAGTAGTTCTTGAAGGTCTGCTCGATCGTCGGGTCGTCGTCGTAGACGAAGTAGCCCGGGTTCGGCGAGCCGATCATGTCGAAGTTCAGGTAGCCGGCGAACTTCGCCTTCTCGGTGGCCGGCAGGCTGTTCACGTAGTACTTCGAGCCGATCAGGCCCAGCTCCTCCGCGCCCCACCAGCCGAAGCGCAGGTGCTTCGTGGGCTGGAGGCCGGCCCGGGAGACGGCGAGGGCCGTTTCGAGGACGGCCGCACTGCCGGAGCCGTTGTCGTTGATGCCCGCGCCCGAGGTCACCGAGTCCAGGTGCGAGCCGGCCATCAGGACCGAGTTCGGGTCGCCGCCCGGCCAGTCGGCGATCAGGTTGTAGCCGGTGGCGCCGCTGGAGGTGAAGGTCTGCAGGGTGGTGGTGAAGCCGGCGGCGTCGAGCTTGGCCTTGACGTAGTCGATCGAGGCCTTGTAGCCGGTCCTGCCATGGGCGCGGTTGCCGCCGTTGTTGGCGGCGATGGTGGAGAGCTGCGACAGGTGGGCCTTGACGTTGGCCAGCGGTATGTCGGGTGGGGTCGGCGCCGCGGTGGCCGCCGTCGGGGCGGCGAGTGCGGCGGGGGCGGTGGCGGCGAACAGGCCCGCGACCGCGAACGCGGTCACGGCAGCAAGGCGCCGGGAGACGGACAGGCTCATGTGGGGGCTCCGGGATTCCGCGGGGATGAGACGGAACGAGTGGGGATAGAGCTGAGCGTTCGTGCGTCAGTGCGAGCCTGATGTTCAGCGAGAGCATGACTGTCCGTCAAGACCATAATTCGGTCAGGGTAGTTCGGAAAACGGACGATCCCCGGTACGGGTGGCCCGTACCGGGGATCGTGAGGGTGGAGTGTTTGCTGGTGTATCGCCTGTGGCGGGTGCCTTCCCGGTGCCTTCCCGGTGCCTTCCCGGTGCCTTCCGCGGGCCCGCCGGATGCCTTCCGGGTGGCCGTTACGCGGGCTCGGGGGCCGGTGCCGGCACCGCGGCCGGCGCCACTTCCAGCCGGGCCCGGGACCGTCGCGCGGTGCGCAGGGCCTCCCAGGTCAGGATGGCGAGCGCGGCCCACACCAGGGAGAAGCCGGCCCAGCGCTCGGGCGGCATGGCCTCGTGGAAGTACAGGACGCCGAGCCCGAACTGGAACACCGGGGCCAGGTACTGGAGCAGCCCGAGGGTGGACAGCGGGACCCGGATCGCGGCCGCCCCGAAGAACACCAGGGGGACCGCGGTGACCAGGCCGGTGGAGGCCAGCAGGAGCGAGTGGCCGACGCCGTGCGAGGCGAAGGTGGACTGGCCCTGTGCGCCCAGCCACAGCACGTACCCGAGGGCGGGCAGGAACAGCACGGCCGTCTCGGCGGTCAGCGACTCCAGCCCGCCCATGTTGAGCTTCTTCTTGATCAGCCCGTACGTCGCGAAGGAGAAGGCCAGGATCAGCGAGATCCACGGCGGCCGCCCGTAGCCGATGGCGAGCACCAGTACGGCGGCGAAGCTGAGCCCGACCGCCGTCCACTGCGCGCGGCGCAGCCGCTCGCCGAGCACCAGCACGCCGATGGCGATGCTGACCAGCGGGTTGATGAAGTAACCGAGGCTCGCCTCGACGACCTGCCCGTTGTTCACGGACCAGATGTAGACGCCCCAGTTCACCGTGATGAGCAGGGCGGCGAGCGCGGTCAGGCCGAGCTTGCGGGGCTGGCGGACCAGCTCCCGTATCCAGCCCCAGCGGCGCAGTGCGAGCAGCGCCAGCCCGACCGCGGCCAGGGACCACACCATGCGGTGGGCGAGGATCTCGACGGCCCCGGAAGGCTTGAGGAGCGGCCAGAAGAGGGGGACGAGCCCCCACATCCCGTATGCGCCGAATCCGTAGAGCAAACCCGTGCGCTGCTCGTTCTCTGCCTTCACGGGGCCTCCTGTACGACTTCCAGCCAACTTCACGACGGTATCGCCGTACGGCCCGGATGTCATGCGTGTCATCGCGAGATGCTCATGACACCGTCAGGGGCTTGCGGTGCTGGGCTCAGGCCAGGGCGGCCGTGATCGCCACGGCGACCGGCGTCGTCGGCCGCCCGATCAGCCGGGCCAGGTCCCCGCTGGTGCCCGCCAGCCGGCCGCGCGCGATCGCCGCGTCCACGTCGACGAGGATGGCCGCGAAGTCCTCGGGCACCCCGGCGCCGGTCAGGATCGACAGGTACTCGTCGGCCGGGACCTCGGTGTACACGACCTCCTTGCCGCTCTGCGCCGACACCTCGGCCGTGTACTCCGTGAGGCTCCAGGCGGTGTCGCCGGAGAGCTCGTAGACCTGGTTCAGGTGGCCCTCGCCGGTGAGCACCTCGGCCGCGGCGGCCGCGTAGTCGGCGCGCGCCGCCGAGGCGACCCGGCCCTCGCCCGAGCTGGCGACGACCGCGCCGTGCCCGAGGACGGTGGGCAGGTTCCGGGTGTAGTTCTCGTGGTACCAGCCGTTGCGCAGGAAGGTGTACGGGATCCCGGAGTCGAGGATGGCCTGCTCGGTGGCGGTGTGCTCGGCGGCCAGGTCGAAGTCCGCCTCGGGGCCGCCGAGGATGCCGGTGTACGCCAGCTGCGCCACGCCCGCCGCCTGCGCGGCCTCCAGTACGGCGGTGTGCTGGGCGACGCGGCGCCCGATCTCGTTGCCGGAGATCAGCAGGACCCGGTCACCGGCCCGGAAGGCGGCGGCCAGGGCCGCCGGGTCGTCGTAGTCGGCGACGCGGACGTCGACACCGCGCCCGGCCAGGTCGGCGGCCTTCTCCTCGTCGCGTACGACGACGGCGACGCGGTCGGCGGGGACCCGCTCCAGCAGCTCCTCGACGACGAGACGGCCGAGGGCTCCGGTGGCTGCGGTGACGACGATGCTCATGATTGCTCTCCTCGTTCGGGCGATGACACCACCCTACGGGAAGCGCTAACTTTTAGAAAGTGTTCGACGGTGCTCGGTGTGCCGCCTGCCGTGCCGAGCAAAGCCGAAGCCCGGATCCCCTGGGGGATCCGGGCTTCGCTACGGCGGCCGCGTCGGCGAGGTCAGCCGACGACCGTCCAGGTGTCGTTGCCGCTCAGCAGGGCGCCGAGGTCGCCCTTGCCCTTCAGGTCGATCGCCGTGTCCAGCTGATCGGCCATGAGCGTGTCGTAGACGGGCCGCTCGACGCTGCGGAACACCCCGATGGGAGTGCGGTGCAGGGTGTCGGGGTCGGCGAGGCGGGAGAGCGCGAACGCGGTCGTGGGGCTGGCCGCCTTCGCGTCGTGGATCAGGATCCGTCCTTCGTTGGCCGGGGTGACCTCGACGACCTCCAGGTCGCCGGTGACCGGGTTGCGCACGACGCCCTTCGCGTCGTCCGCGCCGAAGCGGATCGGCCGGCCGTCCTCCAGCCTGATCACGGCCTCCAGCGCCTGGTCCTTGTCCTTGAGGACCTCGAAGGCGCCGTCGTTGAAGATGTTGCAGTTCTGGTAGATCTCCACGAGCGCCGTGCCCTGGTGGTCGGCCGCCTGGCGCAGCACCTCGGTGAGGTGCTTGCGGTCGGAGTCGACGGTGCGGGCGACGAAGGAGGCCTCGGCGCCGATGGCCAGCGACACCGGGTTGAAGGGCGCGTCCAGCGAGCCCATGGGCGTCGACTTGGTGATCTTGCCGACCTCGGAGGTGGGGGAGTACTGCCCCTTGGTCAGCCCGTAGATCCGGTTGTTGAAGAGCAGGATCTTGAGGTTGACGTTCCGGCGGAGGGCGTGGATGAGGTGGTTGCCGCCGATGGAGAGCGCGTCGCCGTCCCCGGTGACGACCCAGACGGACAGGTCGCGGCGGGAGGTGGCGAGGCCTGTGGCGATGGCGGGGGCGCGGCCGTGGATCGAGTGCATCCCGTACGTGTTCATGTAGTACGGGAAGCGGGAGGAGCAGCCGATGCCGGAGACGAAGACGATGTTCTCCTTCGCCAGCCCGAGCTCGGGCATGAAGCCCTGCACGGCGGCGAGCACGGCGTAGTCACCGCAGCCGGGGCACCAGCGGACCTCCTGGTCCGACTTGAAGTCCTTCATCGACTGCTTGGCCTCGGCCTTGGGCACGAGCGAGAGGAGCGTGCGCGCCCCTTCGGTCGCCCCGTCGGCCACCGCTTCGGTCACCTCAGTCATCGATGGCCTCCTTGAGGACCGTGGCGAGCTGCTCCGCCTTGAACGGCATTCCGTTGACCTGGTTGTACGACTGGGCGTCGACCAGGTATTTCGCCCGGATCAGGGTGGCGAGCTGCCCGAGGTTCATCTCCGGCACCACTACCTTCTCGTAACGCTTCAGAACCTCGCCGAGATTCCTCGGGAAGGGGTTGAGGTGGCGCAGGTGGGCCTGGGCGATGGGGGTTCCGGCGAGCCGCAGCCGGCGGACGGCGGCGGTGATGGGGCCGTAGGTGGAGCCCCAGCCGATGACCAGGGTGGTGGCGCCGTCCGGGTCGTCGACCTCCAGGTCCGGCACCTCGATGCCGTCGATCTTGGCCTGGCGGGTGCGGACCATGAGCTCGTGGTTGGCCGGGTCGTAGGAGATGTTTCCGGTGCCGTCCTGCTTCTCGATGCCGCCGATGCGGTGTTCGAGACCGGGGGTGCCGGGGACGGCCCAGGGGCGGGCGAGGGTTTCCGGGTCCCGCTTGTAGGGCCAGAACACCTCGGTGCCGTCGGCGAGGGTGTGGTTCGTGCCGGTGGCGAACTTGACCTTCAGGTCGGGCAGGTCCGTGACCTCGGGGATCCGCCACGGTTCGGATCCGTTGGCGAGGTAGCCGTCGGACAGCAGGAAGACCGGCGTCCGGTACGTGAGCGCGATCCGGGCCGCGTCGATGGCGGCGTCGAAGCAGTCCGCGGGCGTCTTCGGGGCCACGATCGGGACGGGCGCCTCGCCGTTGCGGCCGTACATGGCCTGGAGGAGGTCCGCCTGCTCCGTCTTCGTCGGAAGGCCGGTGGACGGGCCGCCGCGCTGGATGTCCACGATGAGCAGCGGAAGCTCCAGCGACACCGCGAGACCGATCGTCTCCGACTTCAGCGCCACACCGGGCCCGGACGTGGTGGTCACGCCGAGCGCCCCGCCGAAGGCCGCGCCGAGCGCCGCGCCGATGCCGGCGATCTCGTCCTCGGCCTGGAAGGTCCGCACGCCGAAGTTCTTGTGCTTCGACAGCTCGTGCAGGATGTCCGAGGCCGGGGTGATCGGGTAGGAGCCCAGGTAGAGGGGCAGGTCCGCCTGCTGGCTCGCGGCGATGAGGCCGTAGGAGAGGGCCAGGTTCCCGGAGATGTTGCGGTAGGTGCCCGTGGGGAAGGCCCGGGTGGCGGGGGCGACCTCGTAGGAGACCGCGAAGTCCTCCGTCGTCTCCCCGAAGTTCCAGCCGGCCCGGAAGGCGACGATGTTCGCCTCGGCGATCTCCGGCTTCTTCGCGAACTTCTGGCGCAGGAAGGCCTCGGTGCCCTCGGTGGGCCGGTGGTACATCCACGACAGCAGGCCCAGCGCGAACATGTTCTTGCTGCGCTCGGCCTCCTTGCGGGAGAGGCCGAAGTCCTTCAGCGCCTCGACCGTCAGCGTCGTCAGCGGCACCGGGTGGAGGCTGTAGGCCGCCAGTGTGCCGTCCTCCAGCGGCGAGGTCTCGTAGCCGACCTTGGCCATGGGGCGCTTGGTGAACTCATCGGTGTTGATGATGATCTCCGCGCCGCGCGGTACGTCCGCGATGTTGGCCTTCAGCGCCGCCGGGTTCATGGCCACCAGCACGTTCGGGGCGTCGCCCGGCGTGAGGATGTCGTGGTCGGCGAAGTGGAGCTGGAAGGAAGAGACACCCGGGAGGGTTCCGGCAGGGGCGCGGATCTCGGCGGGGAAGTTCGGCAGCGTCGACAGGTCGTTACCGAACGACGCCGTCTCCGATGTGAAGCGGTCACCGGTGAGCTGCATGCCGTCACCGGAGTCACCCGCGAATCGGATGATCACACGATCGAGACGGCGTACTTCCTTGCCGCCCGGGCTCGCCGGGGTGCGCTGTCCACCGACAACCGCACCCCCGGCCCCGTCGGCCTGCTCGGCTGGGCTGCTGACCTGGCTGGTCACTGAACTGGACCTCCTTCGAGGCGTGAGCACCCCCAGAACCAACCCTACGTCGGTAGGAATCAGGTCCCCAGGGGCGACCACATTCTGGACCGTCTGACCGCACCTTGAGACGGCCTACGGGTATGCCATGTGTGCCATAGCTGACAGAGTGTCAGTCGATCAAGATTTCAGGTAGGTGAGCACGGCCAGTACACGCCGGTGATCCCCGTCGCTGGGCGAGAGGCCAAGTTTCATGAAAATATTGCTGACGTGCTTTTCCACCGCGCCGTCGCTCACGACGAGCTGCTTGGCGACGGCGGAATTGGTGCGTCCTTCGGCCATCAGCCCGAGCACCTCGCGCTCGCGCGGCGTCAGACCGGCCAGAACGTCCTGCTTGCGGCTGCGGCCGAGCAGCTGCTGGACGACCTCGGGGTCCAGGGCCGTACCGCCCCGGGCCACCCGTACCACCGCGTCCAGGAACTCGCGCACCTCGGCCACCCGGTCCTTGAGCAGGTACCCCACCCCGGTGCTGGAACCGGCCAGGAGCTCGGTGGCGTACTGCTCCTCCACGTACTGCGACAGCACGAGCACCCCTATCCCGGGGTGATCGCGGCGCAGCCGTACGGCGGCCCGTACGCCCTCGTCGGTGTGGGTCGGCGGCATGCGCACATCGGCCACCACCACATCCGGCAGCGCATCCTCGGCGGCGAGCTCCGCCACCGTCTTGAGCAGGGCTTCCGCGTCCCCGACGCCCGCCACGACGTCATGCCCCCGGTCGGTGAGCAGCCGGGTCAGGCCCTCACGGAGCAGCACTGAATCCTCGGCGATGACGACCCGCACCCTGTCTTCCACGACTTTGCAGCTCCCGCGTCCACTCGTTTCCCGCATCAACCGAACTCAGCCAAGCATCCCAGCCTTAAGTCCGGGTGAAGGCAAAGCCAGCACAACACGTGGGCGTATGGGGGGAGTTTTCGGATGGTGGACGCCGGATGCGGCGGTCGGCGGCCCTGCGGGGGCGGTCCTGCGGTGCGGTCCTACGTAGGGTCCTGCGGGGCGGCCCTACGGGCGCCAGGGCAGCTCGGCGGTGACCGTCGTACCGCCACCGGCGGGGGAGTCGACGACCAGCACCCCGTCCACCGCGTCCAGCCGCTCGGTCAGCCCGGCCAGTCCCGTACCGGCCCCGGCGCTCGCCCCGCCCCGGCCGTCGTCGGCGACCTGGATCAGCAGCCGGTCCCCGGACTTCCACACATCCACCGAGGCCAGCCGGGCCGCGGCGTGCTTGCTGACGTTCTGCAGCAGCTCCGAGACCGTGAAGTACGCGATCCCCTCGATCGCCTGCGCCGGCCGGGCCGGAAGATCCACCGCCACCCGCACCGGCACCGCGCACCGCGAGGCCACCGAGGACAGCGCCGCGTCCAGCCCGCGGTCGGTCAGTACGGCCGGGTGGATCCCGCGGGCCAGGTCGCGCAGCTCCTGGAGGGCGATCTTCACCTCGCCGTGCGCCTCGTCCACCATCCGGGCCGCGGCCGCCGGGTCCTCCGTCGCCTTCTCCTTCGCCAGCCCGAGATCCATCGCGAGGGCCACCAGGCGGGCCTGCGCCCCGTCGTGCAGGTCCCGCTCGATGCGCCGCAGGTCGGCGGCGGCGGTGTCCACGACCACCCCGCGGTCGGACTCCAGCTCGGTCACGCGGGTGGCCAGCCGGGACGGCCCGAGCAGCCCGCCGACCAGGACCCGGTCGACCGTGGTCAGGGCCCGGATCACCCACGGGGTGGCGAGGGTGAAGGCCAGTCCGACGAGCGAGGTGAGGGCGATGTCGGCGGGCGAGTCGAGGAAGAAGGAGTAGTCGTCGTTCTGGAAGAGCTGAAGGCCGGGCTGGTCGGTGTAGGCCGGGAAGACCCAGAACCAGACCGGGTACAGGAGGTAGGACCACCCCGCCGCCCAGAACGTCAGTGCCAGGCAGAAGCTGAACACCGCCCACGGGAAGTGGATCACGGAGTACAGCACGTGCCGCCAGGCGCTCCCGCTCTTGAGCAGCGCCCCCATGGTGGCGAGGGCCCCCGGCTTCGCGGCCCGGATCGGCGCGGGATCGGCGAGGTCCACCCCGAGCAGCGTGCGCACGCGGGCCCGCTCCAGGTGTCCGAACCCGCGGCACATGGCGAGCACGGCGGCGAGGACCGGAACGCCGAGGAAGGTGACGAGCAGCCCGGCGCCGAGGCTCACTCCGGCGATGGCGAGCGAGAAGTACAGCGTGCTCAGCGGCAGCCCGATCAGCAGATATCCGAGCTCCCGCCAGGTCCGCCCCTCGACCGGAGCCCGCAACACCGCGCGCAGCCCCCCGCCCGTGCCCGTACCGGTGCCCGTGCCGTTGTCCATGATCCCGCCCCACCCTTCCCGTCTTCTCTCCACGCCCCCACCCTGCCGCCCCCCACCCCGCCCGACCATCCGGCGAGTCGGCCTCCCGAAAGGGGGGTTAACCCCACCCAGCCAGCCCAGCTCGCCAATCCAGCCCCGCCGGCGTTTGAGGCGCGGGGTCCGGTGCGGAGCCCCAGGAAGCGGCGCCGCACCGGACACACGAACGGGACCCCCACCCACCCGGACGGGAGTCCCGCTGACAAGGGCCCCGGGGGGCTACCCCCGGTCCCGCCACGGCAGCTCCGCCGTGACCACCGTCCCCGCCCCCTCGGGGGAGACGACGACCAGCACCCCGTCCACCGCGCCCAGCCGCTCCGCCAGCCCCGCCAGCCCAGTCCCGCCGGAGGCCACGGCTCCGCCCCGCCCGTCGTCCGACACCCGGATCATCAGCCGCGCCCCCGCCCGCCACACCTCCACGCTCGCGCCCCGCGCCCCCGGACCCGCGTGCTTGCTCACGTTCTGCAGCAGCTCCGACACCACGAAGTACGCGATCCCCTCGATCGCCTCCGCCGGCCGCGCCTCCGGCAGATCCACCGCCACCTTCACCGGCACCACGCACCGCGCCGCCACCGACGACAGCGCCGCGTCCAGCCCCCGGTCCGTCAGGACCGCCGGATGGATCCCGCGCGCGAGGTCCCGTAGCTCCTGGAGTGCCAGCTTCACCTCCCCGTGGGCCTCGTCGACCATCGCCGCCGCGCCCTCCGGGTCCTCCAGCAGTTTCTCCTTCGCCAGGCCCAGCCCCATCGCCAGCGCCACCAGCCGCGCCTGCGCCCCGTCGTGCAGGTCGCGCTCGATGCGCCGCAGGTCCGCCGCCGCGGTGTCGACGACCACGCCCCGGTCGGATTCCAGCTCCGCGATCCGCCGCTCCAGGTCGTCGGAGGGCGACAGCAGCCCCCGTACCATCGCCCGGTCCGCGTTCGCCAGCAGCCGTACCAGATACGGCAGCACCGGCCACAGCACGAACAGCCCGGTCAGCGCTACCGTGAAGGTGAGAACCCCCCACGGCAGCCGGATCAGCTGGTACAGCACGGTCCGCCAGCCGACCGGGTCCTTGATGCTCGTCCACAGCCAGGGAAAGAATCCGCCGGACCGCTTCGGACCGGGGATCGGGGTCGGCTCGTCCACCCGTACGCCCAGCAGCACGCGGGCGCGTGACCGGTCCAGCCGTCCCAACTGCCGAGACAGATACAGACCGCATGCGAGCAGCGGAAGCCCGATCGCGGTCACGGAGAGACCGCCCGTGGTGGAAACCATGACAACCGCGTAAACAAAACCGACGACCGCCACCGGCAGGTTGGTCACGAGATGGGCGATCTCCTTCCACGTCACGGCGCTGAACACGGCGCGTACGGGAGGAGGCCGATCGTTGTCGGTGATGGCATGGCTCGTCGTCATGCGGCACAGCCTGTCAAGCACGCGCGGCTGATGCCATGGGGTGGCCGGGGTGCTGTGAACGGGGGATAACCCCACCCCGTGTGAGGCAGGCCCTAGACTCCCGTCCGTACGAGATCGTCGACAGTGACCTAGGAGCGAGGAACGGACGTGCCCGAACCAACGGTATCGACCGTAACCGTGCTCGCTGCGGACTACTTCCGGAGTTATTCGGTCGTCGGTCTGCTGGCCGCGCTGGGTGTGCTCTTCGTGGCCGTGGCCTTCGGCGCCGGCCGCCTGCTGCGGCCCGTGGTCCCGACCCACGAGAAGCTGCTGACGTACGAATGCGGCGTGGACCCGGTCGGCGAGGGCTGGGCGCACACCCAGGTCCGCTACTACGTCTACGCCTTCCTCTACGTCATCTTCGCCGTCGACTCGATCTTCCTGTTCCCGTGGGCGACGGTGTTCGCCGCCGCCGGTTACGGCGCCACGACCCTGGTGGAGATGTTCATCTTCCTGGGCTTCCTGGCCGTCGGCCTGCTCTATGCGTACAAGAAGGGCGTCCTCGAATGGACGTGACACCGGCTGTGACGCCGACCGAGGGCGTGCTGCTCCCGGAGCCCAAGCGCCTCGGGGTTCTCTCCCGCCTGGCTCCGGAACCGATGAAGGTGGTCCTGAACTGGGGCCGCCGGTACAGCCTGTGGGTCTTCAACTTCGGACTGGCCTGCTGCGCGATCGAGTTCATCGCCGCGTCCATGGCCCGGCACGACTTCATCCGCCTCGGCGTGATCCCCTTCGCGCCCGGGCCCCGCCAGGCCGACCTCATGATCGTCTCGGGCACCGTCACGGACAAGATGGCCCCGGCCGTGAAGCGGCTCTACGAGCAGATGCCGGAGCCGAAGTACGTCATCTCCTTCGGCGCCTGCTCCAACTGCGGCGGCCCGTACTGGGACTCGTACTCGGTGACGAAGGGCGTCGACCAGATCATCCCCGTCGACGTCTACGTGCCCGGCTGCCCGCCGCGCCCCGAAGCGCTCCTCCAGGGCATCCTCAAGCTCCAGGAGAAGATCGCCCGCGAGTCGCTGGCCGAGCGCTACGCCCAGGGCCCGTCCGTCGCACAGCTCACGAGCGGGCTGGTCACGCCCCCGCCGGCGCCGGGAGCCCAGGCATGAACCTCTACGACTCCCTTCCGGACGCGGCGCCGACGGTCTTCGGTGCGGAGGCCGTGGGCTCGTACGCGTACGAGCTCCTGACGGTCGACGTACCGGTCGGATCCTGGATCTCCGCCCTGGAGATCGCCCGGGACAAGCTGGGCTGCACGTACTTCGACTGGCTGAGCGCGGTCGACGAGCCGGGAACCGGCTTCCGGATCTGCGCGCACGTCGTCTCGTTGGAGAACCACCGCGTACGCCGCCTCCTGCTGCGCACGACGGTCCCGCACGCCGCTCCCTCCCTCCCGTCGGCGGTCGCGGTCTACGCGGGCGCCGAATGGCACGAGCGCGAAACGTTCGAGATGTTCGGCGTCGTCTTCACCGACCACCCGCACCTGGTCCACCTCCTGCTCCCGGAGAACTTCGAGGGCCACCCGCTGCGCAAGGACTTCGTCCTGGCGGCGCGCGTCGCCAAGGCCTGGCCGGGCGCCAAGGAGCCGGGCGAGGCCCACGATCCGGATGCCCCCAAGCGCCGCCAGATGCTCCCGCCGGGCGTCCCGGACCCCAACGACTGGGGCCCGATGAAGGGCCAGCTCCCGCCGGCCCCCGCCCGCCCGGCCCGCACCCCGCGCGCCGCCGGCGAGGGCGCCCCGGCCCGCCGCCCCCGCGCGGCCGCGGCGGACGCCGCGCCCACACCGGAGACCGAAGCCCCGGCCCGCCCGCCCCGCCGCACCCGCTCGGTATCGGAGGGCTCGGCCAGCCAGGCCAGCCAAGCCGTCCCGGCCGCCGCCGGCCCGGAGGCCGAGGCCCCGGCCCGGCCGCCCCGCCGTACCCGCTCGGTATCGGACGGCTCCGCGAGCCAGGCCGTCCCGCCGACGGCAGCAGAGCCCTCGACCGCCCCCGGCCCGGAAGCCGAGGCCCCGGCGAGCCCGGCCACCCCGGCGGGCCCGGCCACTCCGGCCACCCCGGCCACTCCGGCCACCCCGGCGGGCCCGGCCACGGACACCGCGGGCCCGGAGGCCGAGGCCACGCGCCCGCCCCGCCGTACCCGCTCCGCGAGCGACGGCTCCGCGAGCCAGGCCACCCCGCCGGAGGCAACGCGCCGCGCGGCCCCCCGCAGCGCCGACGCCCCCTGGCACAACCCGAAGCCCGCCTTCGAGGAGCCGCAGGCCGAGCGTGCGTCGACCGCGCCGGAGGCGGCCCCGCACAACCCGAAGCCCGCCTTCGAGGAGCCGCAGGCCGAGCGTGCGTCGACCGCGCCGGAGGCGGCCCCGCCGAAGACCCCGGCGACCCCGCCGGAGGCAGACGAACCGGGCACGGGCCAGACCCGCACCGACACCGACACCGACCCCACCCCCACCCCCGACAACGGAGGCGACGCGTGAACGACGTCCTCGACGTCGCCCTGCGGCTGATCGTCGTCTTCGCCGTCTTCCTCGTGCTCCCGCTCGTCGTCGGGCAGACCGAGCACAAGGTGATGGCCCACATGCAGGGCCGCCTCGGCCCCATGTACGCCGGCGGATTCCACGGCTGGGCCCAGCTCGTCGCCGACGGCGTGAAGTTCGCGCAGAAGGAAGACATCGTCCCGGCCAACGCCGACCGCCGGATCTTCCAGCTCGCCCCCGCCGTCGCCCTGCTCCCGTACCTCCTCGTCCTCATCGCCATCCCGATCGGCCCGGGCGAGGGCGCGATCGGCCAGGTCATCGACGCCGGCATCTTCTACGTGCTCGCCGTCATGGGCGTCGGAGTCCTCGGCTCGCTCATGGCCGGCTGGGCCTCCGCCAACAAGTTCTCCATGCTCGGCGGCCTGCGCACCGCCGCCCAGCTGCTCGCCTACGAGCTCCCCATGCTGCTCGCCGCCGCCTCCGTGGCGATGGCCGCCGGGACGGTCTCCCTCCCCGGCATCGTCGAGAGCTTCGAGTGGTGGTGGCTGCCCTGGCAGATCGTCGGCGCGCTCGTCTTCTTCACCGCCGGCCTCGCCGAACTGCAGCGGCCCCCCTTCGACATGCCCGTCGCCGACTCCGAGATCATCTTCGGCGCGTACACCGAGTACACGGGCCTGCGCTTCGCGCTGTTCCTGCTCGCCGAGTACGCCGGCATCGTCGTCCTCTGCGCCCTCACCACCGTCCTCTTCCTCGGCGGCTGGCAGGGCCCCTTCGGCGGCGACGGCCTCGGCTGGGTCTGGACCCTGCTCAAGACCGCGATCCTCGCCTTCGTCGTGATCTGGCTCCGCGTGAGCTACCCGCGCCTGCGCGAGGACCAGCTCCAGAAGCTCGCCTGGACCACACTCATCCCGCTCGCGCTCGCCCAGATCGCGCTCACCGGCATCGTGAAGGTGGCGATCAACTGATGCCCATCCCCGGATCCGGCCTCGCCAAGGGCCTGGCGGTCACGCTGCGCACGATGACGAAGCGCTCGCACACGGCCCAGTACCCCGAGGTCCAGCCCGCACTCCCGCCCCGCTCCCGCGGGGTCATCGGCCTGTTCGAGGAGAACTGCACGGTCTGCATGCTCTGCGCCCGTGAGTGCCCCGACTGGTGCATCTACATCGACTCCCACAAGGAGACGGTCCCCGCGTCCACCCCCGGTGGCCGCGAGCGCAGCCGCAACGTCCTCGACCGCTTCGCCATCGACTTCTCCCTCTGCATGTACTGCGGTATCTGCATCGAGGTGTGTCCCTTCGACGCCCTGTTCTGGTCGCCGGAGTTCGAGTACGCGGAGACCGACATCCACGAACTCACCCACGAGCGCGACAAGCTCCGCGAGTGGATGTGGACCGTCCCGGCCCCGCCCGCCCTGGACCCGGCCGCCGAGGAGCCCAAGGAAATCGCCGCCGCCCGCAAGGCGGTGGAGAAGGCCGAAGCCGCCGCTGCCGCCGCCGCTGCGGCAGCCGCCGCCGAGGCCGCCGCCGAGACCGAACCGCCGACCACCCCGACCCCGGAGGGAGACGCGTGACCCCCGCCGCCACCCTGGCCGCAGCCGAGGCCGCCGCCACCGGGCCCGGTTTCCTCTCCCCGACCGGCGTCGAGATCGCCTTCGTCCTCGTCGGCCTCGCCACTCTCGGCGCGGCCCTCGTCACGGTCACCACCAGGCAGCTCGTGCACGCCGCCCTCTGGCTGGTCGTCGCACTCGGCGGCATCGCCGTCGAGTACCTGCTGCTGACCGCCGAGTTCATCGCCTGGGTCCAGGTCCTGATCTACCTCGGTTCCGTGGTCGTCCTCCTCCTCTTCGGGCTGATGCTCACCAAGGCGCCCATCGGCCGCTCCCCGGACGCCGACTCCGGCAACCGCTGGATCGCACTCGGCGTCGCCGTCGTCGCCGCGGTGGCGCTGGTCTGGGTCGTCGTCGACGCCTTCCGTACGACCTGGATCGACCTCGACGGCCCCGTCCAGGGCTCCACGAAGGTCTCCGGCGAGATCCTCTTCCAGCACTGGGTGCTGCCCTTCGAGGCGCTCTCCGTCCTCCTCCTCGCGGCCCTGATCGGCGCCATCGTGCTGTCACGCAGGAACACCCCCGCCGAAGACGCCGTCGCCAATGACAAGGGGCAGCGCTGATGCACCTCGCCTACCCCGCCGTCCTCGCGGCGCTCCTCTTCTGCACGGGCCTGTACGGAGTGCTGGCCCGCCGCAACGCCATCCTGGTCCTGATGTCCGTCGAGCTGATGCTCAACGCCGTCAACCTCAACCTGGTGGC
The DNA here is from genome assembly GCF_055571215.1 of Streptomyces sp. NPDC030995. Classification (NCBI taxonomy): domain Bacteria; kingdom Bacillati; phylum Actinomycetota; class Actinomycetes; order Kitasatosporales; family Streptomycetaceae; genus Streptomyces; species Streptomyces sp. NPDC030995. The sequence goes on from NZ_JBVIFS010000016.1 coordinate 165,557, forward strand.
CTTCGACGTCTGGCTGCGCGATGCCCTGCACGCCGGCCAGGCCCTCACCCTCTTCACCATCGCCATCGCCGCAGCCGAGATCGGCATCGGCCTCGCGATCGTGCTGATGGTGTACCGCAACCGCGGCACCTCCGACGTCGACCGGCTGCGCGACACCGCCGAGGGCCACGAGCCCGCCCCGAACCACCAGAGCGAGGTCACCGCGTGAGCACCACGACCCTCGCCGTCCTCGTCCCGCTGCTCCCCTTCCTGGGTGCGGTCGCGGGACTGCTGTTCGGCCGCACCGCCCCCGGATTCGTCCGGCCGCTCGCGATCCTGCCGACGCTCGGCGCCGCCGTACTGGCGGTGCTCGTCGCCGTCCGCCACGGCGGCGGCACGGCGATCGACACCGCGACCGAGCTGACCCCGACCGGCTCGGTGCCGATCGAGCTCTCGCTCCACTTGGACGGCTTCGCCGTGCTGGTCGCCGTCCTGGTCGGGGTCGTCGCCACCTGCGTACAGCTCTACTCGACGGCGTACCTCCGTGAGGACCCGCGCTACCCGTCGTATGCCGCTCTCGTCTCACTGTTCACCTCCGCCATGCTGCTCGTCGTCTACTCCGGCGACCTGATGGTGCTGCTGGTCGGCTGGGAGATCATGGGCATCTGCTCGTACTTCCTGGTCGGCCACTACTGGGAGACCGAGGCGGCCCGCTCCGCCTCCCTGAAGGCCTTCCTCGTCACCAAGCTCGGTGACGTCCCCTTCCTGATCGGCCTGTTCGCGCTCGCCGCCGACGCCGGCTCCTTCCGGATCACGAAGATCCTCGGGACCGTCGCCGCGGGCGGACTCGACCACCCGACGCTGATCGCGCTGCTCCTGCTCGCCGGAGTCGCGGGCAAGTCCGCGCAGTTCCCGCTGCACACCTGGCTCCCGGACGCCATGGCGGGCCCCACCCCGGTCTCCGCGCTGATCCACGCCGCGACGATGGTCGCCGCCGGTGTCTACTTCATCGCCCGTCTCCTCCCCGTCTTCGCGGCCTCCCGCGCCGCGCTGGTGGTCATGGCCGTCATGGCGGCCGTCACGATGGTCGGCTCCGCCCTCGCCGCCCTCGCCCAGGACGACATCAAGCGGGTGCTCGCCTACTCCACGGTCGGCCAGCTCGGCTACATGACCGGCGCCCTGGCCGTCGGCGACCGCGGCGCCGCCGTCTTCCACCTCCTGTCCCACGGCGCCTTCAAGGCGCTCCTCTTCCTCGGCGCGGGCGTGATCATCCACGCCGCCGGTACGAACTCCCTGGCCGCCATGTCCCGTATGGACGGCCTGGCCAAGCGCATCCCCGACGCCTTCTGGACGATGTCGATCGCCCTGCTCGCGCTCGCCGCGATCCCGCCCTTCGCCGGCTTCTTCTCCAAGGAAGCCGTCCTCGTCGCCGCCGAGCACACCGCGACCGGCCACTCGGACCTCGCTCCCAGCGCCGCCGGCTGGGTGGTGCTGGTCGCCGGCGTGCTGACCGCCCTGCTCACCGCCGCCTACGCCACCCGGCTGTGGCTGATGGCCTTCCGCGGCCGGGGCGCCGCCGCCCCCGACCACGGCAAGGAGCCCGTCGCCATGACCGGCGTGCTGTGGCTGCTGGCGATCCCGTCGATCGGCTTCGGCCTCGCGGCGGGCCCCCTCGCCGACTGGTTCGACGGCAAGGAGCTCACCCCGACCCTGACCACCTCGGTCCTGGGCACGGGCGCCGCGGCCATCGGCGCCATGCTCACCTACGCCCTGTGGCAGCGCGCCACGGTCCGAGCCGCCGCCATCGCGGCCGCCACCGCGCCCGGCAACGGCCTCGCGGCCGCCGCCGCCGTGGCCGCAACCGTCGCCGAATCCGAGGCCGAGACCCCCGAGGTCGCCGAGGTCACCCACGACCACCCGGCCGTCCCGACCACCCCCGCCGCCGACCCCGGCAAGGCGCTCCTCGGCCCGCTGCACCGCCACGCGGCCAACGGCTTCCACCTCGACGCCGTCTACGACCGGCTCTTCGTCCGCCCCGTCCGCGCGGCCGCGAGCCTCGTCCGCTTCCTCGACCGCGAGGTCGTGGACACGTACGTCCGTGGCGCGGGCACCGGCCCCCGGCTGCTCGGCAGCCTCGTCCGCCGTGCCCAGACCGGCAACGTGCAGAGCTACCTGAGCGCCCTGCTCGCCGGCGCCGTGGTCCTGGCGATCGCCACCGCCGTCCTCGCCAACGTCAACGCCGGATCGTGAGCCGTGAGTCAGCCGTGATTGATATCAGCCCGTCCGTGATGCAGTTCCTTCTGGCGTTCATCGTGGCCGCACCGCTCCTCGGCGCGGCCGCGGCCCTCCTGCCGGCCCCGCCCGGCCTCAAGGGCCGCGGCCCCGAACAGGCCGTGCTCCGCCACGGCGTGACCGTGACCGGCGTGATCCTCGCCGCGGCGATCGCCCTCACCCTGGGCTTCGACCACGACGCCCCGTCCCGCTTCCAGGCGACGACGGACATCAGCTGGATCCAGGCGCTGAACGTCCGGATCCACCTCGGCATCGACGGCATCTCGCTCCCCCTCCTCCTGATGACCGCGCTGCTGTTCTTCCTCTGCGCGCTCTACAGCTACTTCAAGCTCCCGGCGGGCCCCTCCCCGAAGGCCTTCGTCGCGCTGCTCCTCGTCCTCGAGTCCGGCACCCTCGCGACCTTCGCCGTCCTCGACCTGCTGCTCTTCTTCCTCGCCTTCGAGATGGTCCTCATCCCGATGTACTTCCTCATCGCCCGCTGGGGCGGTGCTCAGCGGCAGGCCGCCGCCTGGAAGTTCATCCTCTACACCCTCCTCGGCTCCGTCGTCATGCTGCTCGGTCTGCTGCTGATCGGGCTGAAAAGCGGCACTTTCGACATGGTGGCACTCGCCACTGACAACGGCCGCGAACTGACCCACACCACCCAGCTGCTGGCCGTCCTCGCCATCGGAATCGGCCTCGCGGTGAAGACCCCCATGTGGCCCCTGCACAGCTGGCTGCCCGACGCCCACACCGCCGCGCCCACCGTCGGCTCCGTCCTGCTGGCCGGCGTCCTGCTCAAGATGGGCACGTACGGGTTCGTCCGCATCCTGCTCCCCGTCACCCCCGACGGCATGCAGACCCTCGCCCCCTACCTGGGCGCCTTCGCCGCCGTCGGCATCGTCTACGGATCGCTCGCCTGCCTCGCGCTGGCCCGCAAGGGGAACAAGGGCGACCTCAAGCGCCTCATCGCGTACTCCTCGGTCGGCCACATGGGCTTCGTCCTCCTCGGCATCGCGAGCATGACCCCGACCGGCGTCAACGGCGCGCTCTTCGCCAACATCGCCCACGGCCTGATCACCGGCCTCCTCTTCTTCCTGGTCGGCGCCCTCAAAGACCGCTACGGCACCGCCGACCTCGACACCCTCGCCGGGGCCACCGGCGCCGCCCTCTACGGCCGCGCCCCCCGCCTCGGCGCGTTCCTCGCCTTCGCCGCCGTCGCCTCCCTCGGCCTCCCGGGCCTGGCCGGCTTCTGGGGCGAGATGCTGGCCCTCTTCGGTGCCTTCGACCCCGCCGAGGGCCTCTCCCGCCCCGCGTTCCTCACGTTCATGGCCGTCGGCGCGTTCGGCACCCTGCTCACCGCCGCCTACCTCCTGATCGTCGTACGGCGCGTCTGCATGGGAGACCCGAAGGCCGAGAGCGCCGCCCCGGCCGCCCTCGCGGACATCCAGCGCTACGAGTTCGCCGCCTGGACCCCGCTCGTCGCCCTCACCGTCCTCGCCGGCCTGTGGCCCGCGGTCCTCCTCGGCCTCACCGATCCGGCCGTCCAGAAGCTCCTCGCAGGAGGCAAGTCATGACGGCCCTGACGGTCCTCGCAGCCGATCTCGCCACCGATCTCTCCGCCGACCTCGCCGCCGAGACCCCCAGCCTGGTCCAGACCGTCGACTGGCTCGCCCTCGCGCCCGTCGTCATCACGGCCGCCGTCGGCCTGGTCGTACTCATCGCCGACCTCTTCGTCGCCGAGCGCCACAAGCCGCTCCTCGGCTGGATCTCGGTGGCCGGCCTGGCCGCCGCGACCGCGAGCCTGCTGCCGCTGCGCGCCGGCGACCGCACCACCTTCTGCCTCACCGGCGACCCGGCCGCCTGCAGCTACGCCGCCGACCACTTCGCGCTCGTCGTCCAGTTCCTGGTGCTGGCCGGCGCCCTGGTCACCGCCCTGCTGTCGGTCACAGCCGTCCGCGACACGCGCATGCCGGCCGGCGAGTACTGGTTCCTGCTGCTCTCCTCCGCGGCCGGCGCGGCCCTCCTGCCCGCCTCCCGCGACCTCGCCACCCTGATCGTCGCCCTCGAAGTGGCCTCGCTGCCCGCCTTCGCCCTGGTCGGCATGCGCCGCGGCGACCGCCTCTCCTCCGAGGCCGCCCTCAAGTTCTTCCTGTCCTCCGTCACGGCCACCGCCGTGTCGCTGATGGGCGTCAGCTTCGTCTACGCCGCGACCGGCTCGCTGCACCTGACCCAGGTCGCCGACCGGCTCGAACACGTCCCCGGACAGCTCGACACCGTCGCCATGGCCGGCGTCGCGCTCACCCTCGTCGGCTTCGCCTTCAAGACCGCGGCCGTCCCCTTCCACTTCTGGGTCCCCGACACCTACGTCGGCGCCCCCCTGCCCATCGCCGGCTACCTCTCGGTGATCGGCAAGGCCGTCGGCTTCACCGGCCTCATCCTCGTCACCGTGATCGCCTTCCCGGCGTACTCGGAGATCTGGGGCCCGGCCCTCGCCGTCCTCGCCGCCCTCACCATGACCCTCGGCAACGCCGCCGCACTGCGCCAGTCCGCGGACCGCCCGAACAGCGCCGTACGGCTGCTCGCCTGGTCCTCGGTCGGCCAGGCCGGCTACCTGCTGGTCCCGATCGCCGCCGCCGCGTACTCCGAGCGCGACCAGATCGGCTCCACCGTCGCCTACGCGCTCATGTACGCCGCCGTGAACCTCGGCGCCTTCGCCGTGGCCGCGCTCGTCGCCCGTACGAAGCCGCTCCACCGAATCAGCGACTACCGCGGCCTGTACGCCGAGCGCCCCCTGGCCGCCCTCTCGCTGGCCTTCTTCCTGCTCTGCCTGGCCGGCCTGCCGCCGGGCATCATCGGGCTCTTCGCCAAGGTCACCGTCTTCCGGTCCGCGGTCGACGCGGGCCTGGGCTGGCTGGCCGTGATCATGGCGATCAACGTCGTCATCGCCCTCTACTACTACCTGCGCTGGACGGCCCTGCTCTTCCGTGTGCCGGAGGGCTCCGAGGGCGTGGAGGGCGCGGAGGCCCGTACGAAGGCCCCCTGGCCGGTGACGGCGGCCATCGTCCTCACCGCGATCACGGCGGTCGTCCTCTCGGGCGCCCCGCAGCTGGTCCTGCGCGTCGCCTCGGGCAGCCTCTTCCCGCAATAGCCCCTACGCCCGTACGCCCCTACGCCCGTACGCGCAACCCGTATGGAGTAACGCCCGTCGCGGCCCCGCCGCCCCTCCGGCAGGGGCGGCGGCAGGCGGCCGCCCCGGCGCGCCCTGGGAACCTGACGCCCTCACCTCGCGTTGACCAGGAAGGGAGGGTCCACTGGACCGTAGACCCTCAGATCTTCAGATCCTGGACGGGTTCCCCTGCCGCACCACTTGGAGGGCGTACCGTGCACCGCCGGCACAACGGGCTGAAGACCGCCGTACTCCTCGGCGGGCTGTCCGCACTCATCATCGTCATCGGAAGCTTCTTCGGACGGGGCGGCCTGATCGTCGCCGTCGTCATCGCCCTCGGGACGAACGCGTACGCGTACTGGAACAGCGACAAGCTGGCTCTACGCGCGATGCGCGCCCGCCCCGTCAGCGAGTTCGAGGCCCCGCAGCTCTACCGCATGGTGCGCGAACTCTCCACGTCCGCGCGCCAGCCCATGCCACGCCTCTACATCTCACCCACCGAGGCACCCAACGCCTTCGCCACCGGCCGCAATCCGCGCAACGCCGCGGTCTGCTGCACCGAGGGGATCCTGCGGATACTCGACGAACGCGAGCTGCGCGGGGTCATCGGCCACGAGCTCAGCCACGTCTACAACCGCGACATCCTGATCTCCTCGGTCGCCGGAGCCCTCGCCTCCGTGATCATGTTCCTGGTTCAGTTCGCCTGGCTGATCCCGGTCGGTCGGTCGAACGACGACGAGGGACCGGGCCTCTTCGGCATGCTGCTGATCATGATTCTGGGCCCCGTGGCCGCCTCCGTGATCCGGCTGGCCATCAGCCGCTCGCGCGAATACGAGGCGGACGCGTCCGGTGCCCAGCTCACCGGGGACCCACTCGCCCTGGCCAGCGCCCTGCGCAAGCTCGACGCGGGCACCAAGCAGCTCCCGCTGCCACCGGAGCCCCGGCTGGAGACCGCGAGCCACATGATGATCGCGAATCCCTTCCGTCCGGGCGAGGGATTGTCCAAGATGTTCTCGACACACCCTCCAATGGCCGAGCGAATCGCCCGGCTCGAACAGATGGCAGGCCGCCAGCAGTGAAGACAATCCTGAACATCATTTGGCTCATCCTCAGCGGCATCTGGCTGTTCCTCGGCTACGTCCTCGCGGGTGTGCTGCTCTGCATCACCATCATCGGAATCCCCTTCGGCATCGCGGCCTTCCGCATCGCCGTCTACGCCCTCTGGCCCTTCGGCTACACCACGGTCGAGCGCCGCGACGCGGGCGCGGGATCCGCCATCGGCAATGTCCTGTGGCTGATCCTGGCGGGCTGGTGGCTCGCCCTGGGCCACATCTTCACCGGCATCGTGCTGTGCATCACGATCATCGGCATCCCGTTCGGCATCGCCAACTTCAAGATGGTCCCGCTCTCCCTGCTCCCCCTGGGCCGCGAAATCGTCCCGACGGACGCCCCGTTCGCCTCTCGTTGATCTAGTCCTCGACTGACTTGTCCACAGGCCGAGCGGGCTGTCAGTGGGGTGCGTCACCATGAACGCATGAACGAGACCGAGCAGTTGCTGGAGCAAGTCGCAGCCCGCGTGCGCAACTCCGCGCGCGGGCACGGAAAGCCCCTGCCCACACCGCTGGACGCCGGGGAGATCGCCCGAGCCGAGGGCATACTCGGCTTCTCCCTGCCGCCGCTGCTCACCGCGCTCTACACCCACGTCGGAGACGGCGGATTCGGCCCGGAGTACGGCTTGCTGTCGCTGCGCCAGGCCGTCGGGACCTACGAGGCGCAGCGGACCTCCGGCTGGCGCTGGCCCGAGGGCGTCCTGCCGATAGCCGACTTCGGCTGCGCCATGTACGCCTGTGTGGACTGCCGCTCCGATACCGCCCAGGTCCTGCTGTTCGACCCGAATCCCGGGGAGCCCGACCTCGCCTGGTCCATCGACACCCCGAGCCTGGCGGGCTGGCTGCGCGGCTGGCTCGACGGCACCGCCTGGTTCTGCGAGGAGTCCGGCCTGGGGGAGGAGTGCGACCTGGAGCTGGCGCCCTGGGCGGAGTTCAGATCCCGGATCTGAGCCGGCCCCGCACCCCGTAGGCCGCCGCGCCGAGGGCCAGTACCGCCGCCCCCGTGACCATCGACGCGACGGGCAACGTGCAGGCCAGCACCACACAGCCGGACAGCCCGACCGCTGCCACGGCCCGACCCTTGACAACTGCATCGAGAGTCCACGCGGAGGCGTTCGCGATCGCGTAGTAGACGAGCACCCCGAAGGAGGAGAAACCGATCGCGCCCCGCAGATCGGCGGTGGCCGCGAGCACCGCCACGACCGCACCCACTGCCAGCTCCGCATGGTGCGGCACCTGATACCGGGGATGTACGGCGGCCAGCGCGCGCGGGAGATGGCCGTCCCGGGCCATCGCCAGCGTGGTCCGTGAAACCCCGAGCACGAGGGCCAGGAGCGAGCCCAGCGCGGCCAGCGCCGCGCCCACCCGGACGACCGGGGCCAGTTCGGGCCGGCCGGCCGCCCGGACCGCGTCGGCGAGCGGCGCCGACGACTGCGCCAGCCCGTCGGCTCCCAGCACCGACAGCGCCGCCACCGCCACCGCGGCGTACACCAGCAGGGCGATCCCCAGCGCGAGCGGCACCGCCCGCGGGATCGTCCGTTCCGGGTCGCGCACCTCCTCGCCCAGGGTGGTGATCCGGGCGTAGCCCGCGAAGGCGAAGAACAGCAGACCCGCGCCCTGCAACAGGCCGGCGGCATCCCAGTCCGAGCCGCTCAGCCGCCCCGGTTCGGCCGCGCCGGAGGACAGGCACACCACGACGACCCCGGCGAGCACCGCCAGTACCGCCGCCACGATCAGCCGGCCGATCCGGGCGGACTTCTGAACCCCGCCGTAGCTCGCGGCGGTCAGCGCCACCACCGCCGCGACGGCCACGGCGTGCTGTTGGCCGGGCCAGACGTAGGCCCCCACGGTGAGGGCCATCGCCGCGCAGGACGCGGTCTTGCCGATCACGAATCCCCAGCCGGCCAGATATCCCCAGAAGGGCCCGAGCCGCTCGCGCCCGTAGACGTAGGTGCCGCCGGACGACGGGTACCGCGCGGCCAGCCGCGCCGAGGAGTGCGCGTTGCAGTAGGCCACGAGAGCCGCAAGGGCGAGGGCGGCCAGGAGCGCGCCGCCCGCCGCGCGCGCCGCCGGGGCGAGGGCGGCGAAGATTCCGGCGCCGACCATCGCGCCGAGCCCGACGACGACGGCGTCGGAGACCCCCAGGGTGCGCTTCAACTCGTGTTCCACGGGCGGAGGGTAACCCGCCTAGATGACGCCCTCCCGGCCGGGAAGCGGCGTCCGCTTGCGCTCCCACCCCTCCAGGGCGGTCAGACAGGCGTGGTCGAGGTGGCGCAGCCCGCTCAGGTCGAGCCGCACCGGCTGCCCGTGCGGCAGCGCGTCCAGCGCGTCGAGCAGCTTGGGCAGCCGCAGGAAGCTGGCGTTCCCCACGACCCGGACGCACAGCTCCTCGTCCTCCCACACCTCCTCGATGTGCACGTGGGAGGTCTCCCAGGCCGCCTTGGCGACGGCGAGCCCCAGCCCGACCAGCACCCCTTCGAAGAGGTTGGTCACCACGATCGCGGTGGCCGTGGCCAGCAGCACCACCGCCTCGCCCCGGTGCGTGCGCCAGAGCGCGGCCACTGCCCTGGCCGGCAGCAGCTTCCAGCCCGCGTGCAGCAGCACCCCGGCCAGTGCGGCGAGCGGCACGCTCTCCAGCACCTGGGGGAACGCCACGGCGAAGAGCAACAGCCAGCCACCGTGCATCACCCTGGCCGCCCGGGTGCGGGCTCCGGCCTCCACATTGGCGGCGCTGCGCACGATCACGGCGGTCATCGGCAGCGCCCCGAGCAGCCCGCACACACTGTTGCCCACCCCTTGGGCGATCAGCTCCTGGTCGTACTCCGTCCGCGGCCCGTCGTGCATGCGGTCCACGGCGGCGGCGCTGAACAACGTCTCGGCGGAGGCGATCAGCGCCAGCGCGACCACCGTCCCCACCGCCCCGACGGAGGCCAGTACCGCGAAATCGCCCCAGGCGGGCGGGGACACGGCCGCCAGCACCCCCGTCACCCGCACCTTCTCGACGGGCAGCCGCAGCAGGGCGGCCACGGCGGTGGCGCCGGCCACCCCGACGAGCGCCCCGGGTACGAGCCGCACCCGGGCGGGCATCCGGCGCCAGGCGACCATGGCGACGATGGTCGCGGCCCCGAGCAGCACGGCGGCCCAGTCGGCCTGAGCCCCGAGCTCGTGCAGCCCGCGCAGCTTCGACAGGGTCTGCCCCGGAGCTTCCACGCCGACCAGGGCGTAGAGCTGCCCGGAGATCAGCACCAGCCCGATCCCGGCCAGCATCCCGTGTACGACGGCGACGGAGATCGCCCGGAACCACCGTCCGAGCCGCAGCACCCCCATGCCCAGCTGCACCACCCCCGCGGCCACGACGAGCACCCCGAGCGCGGGCAGACCGTACGCCTGCACCGCCTCGTAGACGAGCACGGTGAGCCCGGCTGCGGGCCCGCTCACCTGGAGCGAGCTCCCGCGGAACCACCCGGTGACGAGCCCGCCCAACACCCCGGTGACGATCCCCAGCTCGGCCGGCACCCCGGAGGCGACCGCCACCCCCACGCACAGGGGCAACGCGACCAGCGCGACGACGACGGATGCCCCGAAGTCTTCGCGGAACGTGCCGGCCCCAGGCATGCGAGAACCCCCTGCCACGCGGTGATGTGATGCCACCCAGCGTGGTGGGCGCACTGATCGCGGCCCAAGTGCCCATGGAAGCTCGCGGTGGCGCGTGCGCCGCACACGCCCCGCACACACCCCGCACCCCCGTGAACCGCCGCGGCCCGGCGGTCGGTGAAGACCGCCGGGCCGGCGTGGTGGCAGGTCGGAGACCTGGGTCAGCGGTAGTTCACGAACTGGATCGCGAAGTCCAGGTCCTTGCCCTTGAGCAGCGCCTGGACTTCCTGGAGGTCGTCACGGCTCTTGGAGCTGACGCGCAGCTCCTCGCCCTGGACCTGGGCCTTGACGCCCTTGGGACCCTCGTCCCGGATGATCTTCGCGACCTTCTTGGCGTTCTCCTGGGAGATGCCTTCCTCGATCGTGGCGAAGATCTTGTACTCCTTGCCGGACAGCTGCGGCTCGCCGGCGTCCAGCGCCTTGAGCGAGATCCCGCGCTTGACCAGCTTGGTCTCGAAGACGTCGAGGACGGCCTTGACGCGCTCCTCGGAGTTCGCCTCCATCAGGATCTTCTCGCCGGACCAGGCGATCGTGGCGCCGGTGCCCTTGAAGTCGTAGCGCTGCGAGAGCTCCTTGGCGGCCTGGTTGAGGGCGTTGTCGACCTCCTGCCGCTCGACCTTCGAGACGATGTCGAAACTGGAGTCGGCCATGTGCTGTGGCTCCTTGAAATCGGTTGTGATCGCCCCGGAGGGCGCGGCCGGACATCCCCGGCCCGCTCCGCAAAGCCTAGCCACCGCACCCACCCCCAGCGCTGATCAATCCGGTGGCGAAGCACCCCCGGTCATCAGGTATCGTTTACGTCGTTGCCAGGGAGCGCCGCCGCAAGGCGGAAAAATGGCAGCGATCATGGCGGTGTGCCCGAGTGGCCAAAGGGAGCAGACTGTAAATCTGCCGGCTCAGCCTACCCAGGTTCGAACCCTGGCGCCGCCACGCGATGTGAGACCCCCGTACTGCGGAAACGCAGGACGGGGGTCTTCTCGTATGCGTCAACTCCCGCACCCGCAGGAAACCGGGCCGGTCATCAGCCGCAACGTCGGCGGCTCCCGTTCGTTCACCTGGGGTGAAGTGGACATCTGACACACGGGGGAAGATCGGTGGCGGGGTGCTCATCGCCCTGCTCGGCGCCGGGATTCCGGCTCTGATGGGAGCGGCGCTCCACACGGACGTGGGGAAGCCGTACCAGGAGACCCGGCTGTATTTCGGCACCGACCGCCCCGACGGCCGAGGCCCCATCGAGAAGCCGGATTTCATGCGGTTCCTGGACCGGGAGATCACCCCCGCCTTCCCCGAGGGGCTGACCGTCCACGACGGGTACGGCCAGTGGCGTGGGCAGGACGGCAAGGTCATCCGCGAGACCTCGTACGAGGTGGTGCTGCTGTACCCCGAGAAGGAGGCTGGTGAGCGCAGCGTACGCATCGAGCGGATCCGGAAGGCCTACGAGGACCAGTACCAGCAGGACTCGGTCGGACGGTCCGACGACAAGTTGAGCGCCGAGTTCTGAGCCGCCGGACGGGGCGCGCAACGGTCCGTCAGTTGCCCGCCACGTCCTTGACGGCCACCTGCACCGGGGTCGAACCGGAGGTCAGCTCCAGGGTCAGACCCGCCGTCGCCGGGGTCTCGACCAACTCGGCCAGCACCGCCGCCACGTCGTCGCGCGGGACGGCCCCGTGGCCCGTCCGCGCCTCCAGGCGGACCAGGCCCGTCCCGGCGTCGTCGATGAGCGAGCCCGGGCGCAGGACCGTCCACTCCAGCCCCAGCCGGGTACGGACGTGGTCGTCGGCCTCGCCCTTCGCCCGCAGATAGACGTCGAAGACCTCGTCGCCCTCGTGGTGCGCGTCCGCGCCCATCGAAGAGACCATCAGGAAGCGGCGTACGCGGGCCCGTTCGGCCGCGTCGGCGAACAGCACCGCCGCGCCCCGGTCCACGGTGTCCTTGCGTCCGATGCCGCTGCCAGGACCGGCGCCGGCCGCGAACACCGCCACGTCCGCGCCCTGCAGGATCCCGGCCACGTGTTCGACCGAGGCCGACTCCAGATCGCAGAGCACCGGCTCGGCGCCCGCCGCCCTGAGGTCGTCGCCCTGTGCCGGGTCGCGGATGACGCCCGCGACCTCGTACCCGCGCGCGGCGAGCAGGCGCTCCAGCCGCAGCGCGATCTGACCGTGTCCACCCGCGATGACGATGCGCATGACCCGACCGTACGACGAGCCGGGCGCCCACGCCCGCGAACGCACGGCGAACCTTCAGGGTCCCGCCTCCGTACGGCCCTGCCGGGGCAGGTCCAGAGCCACCGCGACGGCTGAGTCGCAGTACTCCCGTACGGCACTCGTACGGGCTACCACCCGCCCGCGGTGGATCACGATCCGGCTGTACGCGAGCGACAGCACGCTCGCGATCCGGTCCCCGCGCACGGCGAGCAGCTCCGCCGGGAAACCGGCCTCCACCCGCACCTCCGGCAGGCCCATCGCCTCACGGGCGCAGGCGCTGACCGACTCGTAGGACTCGCCCGCCCGGAGCCCGCCCTGGGAGGCCAGCAGGTAGGCGGCCTCCAGGGGGTCGCCGCGGCCGACCGGGTTCCCGGCGTCCCGCAGGGCCCCGCTGCCGGCCGCGACCCGTACGCCGGCGGCCCGCAGCAGGCGTACGGGTGCGGTGCGCAGGCCGCGGCGCTCCAGGGCCGCACAGTCGCCCTGGGGCAGGCAGGTGACCCGTACGCCGGCTGCGGCCAGCTGGTCGGCGGCGCGGGCCGCCACGTCCAGCGGGATCCGGGACAGACCGCCGCAGGGGCCGATGGTCACCCCGGGGCGCAGCCCGCCGGCCATCGCCGCGAGCCGGGAGAGGCGGCCCGGGTCGTCACCGTCCGTGTGCAGGTCCACGGGGCAGCCGTGCTCGTCGGCGAGTTCCAGGACGGCTTCGAGGAAGCCCGTCGGGTCGGGGTCCAGGTCCGGGCAGCCGCCGATCACGGAGGCGCCCATCTTCACCGCGTCCCGCAGCATGGCGAGCCCGTCCGCACCGGCCACCCCGGTCAGCAGCCGGGGGACCGCCACGGTGGTGAGGTCGGTCAGCCCGCGCAGGGAGCGGCGGGCCTGGAGCACGGCCTCCAGGGGGCCGAGGCCGTGGACGTCGCCGATCCGTACGTGCGAGCGCACGGCGGTGGCGCCGTGCCCGAGCTGGAGGAGAGCCGCTTCCGTGGCCCGGCGCTGGACCTCGTCGGGGGTGTACGAGACGGGGCCCTCGCCGTCCGCGGTCAGGGCGGTGTCCCCGTGGGCGTGCGGCTCGGCGGGGGCGGGGAGGAGCAGATAGCCGCTCAGGTCCACCCGGGACAGCGCGGGGGAGGGGAGGCTGCCCGTGGTGCCGACGGCCTGGATCCGGCCGCCGCCGAGGCGGACGTCGACGGTACGGCCGTCGGTGAGGCGGGCCCCGGTGAGCAGCAGGGTGGTGGCCTCGGCTGCGGCCGCGTTGCCGGTGCCGCTGCGGGGGGAGTGGAACGGCTGCTGCGGCTGGCTGTCGGACATCGCGCTCCTGCGGTGGCTCGGGCGGTTCCTGGGCCCGTGGCCGCGGCCCGCGGCCCAAGATCACGCAGCGTGCTCAGAGCCTAGGGCGCGGCGCACCCCGCTTCACGGAAGAGCGCAATAGTCGTACCGGTGTGGTGCCCCTGCGCTGTGGCGCTCGCGCGTGCGCCCCACGGGCCCCAAAAGCTCCGATCGACCCGCGCCGGAGGTGCGGCGGGGACGAGATGGGGGTGAGGTGGGGGTGACATGGATGTGAGCCCGCACACAATCTGCCCCAGAAGTGGGTCGGGAGTGGCTGGTGGGTTGATCGAGAAGAGTGTCCGAACCCCCTCGGAGCCCTGTTCCCGCAAAGGATTTGGGCGATGGGCGGGCAACCGTGTAATGTCTTCATCGCTCGCCCCAATAGCTCAGTCGGTAGAGCGTCTCCATGGTAAGGAGAAGGTCTGCGGTTCGATTCCGCATTGGGGCTCTGGTGAGAGAGGTTCCCCACCCTCGGGTGGGGAGTCGATCACATCAAAGCGGCGTAGCTCAGTCGGTAGAGCAAGCGGCTCATAATCGCTGTGTCACCGGTTCAAGTCCGGTCGCCGCTACACACAGTAGCCGATTGCGGGGTCGGTCTCCCGATCGGCTACTCTTTTATGCGTTCATCCGTCCTATAGTCCGTCAAGGAGCACTCACGTGGCTGCCACCGACGTCCGCCCGAAGATCACGCTGGCCTGCGTGGAGTGCAAGGAGCGGAACTACATCACCAAGAAGAACCGGCGTAACAACCCGGACCGTCTTGAGATGAAGAAGCACTGCCCGCGCTGCAACTCGCACACCGCGCACCGCGAGACCCGCTGACCCCAGCGAAGTCTCAAATAACAGGCACCGTCATGAGGTCGTCCCCTTCATTGGGGGGCGGCCTTGTGTCGTTTCTGTCTCCGGGCCTGTCTTTGTTCTTGTCGTCTTTCGTGTCCCTTCATCAGGAGGTAGTGAGTCATGGCTCTCGACCAGTCCTTCGTGGGGCGGAGCTACCCGCCCACCGAGCCGTACGAGGTCGGCCGCGAGAAGATCCGCGAATTCGCGGTTGCGGTGGGTGACATCAATCCCGTCTACACCGACGCCGAAGCCGCCAAGTCGTACGGCTACTCCGATGTGATCGCTCCGCCGACTTTTGTGTTTGCCATCACTTTCAAGGCGGCCGGCCAGGTCATCGAGGACCCGCAGTTGGGGCTGGACTACAGCCGCGTCGTACACGGCGACCAGAAGTTCGCGTACTCGCGCCCGGTGCGCGCCGGTGACCGTCTGTCAGTGACCTCCACCATCGAGGCCGTGAAGTCGCTCGCGGGCAACGACATCATCGACATCCGCGGCGAGGTCCACGACGAGACCGGCGAGCACGTGGTGACGGCGTGGACGAAGCTCGTCTCCCGCGCCCCCGAGGAGGCCTGACATGGCAGCGAAGATCCAGTACGCCGACGTCGAGGTCGGCACCGAGCTGCCGTCGGCGTCCTTCCCCGTGACGCGCGCCACGCTCGTGCAGTACGCGGGCGCCTCGGGCGACTTCAACCCGATCCACTGGAACGAGAAGTTCGCCAAGGAGGTCGGACTGCCGGACGTCATCGCGCACGGCATGTTCACCATGGCCGAGGCGATCCGCGTGGTCACCGACTGGGTGGGCGACCCCGGTGCGGTGGTCGAGTACGGCGTGCGCTTCACCAAGCCCGTCGTGGTCCCGAACGACGACCAGGGCGGCCTGATCGAGGTCACCGCCAAGGTCGCGGCAAAGCTGGACGACAACCGCGTCCGGGTCGACCTGACGGCCATGAGCGCGGGCCAGAAGGTCCTGGGCATGTCCCGCGCGGTGGTCGCACTGGCCTGAGGCCGGGAGGGCTGTTAGGCGGGTGCGGTGGCGGGGGCGCGGTCGGGGTCGGGTCGTGCGGCGGTGGCTTCGGCGGGCGGGAGCCCGGCGGATGCCATCGGGCCGTACGGCGGTGGTGCCGGTGGGCAGAGCTCGGCGGACGGCATGAGTCTGTGCGGCGGTGGTGCCGGTGGGCGGGAGCTCGACGGACGCCATCAGTCTGTGCGGCGGTGGCTGCGAGTCGCGGGGGCCCCTCGACCGGGGTCAGAGAGGGTTTGGGGGTTTCCCGGCAGTCTTCGTATGTCCGTGTCGGGCCGGTCCCTCAAGGGCGCTCCCGTTGGTCGCGTCGCTTCGCGATGGCCTTCGGCCACCCTTGACCGACCGTCCCGCCACGGACATACGAAGACTGCCGGGAAACCCCCAAAGGAACGGGC